>NZ_JAMYVF010000011.1:0-216407 GCF_040323735.1 Mesorhizobium sp. M0029
GGGGGAGATCAGCCCTCGCCTCGGTTTTCGCTAATCGCCAGCGCGGAGTGGCCTGAGCATGGGTCACGACCTCGTTCCATCGCGTCAGCGCAAGAATGCAAAGTCCATGCGTCGCTTCATGACCGATGCCGAGCTGAAACTGTGGAATGAGTTGCGGGCTCACCGGCTGATGGGGATAAGCTTTCGCCGACAGGTACCGATTGGACCCTACATTGTCGACTTCGCCTGTTCGGCCCACCACCTCGTAGTCGAGGTTGATGGCAGTCAGCATGCCGACGTAGAAGATGCAGAACGCGACAAGGCACGCAGCGCTCAATTGAGTGCCAGTGGCTGGACCATCCTGCGCTTCTGGAACGACGACGTCATCCGCGATATCGACAATGCCTGCCAGCACATCGTCATCGGGGCCGGCTTGGCCGGCGCCGACGTGCCGGCGCCAGCAAGGGAGGAACTTGTTTCATGATCGACCATCTCGGCATCAATGTCGCCGACTTCGACGCGTCGAAAGCCTTTTATGACCAGGCGATAGCGCCGCTTGGCGCCTCGCTGATCTACATGGTGCCACTGGAATATACCGGCGGCGCCAAGGTCGGTGGCTATGGCCGCGACCGGCCGGTGTTCTGGCTGCAGGCCAGCGATGACAAGCCGAGGACCCATCAGCACGTCGCCTTCACCGCGCGCAGCCGCGCCGAGGTCGACGCCTTCCATGCCGCGGCGCTCGCCGCCGGCGGCAAGGACAATGGCGGGCCGGGGCTGCGCCCGCATTATCACCCGGACTATTACGGCGCCTTCGTCTTGGATCCCGACGGCAACAATGTCGAGGCCGTCTGCCATGCGCCCGAATGACTATGAAACGGAGTGAGACGCCATGAGCCTCGACAACCGGCCGATCTACACCGGTGGCTGCCAGTGCGGCGCGGTGCGCTTTCGCGTCGAGGGTGCGCTGGGTGACGCCTCGATCTGCCATTGCCGCATGTGCCAGAAGGCGTTCGGCTCATTTTACGCGCCCCTGGTCTCGGTGCGTGGCGCCAAACTCGACTGGACGCGCGGCGAACCGAAATATTTCGCCTCGTCCAGCCATGTCGATCGTGGCTTTTGCGCCAATTGCGGCACGCCGCTGACCTTTACCGCGCCGGACGGCATCGGCCTCGCCATCGGCGCCTTCGACAATCCGGCTGATATCGTGCCGCTGATCCAGTGGGGCACGGAGGCAAAACTTCCCTATGTCGATACCATCCCGCAATTGCCGGGCGAGGACACCATGGCCGACATGTCGTCGGCGCCTTATCTCGCCGAGCTCGTCTCCTACCAGCATCCCGACCATGACACCGAACAATGGCCGCCAGAGGAAAAATCATGACCGATGAAGTTCGAACCGGCGGCTGCCAGTGCGGTGCCGTGCGTTTCCGCATCAAGGGCAAGCTCGGCCGGGCGTCCATCTGCCATTGCCGCATGTGCCAGAAACAGTTCGGTTCGTTTTTCGGCGCGCTGGTGACAGTGCCCAACGATGGCGTCGAATGGATGCGCGAAGAGCCCACCTATTTCCAGTCGTCGGTCAACATCGATCGCGGCTTCTGTGCCCGCTGCGGTACACCGCTGACCTATCGCCAACCTGGCGCACTGGAGATCGCCATCGGCGCCTTCGACGACCGCTCCGATCTGGCGCCGCAGATCCAGGTCAACTACGCGGTCCGATTGCCTTGGGTGGAAACGATCTTTGACCAGCCCATGCATCAGGATCCGGATTTCTACTCCCGCCAGGAGCAGATCATCTCCTTCCAGCATCCCGACCACGAAACCACGGACTGGCCCGCGCACGGCCTGAAAATATGAGCAATGAAATGAACAGTGAACTTCGTACTCTTTATCCAGAGATCGAGGCGTTCGAGTCCGGCATGCTCGATGTCGGCGACGGCCATCATATCTACTGGGAGCGCTCCGGAACCAGGGGCGCCAAGCCGGCCGTTTTCCTGCATGGCGGTCCCGGCGGCGGCTTCTCGCCAAAACATCGGCAATTGTTCGACCCGAAGCTTTACGACGTCATCCTGTTCGACCAGCGCGGCTGCGGGAAATCGACACCCAACGCCTCGCTCGAGGCCAACACCACCTGGCACCTGGTTGCCGACATCGAGCGGCTGCGTGAGATGTGCGGCTTCGAAAAATGGCTGGTGTTCGGCGGCTCGTGGGGCTCGACGCTGGCGCTGGCCTATGCCGAGACGCATCCTAATCGCGTCAGCGAGCTTGTCGTGCGCGGCATCTACACGCTGACCCGCGCCGAACTCGAATGGTACTATCAGTTCGGCGTCTCCGAGATGTTCCCCGACAAATGGGAGCGTTTCCTGGCGCCAATTCCTGAAGCCGAGCGCGGCGACATGATGGCCGCTTACCGCAGGCGGTTGGTCGGCGCCGATGGCAAGGCGCAGCTGGAAGCCGCCCTTGCCTGGAGCCTGTGGGAAGGTGAGACGATCACGCTGCTACCGGAGCCGGAGACCAGCGACAAGTTCGGCGAGGACGACTTCGCCATCGCCTTTGCCCGCATCGAGAACCACTATTTCGTCCACGCCGGCTGGCTGGAGGAGGGGCAGCTTCTGCGCGATGCCCATAAGCTCGCGGATATTCCCGGCACAATCGTCCACGGCCGCTACGACATGCCGTGCCCGGCGCGCTATGCCTGGGCCCTGCACAAGGCCTGGCCGAAGGCGGATTTCCACCTCATCGAAGGCGCCGGCCATTCCTATTCGGAGCCGGGGATTCTGGATCGGCTGATACGCGCGACGGATGGGTTTGCGGGGAAATGACAGCGCGTGGCACCCCCCTCTGTCCTGCCGGCCATTTCCCCCTCAAGGGGGGAGATTGGCTGTCATCGGCGCTTTCGCAAATCTCCGTCGCTGCAGGAAACGATCCGACGCTAAAGCTGCCGATCTTCCCCCTTGAGGGGGAAATGGCCGGCAGGCCAGAGGGGGGTGCTCGCGCGCCAACAGAACAATGACCAAACAACGCCTCTATCTCTTCGACACAACCCTCCGCGATGGCCAGCAGACGCCGGGCATCGACTTTTCCGTCGAGGACAAGATCGCGATTGCCAAGCTGCTCGATGAGTTCGGCATGGACTATGTCGAAGGCGGCTATCCCGGCGCCAATCCGACCGACACCGCCTTCTTCCGGCAGAAGCGCACGGCGAAGGCAAAGTTCGTCGCCTTCGGCATGACCAAGCGGGCAGGCGTGTCGGCATCCAACGACCCGGGCCTGGCAGCGCTCGTGCAGTCCAAGTCCGACGCCATCTGCTTCGTCGCCAAGAGCTGGGACTATCATGTCCGCGTCGCGCTCGGCTGCACCAATGAGGAAAACCTCGACTCGATCAACGCGTCGGTCGAAGCAGCTGTTGCCGCCGGCAAGGAAGCGATGGTCGATTGCGAGCATTTCTTCGACGGCTTCAAGGCCAATCCGGACTACGCACTGGCCTGCGCCAGGACCGCCTATGATGCCGGCGCGCGCTGGGTGGTGTTGTGCGACACCAATGGTGGCACGCAGCCCTCGGAAGTGCGCGCCATCGTCGACAAGGTCATTGTTTCAGGTATTCCGGGCGGCCATCTCGGCATCCATGCCCATGACGACACCGGCCAAGCGGTGGCCAATTCGCTCGCCGCCGTCGAGGCCGGCGTGCGCCAGATCCAGGGCACGCTGAACGGCATCGGCGAGCGCTGCGGCAACGCTAATCTGGTCTCGATCGTACCGACGCTGGCGCTGAAGCCGGCTTTCGCCGATCGCTTCGAAACCGGCATCTCGGCCGAGGCGCTGACCGGGATATCCCGGCTTTCCCGCGCCTTCGACGAATTGCTGAACCGCGCTCCGGAAGCGCAGGCGCCCTATGTCGGCGCCTCAGCCTTCGCCACCAAGGCCGGCATCCATGCCTCCGCCCTGGCCAAGGAGCCGGCGACCTATGAACATGTGCCGCCCGAGGCGGTAGGCAACCGCCGCCGCGTTATGGTTTCGGACCAGGGCGGCAAGGCCAATTTCCTCGCCGAGCTGAAGCGGCGCGGCATCGATGTGCCCAGAGACGACCATCGTCTCGATGCGCTGATCTCGGTGGTCAAGGACCGCGAGGCCGAGGGCTACGCCTATGAGGGCGCCGATGCCTCCTTCGAGCTGTTGGCGCGCAAAATGCTGCACGGCCTGCCGGAGTTCTTCAACGTCACTTCGTTCCGCTGCATGGTCGAGCGCCGCTTCGATGCCAACGGCCAGTTGAAGACGGTCTCCGAAGCCATCGTCAAGGTGATGGTCGAGGGCGAGGAGAAGATGTCGGTGGCCGAAGGCCACGGCCCGGTCAACGCGCTCGACATCGCGTTGCGCAAGGACCTCGGCAAATTCCAGAGCGAGATCGCCGACATGGAGCTCGCCGATTTCAAAGTGCGTATCCTCAATGGCGGCACCGAGGCGATCACTCGCGTCCTGATCGAATCGCATGACGGCACCGGCGCACGCTGGTGGACGGTCGGCGTGTCGGAAAACATAATCGACGCCTCCTTCCAGGCGCTGATGGATTCGATCGTCTACAAGCTGATGAAGAACCGCGACATGGCGGGATTGGTGGCGGCGGAGTAAGCTTGCAGGACTTGGGTTCCTCGCCCCTCGAAGTGGGGCGAGGAACTGGCGGCGCCCCTTGAACCATCAGCGGAAGTCCATTGATCCATCATAATTTTGCGATGGTTTTGGATGGCCCACTGGGCCATAGCGTTTGCCATGGCCAGCGACACGATCCAGCCCGACGCCGACTCCAAAGCCCGCAACGGCTTTCTCCTCGCGCTCGGCGCTTATCTGCTATGGGGGCTGTTGCCCTTCTACATGAAGGCGGTTGCGCATCTGCCGCTGATCGAGGTGATCGCCCACCGCATCGTCTGGTCGGTGCCGATTGCTGCTGCAGTGCTGGTCTGGGCCGGTCGGACCGCCGATTTCAAGGGGGCAATCCGCTCACCACGCAGCATCGCCATGGCGGCGTTGACGGCGACCCTGATCTCCGTCAATTGGGCCATCTATGTCTGGGCGATCTCGGTCGACCGCACCGTCGAGACCGCGCTCGGATACTACATCAACCCATTAGTTAGCATCGTCGTCGGCGCGTTGTTGCTCGGCGAGAAGCTCGACCGGCTGCAGATCGCGGCCGTGTTGCTGGCGGCGGTCGCAGTTGCCGTTCTGACCGTCGATGCCGGCAAATTGCCTTGGGTGTCGTTGGCGCTGGCGTTTTCCTTCGCTGCCTATGGGTTCTTCCGCAAGACGCTGCCGATCGGCCCGAGCCAGGGCTTTCTGCTCGAAGTGCTTTTGCTGTCGGTGCCGGCGCTTGCCTACATCGTCTTCCTGGTCGTCAACGGCCAGGACCATTTCATCTCCAGCAACGGCACCGATATGGCTTTGCTCATCGGCTGCGGGCCAGTCACCTCGGTGCCGCTGCTTCTGTTCGCCTTCGGCGCCAAGCTTCTGCGCCTCTCCACCATCGGCATCATGCAGTACATCGCACCGACCATGGTGTTCCTGATCGCCGTGCTGATTTTCGACGAGCCGTTCGGCACCACGCAAGCAATTGCCTTTGCGCTGATCTGGGCGGCATTGGCGATGTATTCCTGGTCGATGTTTCGTGGCCGTGAAATCCGCCCGGTGGCGTTGGCCCCGAAGTAGGGAGCCTTTCGATGTACGTGCTGCATATCGCCAACAAGAACTATTCGTCATGGTCGCTGCGGCCATGGGTGCTGATGCGCACCCTCGACATTCCGTTCGAGGAGCAATTGACGCCGTTTCCGACCGGGCCCAGTTTCGATCTCTACCGGGCGTTCTCGCCCAGCGGGCGCGTGCCTTGCCTGGTGGATGACGGCTGGGCTGTCTGGGATTCGCTGGCTATTGCCGAGTATCTCGCCGAGCGCCACCATGGCGTGTGGCCTGCCGAGGCCAAGGCGCGAGCTTGGGCGCGCTCGGCCGCCGCCGAAATGCATTCTGGTTTCACGGCCTTGCGCGGCGCATGCCCGATGAATTGCGGCTTGCGGGTAAAACCGTTGCCGATGTCCGAGGCATTGAAGCGGGATCTCTTCCGTTTGGGCGATCTGTGGAACGATGGTCTCACCCGGTTCGGCGGGCCGTTCCTTGCCGGCGGCCATTTCACCGCCGTCGATGCCTTCTTCGCCCCGGTGGCGTTCCGCGTCCAGTCCTATGGATTGTCTTTCGAAGGTGCTGCTGCCACCTATCTCGCGCAATTGCTCGGCCTGCCGGCGATGCAGGACTGGTATGCGGCGGGTCTCGCCGAGACCTGGCGGGAGCCGGACCATGAAGCGGAGGTCGCTGCCTCCGGTACCATCGTCGAGGATCTTCGCGCTACGGCGTGATGGGCAGCGGGGCCTCTCTCACTAGTCACTATCACATCTTATCAATCACCGACTGCACGCCTTCCGTCGGCGCATCGACCGACGACCCCGCCACCATGATGGCGGCGACGATTGCCTCGGGGTCTTCGACCACCAGCGGCTTGACCCGCTGCGCGGTGTGGATGAAGCCTTCGCCCGACATGTGGTCGAGCAGAGCCAGCATCGGATTCCAGAATCCTTTGACGTTGGCGAAGACGATCGGCTTGCGGTGATGGCCGAGCTGGCCCCAGGTCATGATCTCGACGATTTCCTCGACCGTGCCGATGCCGCCGGGCAGCGCCACAAAGGCGTCGGATTTCTCAAACATCTTGTGCTTGCGCTCGTGCATGTTGTCGGTGATCAGCAACTCGTCGAGCCGGTCAAGCGCGGTTTCGGTCGCCTCCTTGTTGATGAGGAAGCGTGGAATGATGCCCGTTACCTTGCCGCCGGCCTTGAGCGCGCCTTCGGCTACGGCGCCCATGATGCCTTTGGTGCCGCCGCCATAGACCAGCCGCAGGCCGGCTTTGGCGAGCGAGCGGCCAAGCAGGTGCCCGGCCTTGGCATAGATTTCATCGCGGCCCGGAGACGAGCCGCAATAGACGCAGACGGATCGAATCGTGTTCATGAGTGATTGGTGATTGGGTCTGAATGCGGGGTCAAGCCCCAGAGGCTGACAAGCCCGGGCTTTTTCTTGTCGGTGCCGGCAAAACACGCTAGACCGGCTTCAGGTGGCTAAGGGGTAGGGGAAATATGGCTGTTAATCCATTGAAGGCGTTTCTGTTCGCGGCCGGTGGGACCGTCGCGGTCGTCGGAACCGCCTATGTATCGGGCGCACTCGACCCGTATCTGAATCCCACGCCGCCTGCGGCGATTGCATCGCTGACGCCGCCGGCTGAAAAGCTGGCCGATCCGGGGACCGAGGGAAGGCTGCCGCCGGCGCCCGCCGCGCCCACCGATGCCAAGGCTCCCGCAGCACCCGCGCCTGCCGACGCAACGGCTCCCGCGACCGAAGCTGCGGCTCCGGCGGCACCTGCCGCGCCCGCTGCTGCCCCAACAACCCCAGCGCCGGCCGCGGCCGGCGCTGTTGCGCCGAGCTTCGACGTCGTGCGCGTCGAAAGCAACGGCTCGATCGTCGTTGCCGGCAATGCTGCGCCCAATTCGAAGATCGAGATCCTCAACGGCTCCTCGGTGCTTGGCTCGACTGTCGCCGGTCCGGACGGCGCCTTCGTCATCGTTCTCGACGATCCGCTGAAGCCCGGCGACTATACGATTGCGTTGCGCGCGACGGCCGGCGATGTGGTTACCCCTTCCGTGCAGACCGCCGTCGTTTCGGTTCCCAAGGACGCCGCCGGCCAGGTGCTGGCGATGGTCGAGGAACCCGGCAAGCCGGCCGAGTTGCTTAGCGTCCCGGCGCCCGAGACCAAGCCCGCGGCACCGGCCGCCGGCGATCAGGCCGCTGCCCCAGCCGCTGAGGCGCCTGCTACGGCTGCGCCTGCCGTGGCCGCTGAAACAGCACCTGCTGCTCCGGCTGTGGAAGCCGCAACTGCCCCTGCAGCGCCAGCAGTACCTGCAGCGCCGCCGGCGGCAGGCGTGGCTGCACCCAAGATCGTCGTCGAGGCGGTCGAGATCGACGGCAACAAGATCTTCGTCGCCGGTCTGGCTGACGCCGGCCGCAAGGTGCGCGCCTATGCCAACGATATCCTGCTTGGTGATGCGGTGACCTCGCCCGACGGTCATTTCCTGGTCGAGGCGACGCGCGACATCCCGGTCGGCAGCTACACCATCCATGTCGACGGTCTCGACGCCGACGGCGTGAAGGTCGTGGCCCGCGCCGCCGTGCCGTTCGAGCGCGAACCCGGCGAAGCGATCGCCGCCGTGGCGCCCGCGGAGGCCAAGCCCACCGAGACCAAGCCCGGCGAAGCAAAGCCTGCTGAGCCGGCCGCACCGGCTGCTGCCGAAGCACCGGCCGCTCCGGAGCCTGCGGCGCCAGCCACTATCGCGGCTGCCCCAGCGAAGCCCGCACCGGCTGCTGCCGCATCCGCACCAGCCGCACCGGCGGCTGAAGCGCCGGCTCCGGCTGCCCCGGCGGTTGCCGGGGCACCTGCGGCACCGGCAGCGCCCGCCGCTGAGGTTCCAGCCGTCGTCGCGGCGGCAACGCCCGATGTGCCAGAGACGGTGGCGCCAAAGCTCGAACATGCAGACGGCGCGGTCATCATCCGCAGGCACGACACGCTGTGGCGGATCTCACGGCGCGTCTACGGTCACGGCGTGCGCTTCTCGACCATCTATCTCGCCAACCAGGACCAGATCAGCGATCCCGACCGCATCTGGCCGGGGCAGGTGTTCAAGGTTCCGGAAAAGTCCAAGGAAGGCGAAGCCGCCGACCTCAAGGCGATGGGCGAGCAGGTGACAACGGCGCCGGTGAAGACGCAGTAGCGGCCGAGCGCTTGATCTCCCCCCTTGAGGGGGAGATGGCCGGCAGGCCAGAGGGGGTCGCCGCGCACAGAACGCCGACCTTCTCTTTGCTGCAAACGACGTTGCGTCAGGACGTACCGACCCCTCTGTCGCCTTCGGCGACATCTCCCCTCGAGGGGGGAGATTAGGTCGCTCTACCCATCGGGTTAGCTTGCCACGCACCCGTTCATCGTCTATCGCCGATGAACGATGGCAGACTCGCTCGCTGAACCAGACCACGCAAACTGCGCACCGCCCCAAAGCCGCGCCGTTGCCGCTCGCTTCGCCGCACTCTCGCACCCGGCGCGCATCGAGATCCTTAGACATCTGTCGGCCAGCCGCTCCTGCTGCTGCCGTGAGGTTGTCGACCATCTCGACCTCGCGCAGTCGACGGTCTCCCAGCACCTGAAAATCCTGGTCGAAGCAGGCTTGGTCCGCTTCGAGCCCGACCGCCAGCGCTCGCGCTATCAACTCGACCGCGCCGCGCTCGCCGACGTTTCCGCATCGCTGACCGCACTCGTCAACTCCTGCTGCTCCGGCCGCTGACCTCTCACCCCAAAGGCAAGACAAGTGGCAGAAAAAACCGTTTCCGATAGCTCGACCTTCGGCACCTTGCGCAATCTGTGGCCCTATATGTGGCCGGCCGACCGCCCCGATCTCAGGGCACGCGTCACCTGGGCGACGCTGCTTCTGGTCGTTGCCAAGCTGACGCTGGTTGCCGGGCCCTATTTCTTCAAATGGGCGACGGATGCCCTGGCCGGCGACGCCAAATCGCCGCCGCCGCTGCCATCTTTCCTGCTGGCGCCAGTGATGCTGGTCGTCGCCTACAATGTCGTGCGGCTGGTGCAGCTTGGCTTCAACCAGCTGCGCGACGCGCTGTTTGCCCGCGTTGGCCAATATGCGGTGCGCCAGCTCGCGTTCCGCACCTTCGTTCACATGCACCAGCTGTCGCTGCGCTTTCACCTCGAGCGCCGCACCGGCGGCCTGTCGCGCATCATCGAGCGCGGCACCAAGGGCATCGAGACGATCGTGCGCTTCATCATGCTGAACACGGCGCCGACTATCCTCGAATTCGCGCTGACCACCGGCATCTTCGCCTACACTTATGGCTGGAAATATGTGGTCGTGGTGGCGGCCACGGTGTGGCTCTACGTCTGGTTCACGGTGCGCGCCAGCGACTGGCGCATCTCGATCCGCCGCGACATGAACGACAGCGACACCGACGCCAATACCAAGGCGATCGATTCGCTGCTCAACTACGAGACCGTCAAATACTTCAACAACGAGGGTATGGAGGCTGAGCGCTTCGACCGTTCGATGGCGCGCTATGAAATGGCGGCGACCAGGATATGGACCTCGCTCGGTTGGCTGAATTTCGGCCAGGGCATCATCTTCGGTCTCGGCACCGTCATCGTCATGTGCATGTCGGCGCTGGAGGTGCAGGCCGGCACGCAGACGGTCGGCGACTTCGTCTTCATCAACGCCATGCTGATGCAGCTTTCGGTGCCGCTCAATTTCATCGGCTTCATCTACCGCGAAATCCGCCAGGGGCTGACCGACATCGAGCAGATGTTCGACCTGCTCGATGTGCCGCAGGAAATCACCGACAAGCCGGATGCCAAGCCGCTCACTGTTACAGCCGGCAAGGTCGAGTTCCGCGACGTGCACTTCGCCTACGACCCCAGCCGCAAGATTCTGAAGGGCGTCTCCTTCGAGGTTCCGGCCGGCAAGACGGTGGCCATCGTGGGCCCGTCCGGCGCCGGCAAGTCGACGATTTCGCGGCTCTTGTTCCGCTTCTACGACGTCCAGGGCGGTCAGGTGCTGATCGACGGCCAAGATGTCCGTGATGTGACGCAGGCGAGCCTGCGCGGCGCCATCGGCATGGTGCCGCAGGACACCGTGCTGTTCAACGACACCATCGCCTATAACATCCGTTACGGCCGCATCGGCGCCAGCGAGGAAGACATGCAGAAAGCCGCCGAGCTTGCCCAGATCGGCCCGTTCATCGAACGACTGCCCGAAGGCTACCGCTCGATGGTCGGCGAGCGCGGGCTAAAACTGTCGGGCGGCGAAAAGCAGCGCGTGGCGATCGCCCGCACCATCCTGAAGGCGCCGCCGATCCTGATGCTCGACGAGGCGACCTCGGCGCTGGACAGCCACACCGAACAGGAGATCCAGGCCGCCCTCGACCTGGTCAGCAAGGGCCGCACCACCATCGTCATTGCCCATCGCCTATCGACGGTGATCACGGCCGACGAGATCATCGTACTCAAGGAAGGCGAGATCGCCGAACGCGGCACCCATGCCGAGCTGATGCAAAAGCATGGCCTCTACGCGTCGATGTGGGACCGCCAGCGCGAAGCGACAGAAGCCGAAGAGAGGCTTCGAGTTGCACGCGAGAGCGATGAGCTGGGTGTGGTTGTGCGCAGGCGGACTTCGGAGGTGAGCTAGGCGGCGGAGCGCCCCAAACCCCCCTTGTGGGGGTTATGGGCGCCGAAGGCGACAGAGGGGGTCGCCGCGCGTGGAGCGCTAACCTTCATCGGTCGCAAGGGGGGCGCATCCAGTCGAACCGATCCCCTCTGGCCTGCCGGCCATCTCCCCCTCAAGGGGGGAGATATGCAGCGTCGTCGCCATCATCACCACCGAAAATTTCCCCTTGACCTCAACCTAAGTTGAGATCGCAAACCCGTTCCTGAGCCACCGAACCCAAGTCGTTCAAGAACGGAGACAGATTCAAATGGATAAATTTGCCGAGGCAGCCGTGTTCAGGGTCGACAAATTCGTCGTTCCTGCCGAGGCCCGTGAAGAAATCCTTCGCAAGGTCAGGGCAACGCATGAACTGCTGCGCCTGCAGCAAGGCTTCGTCCAGGATTTCGTGCTCGAGCAATTTTCGGGTCCGGGTGAGTTCAACCTGGTCACCATTGTCGAATGGGAAAACCAGGCGGCCGTCGACAATGTCGTGCCGATCGTCAAGGCGGCCCACGAGCGGGCGGGCTTCAACCCGCAGGAGACCATTGCCCGGCTGGGTGTGAAGGCCGATATCGCCAACTATCAGCGTCTGCCTGAGATGTAGGAGGGCCAGCCCGTGCCAGGTGCTGGCGCCTCGACGCTCAGCACCTGGCCGGTGCGGGCATCGCTGATCATGTTCTCGAAACCACGCCATTCGGCGGCGACGATGAACAGTGTCCTGCCATCCGGCCCGCCCAGCATGCAGGCAAAGCAGCCGCGATCGGCATCGACTGTCTGCAACACCTCGCCACCTTCGCGCACCCGCACACAGCGTTTGTTGGGAACATCCGCATACCAGGCAGTTCCTTCGGCATCGAGGCAGACGCCGTCGGGAAAGCCATCGAGATCGGCCCAGACCCGGCGGTTGGAAAGCCCGCCATCCTCCGCGATATCGAAGGCGGTCAGCCGGTTGGCATGCGACTCCGCCACGATCAGTGTCCTGTTGTCCGGCGTCACCGCCATGCCGTTGGCGAAAGCGATGTTCTCGGCCACTTGTCGAACCGAGCCGTCCGGCGTGATCAGCACGATGGTGCCGGGCCCGAAATGCTCGCCCGGTGCAGGCGCCGACCCGCCGCCATTGACATAGATGTTGCCGCGCCCGTCGACGACGATCTCGTTCCACGGGCTGTTTGACAGCGACCGAAGATCGGCGTGGGTGGCCAGCGTTCCATCCGCCTCCTGCCGCAGCAGCAGCCCTTCACGCCCCGAGATGACCAGCAGCCGCCCGTCCGGCAGCCAGTCGATGGAATATGGCAGGGTGGCTGGTATCTTGAGCAGGATCTCGCTGTCGCCGTCTGCATCGACGGCGACGATCTCGCCGGTGCCCCAATTGCAGAGCCACAGCCGTCCGTCATGCCAGCGCGGCGACTCCCCGAACGCGAGGCCGGCGGCAACGAGACGCGTCTGGTTCAGCATTTTGAGGTAACTCCTGTTGGGTGCGCAATCATGGCAAGGAACCATGATCGCCGTCTCACCAAGGACGGGTGAGGGGTGGTTTTGCCGACAGCAGGTTTACTGTTTTTCGCTCAGGAGGAACGTTCCATCGGCATGGCCGTTGGCGCCGCATGACGGTGGCTCCGATCTGCCATCCTTGCCGGCGCCGCTCTGCTCGACGACAAGCGCATCGCCGTCGCGGCGAAAGGTGAAGACGAATCCAGTCGGTTTGTCGTTGTCGTCGGTGTCCTCAAGTCGAAGCGTATTGCGGTTTGCGACCGTGCCGTCGATCTCGCATGACCCACTTCCTGAAACTGGATTGGAAACAACATCTTCCGAGATCTCGACCTTGCCTCCGCCAACAGCCTTGATGTCGACGCTACCGCGCACGCTGCTCCATGTGCCGATGAAGCCGCCATCGGCCGGCTTACGGATGCCGCCCAGGAAGGTCGCGCGGTCATGCAGGAATTCGCCGAGATCGAATGTCTGCTGGTCCTTGGGCGTGTTCTCGTTGAAACCGGCGATCTGATCGCGATAGGCGATGAAATCGCTTTGGTCGTCCCGCAGAGCCTTGCCGGCATGAGCATCGAGCCTCTTCAGCAGCGCGGCATGATTCTTCGCGACGTCGGCATCGGCCTGCGCCAGGACCGGATCGGCGCATATGGCCTTTTCCGCCACGCTGGCGGCCTTGGCGCAATCGAAGGATGGCTTGCCTTGCGCAACTGCGTGGTCGCTCGCTGCCACAAGTACGGTCAAAACGGCACCCACGGCTGACGATCGTATGGCAACAAGATACGTTTTGCCTGAATTTGGCGCCATGGCAGTCGGCCTTTTCGCCGCGCGTTCAGCCGGCGTTGACCCGAATTCTGGCGGCAAAGCAGCCGACAGGCAAGCACGTCACCGTTCCTGCCGGCTGCGGACGATGCGGCCTTGCCCAATGTTGCGTTGCGGCAGCGGAGCCTTTCCGGTATTGAGGCCGGACCTGAAACAGGGACCGCCCCCATCCCATGAGCCCCATCCGATGAGCCTTGTCGATTCGATCAAGAATGCCTTCGTTCCGATCCATCGCGAGGGCTATCCGTTCATTGCCGCCTTTGGTGCGGGCACGCTGTTCCTCGGCTATTTCTCCTCGGTGCTGTTCTGGATCAGCCTGATCCTGACCGCCTGGTGCGTCTATTTCTTCCGTGACCCCGAGCGTGTCACCCCGGTCGATGACAGGCTGGTGGTCAGTCCCGCCGACGGCGTCATCTCGGCGGTCGGCCCGGCCGTGCCGCCGCGCGAGCTTGGCCTCGGCAACACCGAGATGACCCGCATCTCGGTGTTCATGAACGTCTTTTCCTGCCATGTGAACCGCGCTCCGGTGCGCGGCCGCATCACCAAAATCGAGCACCGGCCGGGCAAATTCCTCAACGCCGAACTCGACAAGGCAAGCTCGGAGAACGAGCGCAACGGGCTGGTCATAGACAGTCCCAACGGCATCGTTGTCGCCGTGCAGATTGCCGGCCTGGTGGCGCGCCGCATCGTCTGCTGGGCCGAGACCGGCGGCTCCATTGCCGTCGGCGAACGCTTTGGCCTGATCCGCTTCGGCTCGCGCGTCGATGTCTTCCTGCCGTCGACCGCGGTGCCGCGCGTCGCCGTCGGCCAGACGGCGGTCGGAGGTGAAACCGTGCTCGCCGAATTCGGCGGCGTCTCCGCAACCCCGCTCGTCAGGATTTCGTAAGCGGTGGGCGCGCCGTTCAAAAAGTTCGAGGCCCATGGCAGCGGCGGCCCGCGCATCCGCGAGATTCCGATGCGCATGGTGCTGCCCAATCTGGTCACCGTGCTTGCCATCTGCGCCGGCCTGTCCGGCATCCGCTTCGGCTTCGAGGGCCGTTTCGAGCCGGCCGTGGTGATGGTGCTGCTCGCCGCCTTCCTGGACGGCATAGACGGGCGCCTGGCGCGCATGTTGAAGGCGACATCCAAATTCGGCGCGCAGATGGATTCGCTGGCCGACATCGTCAATTTCGGCGTCGCGCCGGCACTGGTGCTCTACGCCTTCCTGCTCGACCGCGCCGGCTCCTTCGGCTGGATCGCAGCTCTTCTGTTCACCATCGCCTGTGGCCTGCGGCTGGCGCGCTTCAACGTGCTCGACGAAGACCATGACCGGCCGATCTGGCAGAGCGAATACTTCGTCGGCGTGCCGGCGCCGGCCGGCGCCGTGCTGGTTATGCTGCCGCTCTATCTGTCCTTCCTGCGGCTCGGTCTCGAGCCGGACCGCCTGACGGCATTCGTCGCCACCGGCTTCACTGTGCTGGTCGCTTTCCTGCTGGTCAGCCGGCTGCCGGTCTATTCCGGCAAAAGCCTGAAAGTGCCGGGCGACAAGGTGCTGCCGATCATCCTGGCGGTCGTTCTCTACGTCCTGCTGTTGATGACCTATCCCTGGTACACGCTGACCGCCTCTGTCGCAGGCTATCTCATCTTCCTGCCTTTCAGCGTGCGGGCGTATTCGAAGCGCGCCAAGCGCGAGGGCGAAAAAGTGCCGCCGTCGGATATTGGGTAGTTGTTATCTCCCCCCAGGGGGAGATGTCGCCGAAGGCGACAGAGGGGGTCGGTACGCCCCGGACGCGACCTCGTTTGAGCGAAGAGGACGTCGGCGCTTCACGCGAGGCGACCCCCTCTGGCCTGCCGGCGATCTCCCCCTCGAGGAGGGAGATACGCTAAGCCGCCAGGCCCAACCCCAGCTTCTCGATCGCCAGGTTCTGCGTCGAGACATAATCCGTCTTGCCGGAACCCAGCACCGGGATCTCCTCGACCTTGACGATGTCGTTGGGCACCATCAGCTCGGCCGCCCCTGCTTTCTTGCCGAAGGCGCGCAGTTCTTCCGGATCGGCGTCGTCGGCGGTGGTGACCAGCACGATGCGCTCGCCGCGCCTCTTGTCCGGCACCGCCACCGCGGCGTGGCGCTCTTCCGGCCACAGCGACTGCACCAGCATCTCGACGGCACCCAACGACACCATCTCGCCAGCGATCTTGGCGAAGCGTTTTGCCCGGCCGCGAATGGTGATGAAGCCTTCGCGGTCTACCGAGACGATGTCGCCGGTGTCGTGCCAGCCGTCCAGCGGCTGCAATTCGCCGGGCCGGTCAGCGGTCATGTAGCCCATCATCAAATTCGGCCCGTCGAGCCACAGGCGGCCGGCACCCTCGATACCCTCGACCGGTTCGAGCTTCATGCGCATCGCCGGCAACAGCCGTCCGACCGTGCCGTCGCGACCATGGATGGCGGTGTTGACGGCGACGACGGGAGCGGCCTCCGTCAGCCCGAACCCCTCGATGATCGAGGCATCGAAGCGCTCGCGATAAACGCGCCGCGTCTCCGGCTTCACCGCTTCCGCGCCGGCGACGACGAAGCGCAGGCTGGAGAAATCGCCATCCTTGGCGGTGCGGGCATAGTTGGCGAGGAAAGTGTCGGTGCCGAACATGATGGTCGGCTTCACCTTGCGGGCGATCTCCGGGATGATCTTGTAGTGCAGCGGTGACGGGTAGAGGAACAGTTTCACCCCGGTCACCAGCGGCAGGATGGTACCGCCGGTCAGGCCGAAAGAGTGAAAAACCGGCAGCACGTTGAGCAGGATGTCGGACGGCGAAATGGTAATGCGCGCCTCGGCCTGCATGGCGTTGGCGTGGAGATTGCGATGCGACAGCACCACGGCCTTGGGCGTGCCTTCCGAGCCTGAGGTGAACAGGATTGCGGCGGGCTTGGCCGCATCCTGCCGCTGCAGCGGGAACCGCCAGAGCACCGCTGCTGCGAGCTTTTCCAGCGTCGTGACGCTTGCGCGCACATCCTCCAGCCACAGCATCTTGGCGCCGCCGGCCTCGACCGCGGCGATGATGTCGGCAAGCGCCGCCTTCTCGACGAACGCGCGCGAGGAAACCACCGTTCGGATGACTGCCGTGCGCACCGCGGCGGTTACGCTGGCCGGCCCTGCCGTGTAGTTGATCATCGCCGCTACCCGGCCGGCCGAGAGCAGGCCGACGAAGGACAGCACCACGCCATTGGCGTTGGGCAGCAAAACCCCGACCGCTTCGCCGGGCGCCGCCACCGCCTCGAAACGGCGGCCGAGCACGCGCGCGCCGATGAACATTTTTCGATAGCTGAGCGAGCCGCTGATCACATCCTCGATGATCGGGTGCGAGGCGCCGGTGCGATCCGCGGCATCGCGCATGGCCAGGAACAGGCCGCGATCGAGGTTGCTGCCATAAAGCCGCGCCTCGGCGATTCGGTCGAACAACGCATTGGTGTTGGAAGCCTGGTCGGGGTTGCGCGCCACCAGTTCGGCAATCGTCATTGGCTCCAGCACGCTGATCGAGAGTTTTGGGAACCAGTGGCGCGGCGCCCGGTTCTTTGGCGTCAAGGAAACCGGCAGGTCGCGCGAGCCGGTGACGAAGATCGGCACGATGCGGGCGTCGGCCTGCATGGCGATGCGGGTGACGGCGCGGAACAGGCGAAACGTCTTCACGTCGGGCTCGACGTCATCGGGCAGATAGACGGCAAGCCGGCCTTTACCCTTCAGCACCCTGACCAGCCGCCGGCTGACGAAGAGATGCTCGGCGTTGAAGGCGATGGTGCGGCCAAGCTCGCGCCAAGGCTCCATCCAGGGCGAGCGCGCCGAGGCCTCGTCGAGAATGTGCAGCGTGTCGTCGGGCAGCAGCGACAGCATCAGCGCCGGCTCGAAGCGTGACTGGTGCGAGACTACATAGATCACCGGCGTCGGCGCGTTGCGGGCAATGCGGATGCGCCGGTCATCGATCCGGTAGGCGAGCTTGAACGGCACGTAGAGCAGCGCCTGGGTAAAGCGCAGGTCGAGACGAAACGTCTCGATCGCGCCAATCAGCAGCCAGGCCAGCACGAGGCCTGCAAGCAGCGCCAGTGTCAGGATCATGCCGCGTCTCTCCCAACGGTCCGGTATGCGGCTCTTCGTCCGCTTGGAGAGCAGAGGGTAACGCAATGGGGGGCAAGGTCAATGCGGAAGGGACAAGCTCCCCTTCTCCCCTTGGGGAGAAGGTGGATCGGCGCGGCGTCGAGACGGTTGAGGGGTGTTCCAGCGGAGTGAGACGTTGAAAAATCAAGACCTATCAAGCGCTTAGTTCTTGAAGATTGCCATCCTACCAACACCCCTCATCCGACCCCGCTTCGCGAGGCCACCTTCTCCCAGAAGGCCAGGCTGCCGCGCGCTCAAGCCGCCTTGATCCGCCCGCTGATGAACCGGAACTCCTGCGACTTGCCGCCATAACCGTACGCCGCGGCCGGGACTTCATGCACGAAGGCATAGCTCTCCTCATGCACGCCACCGAGCAGCTTACCAAAGGTGTCGAAGATCGCCTTCAGATAAGCCTCCAGCTCCAGCTTGGTGTTGGTGCCGTCGACCACCTTGATGTCGAGCCAGAAAGTATTGGCGCCATGCTCTGCCAGCGACTTGCCGCCGGCGAACCAGTGCTGCGGGTCGATATAGGTGACAGCGACGGCGGTGATCGTCGGGTCCTTGCGCAGATGGGTTGCGGTCAGGCCGGTGATTTCCTTGGCGATTCTGGCGGACAGCTTGGCGTCGGGCTCACCGGTGACGCTGATGTTGATGATGGGCATTTTTCTCTCCTTCGTTTGAGCGGCGTTGGAGAGACAATGCCACCATCTTTGGGCCAAAAAAATCGAATTGTCTCGAACATAAGGTTCTGTATTATCGAAGTATGCAAGCTCTCGATCCCGATCTGCTCAAAACCTTCCTTGCCTTTGTCGATGGCGGCTCGCTGGCTCAGGCTGCGTCTGTTGTCGGCCGCTCGCCCTCGGCGGTGACCGCGCAGATGCAGCGCCTGGAGGAGATCGTCGGCGAACCGCTGCTGGTGGCGCAGGGGCGCGGGCGCGGGCTGACGCCGGCCGGCGAGGATCTTGTTGGTCATGCCCGCCGCATTCTTGCCGTGCACAGCGAGGCCTGGTTGGCGCTCAAGGGCGCGCGTGCCGCTGGTCGCGTCGCCATCGGCACGACACAGGATTTCGCTGATAGCGGCCTGCCGGAGTTGCTGCGCGCCTTCGCGGCCAGCCATCCGCGCGTCAGGGTCGAACTGCGCGTCGGCCGTTCGGCCGAGCTTGGCGAGGCGCTGCAGGCCGGGCAGCTCGATCTGGCCGTTGTCATGCGCAAGACGCCGGCCAATGACGAAGTAGGGCTGTTCAGTGAACCGATGCTGTGGCTGTGTTCGCAAAAGGGCCTTGCCGTGCGGGAAGAGGAACTGCCGCTGGCGCTGCTCGATCCCTATTGCGGCTTTCGCGAAGCGGCACTTGCGGCCCTCGATGCTGCCGGCCGCCGCTACCGCATCGCCGCCGGCAGCGCCAGCCTTGCCGGCTTGCGTACGGCGGTCAATGCCGGCATCGCGCTGACCTTGCGCACCGCCCGCTTTGCCCATTCAGGCATTGCCGAAGCACCGCGCGAATTCGCCCTGCCGCCGGTGCCGACAGCGCAATTCGCGATAAAACTCGGCCAGGGCGCCGAGCGGCCGGCGCGCGATCTTGCCATCCTGCTCAGCGACAACCTCGCCTTGCCCGGCTTTGCCGGCTGATGTCCAAAGAAAAAGCCGACCTTTACGGTCGGCTTTGAGGAGGACGGGTCGAGGGGTTTGGGGGGACTTGGGGGGTGACCCGTCGCACATAAAACTGCCTGATCCGCATGATGGTTCCATGACTTGGAAAATAATTATTGGGTTGCCGCACTTTTTCTCGCGGCCAGCCAGTCGCGCCCCGCATGGGCGAAAACCGCGCACAGTACTATGGCGCCGCCGATCAGGCTGGCGGCCGGCGCGATCTCGCCGAGGAACAGGAAGGCGAACAGGATCGCAAACGGCACTTCGGCGGCACCGAGAAGGCCGGACTCAGGCGCAGGGATCAGCCGCGAGCCTTCCGTCCACAGGATCGACGCCGCCGCGAACGATCCTCCGAAGGCGACGAGCAGCACGGCGTCGCGAGCAGAAATCGCCAGGGGGTCGGTGACGAACCAGCCGAGCACGAACAGCAGAAGCGCCGAGACTGCGCCCGCCCACACCACCGGCGTGTCGCGGAAGGCGCGCACCATGATCATGTAGAGCGCGCTGCCGGCGGTCATCAGCAGCGCGAGCCCATCGCCAAACAGATGACCGCTGCCGAAGCCGGAGCCGACCATGATCGCCACGCCGCACAGCGAAACGGCGGCGGCGGCAAGCGTCTGCGCCCGGAACGGCTCGCGCACCAGCACGAAGGCGAGCAGCGCGGTGATGAAGGGCGCGGTGGCGTAGATGACCGCGACATTGGCGACATAGGTGAATTTGAACGCCGAGATGAAGGCGATGCTGGCCGCGGCGCCCTCGAGGGCCAGCAGCCAGCCGCGCCAGCCAAGCCGCAAGCTTTCCCGCCCGCCGGAGCGGCGCCGGCGCCACAGCACATAGAAGGTGATCAGGATCGCGCCGACAAAGCCGCGCCAGCAAGTGATGGTCAGCGGGTCGGCGTGGATCGATTTGGTCAGCACGCCGGTGAGGGCGAAGAAAGCCGCCGAGGCCGCCACCAGCATGATGCCGAGCGTACGCTCGGCAGCGGTATCTGTGGTGCCTGGGCCGTCGAGCGCTTCCGTCATCTCAGCAGCCATCCGTCTTCTCCTGCCACCATGCTGTCAGCACGGGGTACTCATAGCCGCTTGCGGAAATGCTCGTTGCCGATGATCAGCAGGCCGGCGCCGACGATCAACGCCGCCCCCAGAAACACCTCGCGACGCGGCACGTCGCCCCAGATCGCAAAGCCGAGCCCGAAGGCCCAGACCAATGAGGTGTATTCGAACGGCGCCACGATCGACACCGGCGCCCGCTTCATGCCTTCGAACAGCATAAATTGCGCCACGCCGCCGAGCGCGCCGACGCTGATCAAAAGCAGCAACTGGCGCCAGTCCGGCATCTGCCAGACCAACAGCGCCGGCACCGTGGAAAACACCAGGAAGTAGAAATTGTTGAGCACAAGCTGGATCAGCGTGCGCTCGGCCAGCGCCGTCTTGCGCAACAGCACCACGGCAATGCCCCACAGCACTGCCGCAGCCAGTACCAAGAGCATCGGCACGGACAAGCCGAGACGAGTGGGATCACAGGCGATGAAGACGCCGACGAAGCCGATGAACACCGCCAGCCAGCGCAACAGAGGCACCTTTTCGCCAAGCATCACCACCGACAGCACGGTGACGATGATCGGGGCGGCGTAATAGATGGTGGTGAGTTCGGCCAGCTGCAGGGAGCGGGCCGCGTTGTAGTAGCAGAGCCAGGCGCCGAGCGTGAAGGCGCTGCGCACCAGCATCGGCCGCACGATGGGCGAGCGCATTGTGTCGGCAAAGATGGGCGGTCCGCCGATTGCAGCACAGCCGATAAGCACAGCGATCGAGCGGAAGAACATGATCTGCCAGACGCTGATGCCGACGACCAGAAGCTTGATCGCGGCGTCCTGCGTCGAAAACAGGAAATAGGCGCAGCCGGTGAACAGGATGCCGGCAAGCACCCTTTCGCGGGTTTCCAGAATGGCAATATCGGCCATGCGGCGTGTCCGGCGCTGTCAAGAGGACGAAGAAGAAGCCTGCCCCAATCAGGCTCCCATTGCAGGCTACACGGGCGAAAGCCTGCGGGGCGCTACGCCAGTGGCAAGCTTGCGTTGGCGCAGCCTGGCCGACAGCGTGGGCACGCCGTTCACTGTGTTGCCTGGTAGAGCTCCCAAGCGGCCTCCTTCAGGGCGCGCCGGCCGCCCGGCCTGAGATACATCATGTGGCCGCCCTCGATGACGTCGAGACGGATGGGTTTTGCCGCGCCCAGCGTCGGGATTTGGCTCACCAGATAGCGTGAGGCCAGATAGGGCGTGACCAGATCGGTGTCACCGTTGACGATCACCACGCCAAGCCCCGGGTTGAGCGAGCGCGCCCGCTGCAGATCGTCCATCACCCCGGCATAGCCTTGCCGCGAGCCGCCATAGTCCCAGGCGTGGGTCACATCGCCATTGAGCAACCGGTAGCTGACATCGGTGCGAAAATTCAGCTCGTCGCGCGCATAACCGACAAAGGCCGAGGTCAGCGCCGGCACGCTGCGGTCGAGCACCGGATCCGGGCCGGCGCTGCGGGCGCTCTCCGGGGCGATGTCGCTGGTGGCGATGGTGCCGTCATACGGGCTGAGCACTTTGCCACTGGCGCGCTGGAATTCGCGCGCGAACAGGCCGGTCGGGATGCGGGCGAAATTGCGCTGCACGAGGTCGAGCGGCAGGCCGGTGATCTCGGCCACGCGCTGGCTGGCCAGCCGCCCGCCCTGTTCCAGCCCGCCGGTCAGAGCCGTGAGGTAGTCGCCCAGCGCATACTTTTCGACCTCGGCGAGCTTTTCGCGCAGTGCTTCGCCGCTGAGGCCTTCGCTGCGCAGGCGCACCGCCGCCAGCGAGGGCAGTTCCAGCGCCCAATGCAGTGGCTGGAATTCGTCGGGCAGCACCAGCGTGAACTCCAGTGCAGGCGAGATCAGCACGATGCCGTTGGGGCTCAGGCCGACATCTTCCTGCAGGGTCCTGGCGAGAAGTGCCGCGCGGAACCCGCCATAGCTTTCGCCGGCGAGGAAGAGCGGCGATCCGGTGCGGCCGTTCTGGGCGAGATAGAGCCGGATGAAAGCGCCGATCGAACTGGCGTCCTGGCTGACGCCCCAAAAATCTTTCGTGTCCTGGCCGGGGGCCTCGCGGCTGTAGCCGGTGCCGACCGGATCGACGAAGACGAGGTCGGTCATGTCGAGCCAACTGTCGGGATTGTCGATCAGCTTTTGCGGCGGCGGCAGGAATTGGCCATCGGCGCCGGTCGCGACGACACGCGGGCCGAGTGCGCCGAGATGCAGATAGGCGGATGCCGCGCCCGGGCCGCCATTGAAGACGAAGGTGATGGGGCGAGCCTTCTCCGCGCCCGCCAGTGGCGGCAGCGTATAGGCGACATAGAAGATTTCCGCGGTGACCTCGCCCTTGCCGGATAACAGCGACAGCGTGCCGGCCTTAGCCTGATAGTCCAGCTTGCGCCCGGCAATGGTGATTGAATGGCTGGTCGTCTGCGGTGCCGGCAGCAGCGACAGCACGCCGCCTGCCGGTGCGGGGCGCTCGGGCGTTTCGGCGAGAACTGGCTGCGCGAAGGCTGCAAGCACCAACAGGGTAAGCGAGATCAGTTTCAGCTTGAACGGCATGATGCCTCCGCGGGAATGACTCTGCTTAGGTATGGCCGGGGCGGTCGAAGTCAAAGTAACTCTTCGTGAGGTAGCATTCCTTCAGCCCCCTCTGTCCTGCCGGACATCTCCCCCCACAGGGGTGGAGATTGGATGTCGCGACCGCCTTCGCTAATCGCCGGCGTAGAAAGCGCCATCGGCGAAGCTGCAGATCTCCCCCCTGTGGGGAGGTGGCCGGCAGGCAGAGGGGGGCGCTGTTTCGCCGGCATATCAGTGCTATCAAAGCGCGACGGACTCGAAAAGGAATGCAACATGGACGCCACCGCACTCAAGGCCATGCAGGCACCGATCAAGGAGGCTTATCGCGACGATTCCTCTCGAGCGCTGATCACGCTTCGCGCCAAAGGCTCCATCGACGACCAGTCGATTGCCTGCAAGGTCGAGACGGGCAGGGCGCTGGCGGTCGCCGGCCTGCATCCGGCGACCGGCGGTTCCGGGCTGGAATTGTGTTCGGGCGATATGCTTTTGGAGGCGCTGGTGGCGTGCGCCGGGGTGACGCTGAAGGCGGTGGCCACCGCACTAGAGTTCAAACTCGGCGCGGCGACCGTCGAGGCCGAAGGCGATCTCGATTTTCGCGGCACGCTGGGCGTGGCCAAGGACGCCCCCGTGGGCTTTCGCGCCATCCGGCTGAATTTCAACCTCGACACGGATGAGCCGCAGGATCGCATCGATTCGCTGATCAAGCTGACGGAACGCTATTGCGTGGTCTTCCAGACCATCAACAGCAAGCCGGAGCTGACGGTGAAGGCGCGCGCCTGATCTCCCCCCTTGAGGGGGAGATGTCGCCGAAGGCGACAGAGGGGGTCGGGCCGACTGGACGCGACGCCCTTTGTGCGGAAGGAGGTTGGCACTCTACGCGAGGCGACCCCCTCTGGCCTGCCGGCCATCTCCCCTCGAGGGGGGAGATTGCGCTACTGCGCCGCCGGCTCTTCCGCATCACCCTCATCGGTGAAAGGCGAGGCGCTCGGCACGCAGTTCACCGCCCAGCCGGCCGGCGTCGGCTGCTTCTGATATTCGGTAATGGCGTTGGTGCACTGTTCGCGGGTGTCGAAGGTGCTGGGCAGCACCACCATGCCGCCTTGCGGGCCGGCGATCACCAGGTACCAGACCAATGCTACGCTGGGAGCAGCCATGGGAATTCCTCGCTTTGCTGGGTGTCGGAGTCGGTTGACCCTAGCAACTCCCGGCTGATGGCGAAAGCAGGGCGATGGGGGAGCGGCTCGCCGGACCATCACAGACCCGTGAACAGAACCGCTCCCGAGCCCGCTTAGTTCGCGGCAAAGCAGTAGAACAGGCCGTCGCCGCCGGTGCCTTTCAGCGCCTCCTGGCTGCAGCCGCCGCGCGAGGCATGCGAGGAGTTCCAGGATTTCGCCGCCGCCGACTCATCAAGGCCGGTGCGGTCGTGATGGCCCATCATCGCCGCGCCCTCCGCCCCGCTCAAGGTCCAGTCGCCGCAGGTCTGGTCGGCGATCTTGGTGCCGTCGGGCTTCGAGCCGGTCAGAATGTCGTGCCGGTTCGGCTTGTCGCCGCGGCCATTGACCACCTCGCCCTTTTCGTTGAGCGCCGTCTGCTTGGTGATGGCGTTGGCGTCGCTGTGCAGCGAGGCGACGTCATCGGCAATCTTCTCGCCCTTGGCGTTGACCCAGGGACCCTTGCCGATACGGTCGCGCGCATCGACATTGGCGCTCGAGAAATAGGCGTGCCATTCCTTGCCGGTAACCCCAGCCGCTTCCGCCAGCGAGGCGCAATGCGCGTCGGCACCCTTGAGACCGCCGAGATCGGCGCCTTTGCCGGAACCGACGCTGGTGACGAAGAAACTCATCTTTGCGTCTTGCGCCAGCGCCACGCCGGCTGTGGCGGCAATCGCGGCGGCGGCAACGAGAAGAAGTCTACGCATGTCGGTCCTCCGGTTTCGAATGTCCTACATTCGAAGAAACGTAACTGGGGGCCTGTTTAATCCCGCTACAACCCGGTTTATTCCGGCTGCCGGTAGGCGACGAAGCGGTTGTTCTTGACCTGGAAGATCAGCCCCGTCTCTTTCAGCTCGGGGCTCGCCAGCGGCACGATGCGTTTTGCCACCTCTGAGGGGTGCGGCAGCGTTTCCGGATCCTCGCCGGGCGCGGCCTGTGCACGCATGGCGGTGCGGGTGGCGCCGGGGTCGACCGCATTGACGCGGAGCGCCAGGCTCTGCGTCTCATGCGCCCAGGAACGCGTCATGGCTTCCACCGCCGCCTTCGACGCCGCATAGGGCGCCCAGAAGGCGCGCGCCGAATGCGCGGCCCCGGACGACATGAGAATGGCGCGGCCGGCGTCGGACAGCCTGAGCAGCGGGTCGACCGAGCGGATCAGCCGCCAGGTCGAGGTGACATTGATGGTCATAACCTTCTCGAAGGTTTTGGCCTCGACATGGCCGATCGGCGAGATGACGCCGAGCACACCGGCATTGGCCACCAGAATGTCGAGCTTGCCCCAGCGCTCGTGAATGGCGCCGCCCAGCCGGTCGATGCCGGCCATGTCTGAGAGGTCGAGAGGCACCAACGTCGCTTCGCCCTTGCCGGTTTTCGCGCGCTCGGCCTTGATCTGGTCGTCGAGTTCTTCCAGCCCGCCGACGGTCCGGGCTACCGCAATGACATGCGCGCCGGCGGCGGCAAGTTCCCTGGCGATGAAGTAGCCGATGCCGCGCGAGGCGCCGGTAACGACCGCGACGCGGCCGGAGAGGTCGAGGGTCATGCGATCGCTTTCAAGGATAGCAGTTGGGCTTCACGCCCCGTTGTTCGCCAGCAGCGACAGCGTGCGCACATTGTCGTGGCCTTCGAAGTCGAGCAGGCGGGTCGGGTACTGGCCGGTGAAACAGGCGTCGCAGAATTGCGGCTGCTCATTGTCGCGGCTGGCTTCGCCGACGGCGCGGTAGAGCCCGTCAATGGTGAGGAAGCCGAGCGAATCGACACGGATGAACTCGGCCATTTCCTCGATCGACATGCGCGATGCCAACAGCTTCGACTTCTCCGGCGTGTCGACGCCGTAGAAGCACGACGCGCTGGTCGGCGGCGAGGCGATTCGCATGTGCACTTCCTTGGCGCCGGCGTCGCGCACCATCTGCACGATCTTCTGGCTGGTGGTGCCGCGCACGATCGAATCGTCGACCAACACCACGCGCTTGCCCTCGATCATCCGGCGGTTGGCGTTGTGCTTGAGCTTGACGCCCATATGGCGGATCGAATCGCCGGGCTGGATGAAGGTTCGGCCGACATAGTGGTTGCGGATGATACCGAGTTCGAAGGGGATGCCTGCCGCCTGGGAAAAGCCGATTGCCGCCGGCGTGCCGGAATCCGGCACCGGCACGACGATATCGGCCTCGACCGGGCTTTCCTGCGCCAATTCGGCGCCGATACGCTTGCGCACTTCGTAGACATTGCGGCCTTCGACCGAGGAGTCCGGGCGGGCGAAATAGACATATTCGAAGATGCAGAAGCGGGTCTTCTGCGGCTCGAAGGGGAACAGGCTCTCGATGCCCTTCGAGGTCACCACGACCATTTCGCCGGGCTTCAGGTCGCGCACGAAGCGGGCGCCGATAATGTCGAGCGCGCAGGTTTCGGAGGCCAGGATCCAGGCGCCGTCGAGGTCGCCGAGCACCAGCGGGCGGATGCCGAGCGGATCGCGGCAGCCGATCATCTTCTTGGAGGTCATCGCGACCAGCGAGAAAGCGCCTTCGACCTGACGCACGGCGTCGATGAAGCGCGAATTCAAATCGCGTTCCTTGCTGGTGGCAACGAGATGCAGCAGCGTCTCGGTGTCGGAGGTCGACGAGAAGATCGCGCCCTGCTTCTGCAGCGCGCGCTGCACGGTCATGGCGTTGGTGAGATTGCCGTTATGGGCGACGGCAAAGCCGCCATCGGCGAGTTCGGCGAAGAAGGGCTGGATGTTGCGCATGCCGGCGCCGCCGGTCGTGGCATAGCGCGTGTGGCCGATGGCACGGTTGCCTTGCAGGCTGTCGATGACGTGCTGCTTGGTGAAGGTGTCGCCGATCAGGCCGACATGGCGTTCGACATGGAACTGCGTGCCGTCATAGGAGACGATGCCGGCCGCTTCCTGGCCGCGATGCTGCAGCGCATGCAGGCCTAGCGTTACGATGGCCGCAGCGTCCTGCCGGCCGAAAATGCCGAACACCCCGCATTCGTCGTGGAAATGATCGTCTGCTTCGGCGGAAAGCACGTCGTCCGCGTCTGCCTTCGAAACTGCCATGGGGCTCAAGCTCCGCTAAAATGGCCATATAGTGCGATAGCGCCGCGAAAGCAACGTAGTCAGGCCGGAACTGCCGGGATGGCGCCTGTCAGGCACCATCCGTCCGTATCAGTTTGCCGGCGCGGCTGGGGCCGGAGCCGGAGCAGCGGGTGCGTTATCGGCCGGAGCGTCGGTCTCGTCGTCGGGCGCCGGCGTATCGTCACCGGTTGCCGGAGCATCCGCCGCCGGTGCATCGGCCGCCGGAGGCGTCTCGGCTGCCGGCTGATTCGGATTGAGCTTCTTCAGGATGGCGTTTTCCGGATCTTCGGGCAGCAGGCTTTCCAGCTTGGCGCCGATGGTCTCGAGCAGCGGCTTCGACTTGGCGTTGGCGATCCAGGCAGGGGCCTTGGCGCCGGCCAGCCAGTTGAAGAACAGCAGCGCCACGGCGACGACGAGGACGCCGCGCGCGGCGCCATAGAGGAAGCCCAGCGTACGGTCGAGCGCGCCGATCCTGGAATCGATGATCCAGTCGGCTAGCTTCATGGTGATGACGGAAACGACGATCAGCGCGATGAGGAAGACGATGCCGGCGGATGCCGCCATGGCGATCTTGTCGCTTTCGACATAGGGCTGAACGTAAGGCAGCACCGGCTTGTAGAAGAAGAATGCCGCCGCGGCGGCAGCCGCCCAGGACACGACGGACAGGATTTCGCGTGACAGGCCGCGAACCATGGCGAGCATCGCCGAGACCAGGGTGAAGCCGACGAGAATTCCGTCCAGCAGCGTAATCGGCATGTCTTTCGCCCCACTCAGATTGTCTTTCACGGCTCGGGCGAGCCGCGTCAATCTTCCACGTCGACACGGCTGCGCCGTGAGCCGGCTATGCGTGCGACGAGATCGGCAAGTTCGGTCGGCTGGAAAGCGCCGGCCCCGATCCCCCCGACAACCTCCTCGCTGCCCAAGGGCAGAACCGCACTTCCAAAACCCAGCTTTTCGGCCTCTTTAAGGCGCTGCTGCGCATGCGCAACCGGCCTCACTGCGCCCGACAGGCTGATTTCGCCGAAATAGACGCAATCGGCGGGAAGGGCAAGACCGGTGAGCGACGAAACCAGTGCAGCGGCAACCGCCAGATCGGCCGCCGGCTCGGAAATCCGGTAGCCGCCGGCGACGTTGAGGTAGACATCGTGGGTGCCGAAGCGCACGCCGCAATGGGCTTCGAGCACGGCAAGGATCATCGACAGCCGTGCGCCGTCCCAGCCGACGACGGCACGGCGCGGCGTGCCCAATGTGGACGGCGCCACCAGCGCCTGGATCTCGACCAGCACCGGACGTGTGCCTTCCATGCCGGCAAATACCGCGGCACCCGGCGATTTTGCGTGGCGTTCGCCGAGGAACAGCTCCGACGGATTGGCGACCTCGCGCAAGCCCTTGTCCGACATCTCGAAGACGCCGATCTCGTCGGTCGGCCCAAACCGGTTCTTCACCGTGCGCAGGATGCGGTAGTGATGGCCGCCTTCGCCTTCGAAATAGAGAACGGCGTCGACCATGTGCTCGACGACGCGCGGACCGGCGATCTGGCCTTCCTTGGTGACATGGCCGACCAGCACGATGGCAGCACCGGTGGATTTGGCGTAGCGGATCATCGCTTGCGCCGAGGCGCGCACCTGGGTGACGGTGCCGGGCGCCGAGTCGGCCATGTCGGTCCACAGCGTCTGGATGGAATCGAGGATGACGAGGTCCGGCCTTTTGCCGTCGGCTATTGTTGCCAGGATATCCTCGACATTGGTCTCGGCGGCAAGTTCGACCGGCGTGTCGGCGACGCCAAGCCGCTGCGCCCGCAGCCGGATCTGCGCGACAGCCTCTTCGCCCGAGACATAGACGATGCGGTGGCCCTTTGACGCGAGTGCGGCCGCGGCCTGGGTCAAAAGCGTCGACTTGCCGATGCCGGGATCGCCGCCGACCAACAGCGCCGAGCCGCGCACGAAGCCGCCGCCGGTGGCGCGGTCGAGTTCGCCAATGCCGGAGATGATCCGCGGCGCATCCTCGATGTCACCGGACAGGCTGGTCAGCACCACGGCGCGGCCCTTGCGCGCATTGCGCGTGTTGGCCGGTCCCGAGCCGATGCCGCCGGACGTGCCTTCCTCGACCAGTGTGTTCCACTCGCCGCAGGCATCGCATTTGCCGGCCCAGCGCTGATGCACCGACCCGCAATTCTGGCAGATGAACTGGACGCGCGATTTAGCCATGGAGTGATGCTGCCTGCAAATGACCGAAGGAGGGTGATCTTGCACACCCCCCTCTGGCCTGCCGGCCATCTCCCCCGCAAGGGGGGAGATCAGCAGCTTTGCGAATGGCGCTCATCTTGCGACGTTGGGGATTGGCGAAAGCAGCGACGATAGCCAATCTCCCCCCTTGCGGGGGAGATGTCCGGCAGGACAGAGGGGGGTGTGACGGAGCGCTGCGGTAGGCCAAAAAGCTACTCGAACCTCTCCGCAATATGATGCTCTTCGGCGAGGTCGGAAAACCGTGTGAACTCGCCATGGAAGGCGAGGCTCACCGAACCTGTCGGGCCGTGGCGCTGCTTGGCGACGATGACTTCGGCCTTGCCGCGCATCTCGTTCATCTCGTGTTCCCACTTGATGTATTCATCGGTGCCGGGCTTCGGCTCGCGGTTCTTCAGATAATATTCCTCGCGATAGACGAACATCACCACGTCGGCGTCCTGCTCGATCGAACCGGATTCGCGAAGATCGGACAGCTGCGGGCGTTTGTCTTCGCGGCTTTCGACCTGACGCGACAGCTGCGACAGCGCGATAATCGGAACGGAGAGTTCCTTGGCCAGCGCCTTGAGGCCGGTGGTGATCTCGGTGATTTCCTGCACCCGGTTCTGCGACGATTTCGCGCTCGACCCCTGCATCAGCTGGATATAGTCGATGACGATGAGGTCGAGGCCGCGCTGACGCTTCAGCCGCCGCGCCCGCGCCGACAGCTGCGCGATCGAGATACCGCCGGTCTGGTCGATGAACAGCGGGATCTTCTGCATGGTCTGCGAGCAGGCGACCAGCTTTTCGAAATCCATCTCTGAAATCTCGCCGCGGCGGATTTTTGACGACGAAATTTCCGTCTGTTCGGAAATGATGCGGGTGGCGAGCTGCTCGGACGACATTTCCAGCGAGAAGAAGCCGACGACGCCGCCATTGGCTGCCTTGAACGAGCCGTCGGCCTGCTGCGCCGGCTCATACATCTCGGCGATGTTGAAGGCGATGTTGGTGGCGAGCGACGTCTTGCCCATGCCCGGACGGCCGGCAATGATGATCAGATCCGACGCCTGCAGGCCACCCATGCGGCGGTCGAGATCGCGCATGCCGGTGGCGAGGCCCGACAAATGGCCGTCGCGCATATAGGCGGCGTTGGCCATGTCGACGGCGGTCTTGACCGCGTCGGTGAAGCTCTCGAAGCCGCCATCATAGCGGCCGGTTTCGGCCAGTTCGAACAGCCGCCGCTCGGCATCCTCGATCTGTTCGGACGGCGCCATGTCGACCGGCGCGTCATAGGCGATGTTGACCATGTCCTCGCCGACGGTAATCAGTGCCCGGCGCGTGGCCAGATCGTAGATGGCGCGGCCATAATCGGTGGCATTGACGACGGTGACGGCTTCGACCGCCAGACGAACCACATATTGCGCCACCGTCATGTCGCCGACCTTCTCGTCGGCCGGCAGGAAGGTTTTCAGCGTGATCGGCGTCGCCACCTTGCCCATGCGGATGAGCTCGGCCGCGACCTCGAAGATTTTCCGGTGCAGCGGCTCGTAGAAATGGCCGGCCTTGAGGAAGTCGGAGACGCGGTAGAAGGCATCGTTGTTGACGAGGATGGCGCCGAGCAGCGCCTGCTCGGCCTCGATGTTGTTCGGCGCTTCACGATAAAGCGGTTGCTGCTCCGCCACGCCGAATTTTCGCGCTGCCTCTGCCATGATGTCCCCGATTTTGATCCCGGCTTCTCGATATCAGAACGAGATAAATCGGTGCTGACCTTTCTGCATCACCGCACGACCAATCAACCTCGATGCCCCGTTGTTCACAGGGGCGGCAAACCGTCCACAGAAGAGTGTTTCCGCGCCCCGATTCCGGTTGACTCAGAAAGGCGCTGACTTTTATCCGAGTCGTTGGAACAGAGCAAGAACAATCTCGGTGATTATCCGCTTCTTCCGTCCAATGTATCGCCCCAGTCCAGTCGCCGCGCTGCCTTGAACAACTCGCCCTCGCGCTTGGTGAAAAGTGTCTCGCCGGCGCCGCCATCCGGCTGGCACAGTTTGAGCAGCACCTTGCCGGAGCCCGATTTCGGCGGCGCAATCACGCGCGGCTGACGTGCAGGCGCGGGTTGCCGCGAAGCCGCGACGTAGATGAATTTCTCGTCCTCCCACGGCACGTCGGCGTCCTTGGCCAGGCGATGCAGGCGCGAGCGGGCGACGCGGCGCGAAAAATGACACCAGTCGGGGGGCTCAAGCGGGCAGGGCGCCTCATGCGGACAAGGCGCCAGCACATGCGCCCCGGCCTCCAGCAATTGCCTGCGCACTGCCAGGATGCGCTGCCAGCCGGCCGGTGTGCCGGGCTCGACGATCAGCAGTGTGTCGCCGGTCAACTGCCAGAGCCGGCCGACAAGCTTCGGCAGCGATGCCGGCGCGATCTCGTCCAGCACATAGGCGCAGGTGACCAGATCGGCAGGCTTGAGATCGGCAAGGTCGATGGTCACGTCGCCGGCGCGCCAGTCCATCCTGGTGGCGATGGTATCAAGGGCGAGCGACTGGCCAACCTTGCGCACCGCGGCGCTTGCTTCAACCAGAACCGCCTCTTCGAGGTCGGGCCACAGGTCTGTAGTGGCCCAAAGCACCGTGCCAGGACCGGCGCCGACATCGAGCAAGCTCGTTGGCTGGAAATCGGGCCGCGCATAGGCGAGTTCGTCGAGACCGGCCCGTACCGCCGCGTAGGTCGCCGGCAGCCGCGTCGCCAGATAGGCTTTTACCGCCATCTCTTCGGCCATGTGCAGGCGCCCGTCGCGCAATTCGGCGCGGTAGCGGTCAGACAGCGTCTTCGCCGCCTGGCGCAGCACCGCCAGCGGTGTCGTTTCGAGCAGGCGCTCGACGCCTTGTCGCAGCGAAGCGGGGAGTTCCACGCTCAGGCGCCGCGTGGCGCGAGCACCGAGGCGCCGGCGAACTCGACAAGGGTGGTGGCGATGGTGGGCAGGCAGGTCATTAAAAAAGGTCTCTCGAGAACGAGACCTTTTTCAGTGTCAGAGCCGTCAATGGCAAGCGGCAATCGCAATCGAGGCGTTATTCGCGATCCGCCACCTTGCGACGGCGCGCTGGCTTGGCCGCAACGGACCTGACAGCAACGGACCTGGCGACAGCAGGCTCGACGGCCGCCGTCTCCTGACGATGCCCCATTTCTCGCATTTCCAGCGCCTTTTCGCATTTGGCCATGTAGTCGCGCGTCATCGGCAGCGTGTCGTTCTTCTTGGCGATCTGGATCTGGAAGATGACCAGATCCTGCCAGCGGAAGGCGGCTTCCGAAGCCGCCAGATAGAACTCCCACATCCTGCAGAAGCGCTCGTCATAGATGGCCTTGGCCTTGTCGCGGTTGGCGGCAAAGCGCTGGCCCCAATGCTTCAGCGTATCGGCATAGTGCAGCCGCAGAATCTCGATGTCGGTGACCACAAGGCCCGACTTCTCGATCGCCGGCATCACCTCCGACAGCGAGGGAATGTAGCCGCCCGGAAAAATGTACTTGCGGATGAAGGCGCTGGTCGCCCACGGCACGCCGGAGCGGCCGATCGTGTGCAAGAGCATGACGCCGTCGGGCTTCAACAACGTCGCCGACTTGTCGAAGAAGGTGCGGAAGTGGTTGACGCCGACATGCTCGAACATGCCGACCGAGACGATGCGGTCGAAGCGTTCGTTGAGTTCGCGGTAGTCCTTGAGGTCGAAATGCACGCGGTCCTGCAAGCCTTGCGCATGCGCCCGGTCGGTGGCGACGCCGTGCTGCTCGGTCGACAGCGTCACGCCTTGGACGTCGACATCGAAAGCCTTGGCGAGATAGAGGCCGAGCCCACCCCAGCCGGAGCCGATATCGAGCACGGTCTGGCCGGCCTTCAGCCTGAGCTTGGCGGCGATATGGCGTTTCTTGGCCATCTGCGCCTCGTCGAGCGTCATGTCCGGCTGTTCGAAATAGGCGCAGGAATACTGCATGTCGTCGTCGAGGAAGAGCCGGTAGAGGTCACCCGACAAATCATAGTGGCGCTGCACGTTGCGGCGCGCCCGTGATGCGGTGTTGATCTGCTGCAGGCGGCGAAAGGCGTGGCGCAGACCCTCGATGGCCTTCGACCAGGTGGCGTCGATACCGCCGCTGCCCATGTTCTGGAAGGCGATGCGCATCATACCCAGTACGCCGCCCTCGATGATGTCGAGTTCGCCGTCCATGTAGGCTTCCGGCACGGCCAGCATCGGATCGAAGGTAATGGCGCGCTCGGCATGCGCGGTCTTGATGTGCATATGCACCGGCTCGCCGCTGCCGTCGCCGAAAACCACTGTCGAGCCCTTCGGCCCGGTGACTTTCAGATTGCCCGTACGCACCAGGCGGTCGAGAACGCGCTTCAACAGAATATTCATCACCAAATGTCCCCTCACGGTCAGACTGGCGGACCAATTCTGCAACAATATATAGGGGTTCGAAAAGTTCCATTTGGCACAAAAATGCCCGGGCGAGAGGCCCGGGCATTGGTCCAGAAAGGCTGGATGACGAGGAAGTGATTGGAGCGCTGCTCCCTCGCTTCCCGATCAGGCCCAGTGCGGGATCAGGCGTTGTCTTCTTCGCCGCCTTCGAACTCGGTGTTCGGGTCGAAGAAGTTCTCCGGCCGTGCGTTGTCGTTGATGTCATCGCCATAGATGGCTTCGGCGGTGGTCAGCGTCTCGCCCTTGGCCTGGCGCTCGGCTTCGTCGGCCGTGCGGGCGATGTTGAGGCTGATGGTGACCTCGACTTCCGGATGCAGCGCAATCGCCACATTGGTGACGCCGATGGTCTTGATCGGCTGGTTGAGCTGGATCTGGTTGCGGTTGACCGAGAACCCTTCGGCGGTCAGCAGGTCGGCGATGTCGCGGGTCGACACCGAACCGTAGAGCTGGCCTGTCTCGCCGGCCGAACGCACGGCGATGAAGCTCTTGCCGTCGAGCTTTTCGGCAACCTGGCTGGCTTCCGACTTGCGCTCGAGGTTGCGGGCTTCGAGCTGCGCGCGCTGCCCTTCGAACTTCTTCTTGTTGGCTTCGTTGGCGCGCAGCGCCTTGCCCTGCGGCAAGAGGAAGTTGCGGGCAAAGCCGTCCTTGACCTTGACGGTATCGCCCATCTGGCCGAGGCGGGAAACGCGTTCGAGAAGAATCACTTGCATGGTTTTGTTCCTTCGTCTGGGCACCGACCGCGGGATCGGCGCCGAATTGAATGGAACAGGTCAGGAAGCTCTGAGCGCCTTGGCGCCGGTGTCGCTGTCCTGCCTGTCGCGGCAGTTAGAGGCTTTTCACCTCAACTCGGGATTTCAATGCATGTCGCCAAGAGTGGTCCCGGTTTTGGGACAACGACATGCATCATCAAATTACCCCTGCGGCGCCCGTCGCCGTGGGAGAAGGAAGCAGGCGGCGAACCGCCTGCTTCGGAGATCTTAGCGAACCACGTAGGGCAGCAGGCCGAGGAAGCGGGCGCGCTTGATCGCCTTGGCGAGTTCGCGCTGCTTCTTCTGGCTGACGGCGGTGATGCGCGACGGCACGATCTTGCCGCGCTCGGAAATGTAGCGCTGCAGAAGACGCACGTCCTTGTAGTCGATCTTGGGCGCATTGGCGCCGGAGAACGGGCAGGTCTTGCGGCGGCGATGGAACGGGCGCCGGGTCGGGATCTGATTGATGTCGACCATTATTCTGCACCTCCTTCAACGCCTTCGCGCGGACGGCGCGGACCACGATCGCCACCGGCGTCGCCAAATGAGCGCGGCGGACGATCGCCACGGTCGCCGCGGTCACGGTCGCCAAACGAGCGCGGACCACGATCACCACGGTCGCGGTCGCCGAAGCCGCCGCGTTCCGAGCGCTCTTCGCGCTTCTGCATCATGGCCGACGGGCCTTCCTCATGCGCCTCGACCTTGACGGTCAGGAAACGCAGCACGTCCTCGGACAGGCCCATCTGGCGCTCCATCTCGTTGAGCGCTGCCGGCGGGCAGTTGAGGTCCATAAGCGTGTAGTAAGCCTTCCGGTTCTTGTTGACCCGGTAGGTGAGGGACTTCAGTCCCCAGTTCTCGACCCGGCCGACGGACCCGCCATTTGCGGAGATGACGCCCTTGTACTGTTCGACAAGCGCATCGACCTGCTGCTGCGAGAGGTCCTGCCGGGCAAGGAACACATGTTCGTATAGAGCCATAGTGGTTCAGTGCCTTTCTTCGTTTCTCTCCCGGATCCTCGCGGCAAAAGCCTCTGCAACTTCTCTGACCCGCTGATCCCGAAGGGGCGGGGAAGAAAGGAGCATTTCGAGACGGTCGAGAGCGGAGACACGGGAGGCGGAAGCGCTTCTGGCCTCACACGAAGGTTTTGGGTAAAACCTCCGGCCCTCCGTTCAGCCCCCAGCAAGGACCGGCAGATTGCGGGCGTCTATATAGCAATTTGGCTGGAAGGCAAGGGTAACGCATGCTCCGGACAGCGTCCTGGCGTCGCAGGGTTGGATAAAGACCAGGCATCAACTCGTATGCGGGGTACCACCGTTGATCGTTTCGGGGAAGAAGTCCGGAGCCGCCTTACGCTTGCCGAACATCATGTCGTATTGCAGCAGGCGGTAATCGTTGATCGCCGGATCGACGTCCTTCTGCCGCGCCCAGTCCGGCGTGGCCTCACCTGACGGTGTCAAAAGCAGATTGCGGTCGACGACGCGATAGCGTTCGCGCAGCGCGCCCAGGAAGCCGGTGTAGTAGGGGTGCGTGATCCCGGCCGTTGTCAGGATGTGGTAGGGCAGGAAGGCCGGGCTCACGGCGCCCATATCCTGCGCCGGACCGGTGCGGTTAGACCAGATGACCAGCGGCGTCTGATGATGCTCCAGTGCCGCCGCCGGCGTCGGTTCCTTGCGCGGCGCGACATTGTCCTTCAGGTAACCGGTTTCGACATAGACGGGGCCGAGCGGCGGCAGATGGTCGCCGAAGAAGGCGATGACCGTCGGCCGGTCGCGCTTCTTCGCCCATTCGATCAGCCGCTCGAGGCCGCGATCGGCATCGGCGGAGCCTTCGGCATAGCTGAGCAGCGATTCCCGCGCCCATGTGCTGATCGGCGCCGCGACCTTGTGGGTCGGATTGTAATAGCGGTACGGCTCGTAGGGACCGTGGTTCTGCAGGCTGACGGCGAAGAAGAACACCGGCCGCTCGCTGGCGTCGGCCTCTGCGATGATCTCGTCGGTCATCGACGCATCGGAAGCCAGCGGCCCGCGCTTTTCCAGTGGCGGCAGCGTCTCTTCCGAGCGGAAATCGTTGAAACCGAAATCGGCATAGACGGCGCCTCTGTTCCAGAACCAGTTGGTGCCCGGATGGATGGCGCGCGCCCGGTAGCCCTCGCTTTTCAGGAAGGTCGCCAGCGACGGCGTCGGCGTGCGCACATATTGCTGGTAGGGGATCGAGCCTGCCGGCAGGAAGGCATTGGAAAAGCCGGTCAGCGCCTCGAATTCGATGTTGGCGGTCATGCCGCCGAATTCCGGCGAAAACATATAGCCGGAACGCAGCGCCCGCACATTGGGGATCGGGTCAGGCGTGATTGTGACGCCGGGCAGCTTGGTCGGATCCCAGAAAGATTCGCTCATCACCACGATGATGTCGGGTTTCTCATCCGGTACCGAGGCCGCCACAGCAGGCCTGTCGATAGCGTCGATCGCCTTGTCGGAATAGCCCGCCGGCGCCGAGACATGCGCCATCGGCACGTTGAGCGCGAAGGCCAGCGCAAACCCGTTGGAGGCGTAGTTCTCCTTCTGGTCCCACATGATCGGGATGATCTGCAGCCGGTCGCGGGTCCATGAGAAGGTGGCGTAGTCCATGATCGAGACGAAGAAGGCGAGCAGCGGCACTGCCAGCGTCAGCCGCGCCAGCCGCCCTTTGCGGCTGAGGATCGGAACCTTGCGGCGCCACAACCGCCAGCCATAGATCAGCAGCGACAGGCCGGCGACGATGCCGACCGCCATGGCGAGCGCCGTCCAGGGCCGCTCGCGCACCAGGAGCGGCATCAGTGCCATGATCTGGCGCGAATAAAGAAAATCGGTTGGGTAGAGCGGATCGCCGAGATAATGCGACTTCTGATGCCCGACAAAGGCCAGCGCCAGCGTCAGCGGCGCCACGATCATCAGGCTCTGGTGACTGCGGCCAAGCACGGCGTCCAGTCCCATCAGCACCAATGCAAAGACAATGATGGTGGTCCAGCCCGGCTTGAATGGCTGCAGGAAGAAGTCGACTGTGCCGAAGAAGTCGCCGCGCACGATCCATTCGATGGCGAACACCAGGATGGCGGAGGCAAGCAGCGTGACCAGACCGTAGCGGATGACCGGCCATCTGCGCCCCGGCAGGTAGCCGGTGGACGGATCGTCTTCCAAGAACTGTGGCGCGGATACGGCCGCGCCCTTCCTGATCCTAGCCACGTCTCTTCCCCCGGCCCAAGCAACGCGCATTTCCACTCGCGCCACCGTTCTGTCATAGAACTGTCATGCAAAAGCTAGCGCCTGTGGCGAAAATAAGAAGAGCCAGCAAACGATTCGTGAGCGGTTTTCATCAGGTGTGATCGGCGAAAAGCCTTTGGGAACAGGGACTCGAGGTCAGCTCCGGTTCAAGCGAGAGCGGAAATGCCGCCTCCGGGCTTGACTTGACGGTCCGCCTTGCGTCACAGGCAGGAAAAATCAGCCGCTGGAGAGCGCCCAAATGGCCGTCGCATTCACCTTTCCGGGACAGGGCAGCCAGGCTGTCGGCATGGGCAAGGACCTCGCCGACGCCTTCCCCGAGGCACGCAGGGTGTTCGAGGAAGTCGATGATGCGTTGGGCGAAAAGCTGTCGAAACTGATCTGGGAAGGCCCGGAAGAGGCGCTGACCCTGACTGCCAATGCCCAGCCGGCGCTGATGGCGGTCTCGCTGGCGGGAATCCGCTCGCTGGAAGCGCGCGGCTTTTCGCTGAAGGACAAGGTTGCCTACGTTGCCGGTCATTCGCTCGGCGAATATTCCGCCCTTGCCGCGGCCGGTTTCGTTTCGGTCGCCGATGCCGCCCGGCTGCTGCGCATCCGCGGCAACGCCATGCAGGCGGCGGTGCCGGCCGGCGAGGGCGCCATGGCGGCGATCATCGGACTGGAACAGCCCGACGTCGAAGCCGCTTGCACCGAGGCCGCAACGGGATCCGGCAAGGTCTGCCAGATCGCCAACGACAATGGCGGCGGCCAGCTGGTGATCTCCGGCGCCAAGGCAGCGGTGGAACTCGCCGCGAAACTGTGCACCGAAAAGGGCGCCAAGCGGGCGCTGATGCTGCAGGTCTCGGCCCCCTTCCATTCGGCGCTGATGGCGCCGGCGGCCGATGTCATGCGCGAGGCGCTGGCCGGGGTGACCAAGAATGCACCGGTGGTGCCCGTCGTCTCCAACGTCACTGTAGTCCCGACCAGCGACCCCGACGAGATCGCGCGCCGCCTGGTCGAGCAGATCACCGGCCGCGTGCGCTGGCGCGAAACGGTGGAGTGGTTCGGCGCCAATGGCGTCGCCACGCTCTATGAGATCGGCGCCGGCAAGGTGCTGTCGGGCCTGGCGCGGCGGATCAACCGCGACATCGCCACATCGGCCGTCGGCACGCCGGCCGAAGTCGAGGCGGCGCTGGCCGCGCTTGCATAATCCACTGGCGATTCAACCCCTCCCGTGGGAAGGGTGTTCTCTTAAGATCAGGAGACGAAAATGTTCGAACTGACCGGCCGCAAGGCGCTCGTCACCGGCGCATCGGGCGGCATTGGCGAGGCGATTGCCCGGGTGCTGCATGCGCAAGGCGCCATTGTCGGCCTGCACGGCACCCGCATCGAGAAACTGGAGACCCTGGCCGGCGAACTCGGCGACCGGGTAAAGCTGTTCCCGGCCAATCTTGCCGACCGTGACGTGGTCAAGGCGCTTGGCCAGAAGGCCGAAGCCGAACTCGAAGGCGTCGACATACTGGTCAACAATGCCGGCATCACCAAGGACGGCCTGTTCGTGCGCATGGCGGACGCGGATTGGGACAGCGTGCTGGAGGTGAACCTCACCGCAGTGTTCCGGCTGACCCGCGAGCTGACCCATCCGATGATGCGCCGCCGCCATGGCCGCATCATCAACATCACCTCGGTGGTCGGCGTCACCGGCAATCCTGGCCAGACCAATTATTGCGCCTCCAAGGCCGGCATGATCGGCTTTTCCAAGTCGCTGGCGCAGGAGATCGCCACCCGCAACATCACCGTCAACTGCGTCGCCCCGGGCTTTATCGAATCGGCCATGACCGACAAGCTCAACGACAAGCAGAAAGACGCGATAATGGCCGCGATCCCGACGCGCCGCATGGGCACGAGTGTTGAAGTGGCGTCGGCCGTCGCCTATCTCGCCTCCAACGAGGCAGCCTACGTCACCGGCCAGACCATCCATGTCAACGGTGGCATGGCCATGATCTGACGGGATATTGCCGGGTGATAAGAAGACATGGCCGGCTTGTGAAAAGAGACCATTTCGCCTTGGACCTCGGCCATTTTTCGTGTAATGCGGCCCGCAACCCGGCGGTTCGGGCAAAAACCGGTCCGGCATCGTTGCGTTTCCGGCAGGACCATCTTTCAGCTTGATTAGCGGCATTCTGCCCGCTAACGAAGACAGACAAACAAAAGACGAGGATGCCCCAAATGAGTGACACCGCAGAGCGCGTCAAGAAGATCGTCATCGAACATCTTGGCGTCGATGCCGACAAGGTGACGGAGCAGGCGAGCTTCATCGATGATCTGGGCGCGGACAGCCTCGACACGGTCGAACTCGTCATGGCGTTCGAAGAAGAGTTCGGCGTCGAGATTCCGGACGATGCGGCCGAGACCATCCTGACCGTCGGCGATGCCGTGAAGTACATCGACAAGGCTTCGGCCTGACACTATCCGCAGTCATCACCGGGGAGGACCTGCGATGAGGCGTGTCGTCGTCACGGGCCTTGGCCTGGTTTCGCCGTTCGGCATGGGCTTCGAGCACAGCTGGAAGGAACTTCTGACCGGCCGCAGCGCCGCCAAGCGCGTCACCGAGTTCGAAGTGGAAGATCTTGCCTGCAAGATCGCCCACGTCATTCCTCGCGGTGACGGCACCAACGGCACGCTCAATCCCGAAGCCGTGCTCGAGCCCAAGGAACTGCGCAAGATCGGCGACTTCATCCTTTACGGGATTGCGGCCGCCGACGAAGCGCTGAAGGATTCCGGCTGGGAGCCCAGCACCGAAGCCGAGCGCTGCGCCACCGGCGTCATGATCGGCTCCGGCATTGGCGGCCTCGAGGGCATCGCCGAGAACGCTATCATCCTGAAAGAGCGCGGACCGCGCCGTATCAGTCCATTCTTCATTCCCGGCAACATTATCAACCTGGTATCTGGCCAGGTATCGATCCGGCATGGGCTGAAAGGCCCCAACCACGCCGTCGTCACCGCCTGCTCGACCGGCGCGCACGCCATTGGCGATGCCGCCCGGCTGATCATCTTCGGCGATGCCGACGTGATGCTGGCCGGCGGCGCGGAATCGCCGGTGACCAGACTATCGCTTGCCGGCTTCGCTGCTTGCCGGGCACTGTCCACCGACCGCAACGACACGCCTGAGAAGGCCTCGCGTCCCTATGACCGCGACCGTGACGGCTTCGTCATGGGCGAGGGCGCCGGGGTCGTCGTGCTGGAAGAACTCGAACACGCCAAGGCGCGCGGCGCCAAGATCTATGCCGAGGTCACCGGCTACGGCCTGACCGGCGATGCCTATCACATCACTGCACCGGCCGAAGACGGCGACGGCGCCTTCCGCTGCATGACGGCGGCGCTGAACCGGGCCAAGCTGACGCCCGCCGACGTCGACTACATCAACGCGCACGGCACCTCGACCATGGCCGACACGATCGAACTCGGCGCCGTCGAGCGGCTGGTCGGCAACGCCGCCTCGAAAATCTCGATGTCGTCGACCAAGTCGTCGATCGGCCATCTCCTGGGTGCCGCGGGCGCCGCCGAGGCGATCTTTTCGATCCTCGCTATCAGAGACAACATCGCGCCAGCCACCATCAATCTTGACAACCCGGAACGCGAAACCGCGATCGATCTTGTTCCGAACACGCCACGGCATCGCCAGGTCGACGTGGCGCTGTCCAACTCCTTCGGCTTCGGCGGCACCAACGCTTCGCTGGTATTCCAGCGTTATACAGGCTGATTGCGGTATCGACCGGCGCGCCAGCGGTCTGTCGTCAATTTTGCCATATTCAAGCCTACTCTGCCGCTGGGGATTCGTCGCATCGGCCTGAAACCGAAGGCGCTTTTTTTAAAAGCACGATGCGTAGGCTTGAAATGTTAGGGCACGCTGTGCGTCCAATCGGGCGCATGGTCGCTCTAAGAGATCAGATGGTAGGGCGCTAATGAACACCAATCCGGGCGGCAGCGGACAATTCGGACAAAACCAGCAGACCGGCCCGATCGTGCCGAAGACCGCGGCCGAAGCTTTGCGCCCGGAAGCCGGCACACCACCACCAAAGCGCTCGCGCGCCTCGCGCAGCCAAGTCGTCGTGTTCATGAACTTCGTCATCTCCGCGGTGATGTTGATGATCCTCGCCGCCGGCGTTTCGCTCTATTTCGGCAAGCAGGCATTCAACGAACCGGGCCCGTCGGTGGCCGGCGACACCTTCCTGGTCAAGCCGAGCACCGGCGTCCAGGATATTGCCGACCAGCTCGAACGGCGTGGGCTGATCAGCGATGCCCGCATCTTCCGCATCGCCGTGCGGGTCTATGGCAATGATTCAGCGCTGAAGGCAGGCGAATACGAGATAAAGCCGCGCGCCTCCATGCGCGACATCATGGAGCTTCTGAAGAGCGGCAAGTCGGTGATGTATTCGCTGACCATTCCCGAGGGCCTGACGGTCGAGCAGGCGCTGCAGCGCATCGCCGAGCAGGATGCGCTGACCGGCGACATGCCGGCCGCCAAGCCGGCTGAGGGCAGCCTCGCCACCGACACGCTGCGCTTTACCCGCGGCGCCACGCGCCAACAGATGGTCGACAAGCTGCTGGCCGACCAGAAGAAGCTGATCGACGAGGTCTGGCAGCGGCGCGCGCCCGACCTGCCTCTGGCCAATGTCGACGACTTCGTCATCTTGGCCTCGATCGTCGAAAAGGAAACCGGCCGGGGCGACGAGCGCTCGCGCGTTGCCGCCGTCTTCCTCAACCGTCTTGCCAAGGGCATGCGGCTGCAATCCGATCCGACCATCATTTACGGCCTGTTCGGCGGCAAGGGCAAACCCGCCGACCGGCCGATTTATCAATCTGACATCCAGAAACAGACGCCTTACAACACCTATCTGATCAATGGCCTGCCGCCGACGCCGATCGCCAATCCCGGTCGCGCCGCGCTCGAAGCCGTCGCCAACCCGTCGAAGACCGATGATCTCTATTTCGTCGCCGACGGCACCGGCGGCCACGTCTTTGCCACCACGCTTGCCGAGCACAATGAGAACGTTGCCCGCTACCGGGCACTGCAGAAGAAGCAGGCTGAAGACGCCGCCAAGGGCGCCAAGACTCCGGGCCAGACCGATGCGCCGGCGGATGGCGACGACAACGGTGACGCAAGTGGCGATGCCGCCGGTGACAGCGGTGATGCCGGCGATACGGGTGCCGCCCAGTAGCAGGCCGGCGCTTTCAGACGGATCGACCTTAAGCGACGCGGACAGAGGCGGACGCGCTGCTGCTTTGAACGAGTAGCGCGGTTCGAAGCGTTTTCGGTCTTGCTCGGGTGCCTCTGCATCTCGATTTCAGCCCTGCGAGATCGAAACGACAGCGGAAATCAACATCCTGCCGGTATTGCGATTCTGACATTCGCGCTGCCCGTGATATCGAACGCATGCGCAATTGTTAGAATCGGACCATCAGGGAGACACGAGCCGCATCATGAATTTGCAGAGCATGACCGGATTTGCACGCACTGTTGCCGAACATGACGGCGCCTCGATCGCCTGGGAGGTCAAGTCGGTCAACGGCAAGAGCGTCGAGGTCAGGTTGCGGCTGCCGCAAGGTTTCGAGCGGCTCGAACCGACTGTGCGGCAGACGCTGCAGAAGCGCTTTTCGCGTGGCAATTTCCAGGCGACGCTGACCGTCGGCCGCGCCGCCGGCCAGCAGGCGCAGCCAGTGGTCAACGAAGCCTTCCTCAGGGATCTGGCGGGCTTGGCCAAGCGGCTGCAGGACCAGTTCGGTGTTGGTCCGGCAACTGCCGACGGTCTGCTTTCCCTGCGCGGCGTGCTCGATATCCCTGAAACCAGCGAAACCGAGGAGGTGCGGGCAGCACTCGACGCGTCAATCCTGTCGGCGCTGGAAACGGCGCTTACAGGCCTCGAGCAGGCACGCCAGAGCGAGGGCGAAGCGCTGCGTTCGCTGCTTTCCGGCCATATCGACGCCATCGAAGCGTTGACGCTTCAAGCCGAGGCCGACCCGTCGCGCGAGCCGGCGGCAATCCGCGAGCGGATCGCCGAACACGTGCGGCTGCTGATGGATGCGTCGGCCAATCTCGATGCCGGCCGGCTGCACATGGAAGCGGCGTTCCTGGCCACCAAGGCCGATATCCGTGAAGAGATCGACCGGCTGAAGACGCATGTGGCGTCGGGCAGAGCGCTGCTGGCAAGTGGCGGCGCCATCGGCCGCAAGCTCGATTTTCTGGCGCAGGAATTCAACCGCGAATCGAATACGCTGTGTTCCAAGTCGAACGCCGCCACTGTCACCGCCATCGGGCTGGAACTGAAGGCGGTGGTCGACCAGTTTCGCGAACAGGTCCAGAATCTGGAGTAAACCCGAATGGGTGGCAAGGAGCCGATGGTTGCCAGGGATCTCGGATCCCGCATTCGCCGCCGCGGGCTGATGCTGGTTCTGTCGTCGCCGTCGGGCGCCGGCAAGTCGACGATCGCGCGCAACCTGCTGGAAAGCGACGGCAGCCTGGAATTATCGGTCTCGGTGACTACCAGGCCACGCCGCGGCTCGGAGATCGAGGGCGTCCACTATCACTTCCGCACCACGCGCGAGTTCGAGCGACTGCGCGATTCCGACGCATTGCTCGAATGGGCCGAGGTGCACGGCAATTGCTACGCGACGCCGCGCGAGCCGGCCGAACTGGCGCTGGCGCAGGGCCGTGACATGCTCTTCGACATCGACTGGCAAGGCGCCCAGCAGCTCAAGGAGAAGATGCGCGCCGACATCGTCTCGATCTTCATCCTGCCGCCGTCGATGAAGGAATTGAAGTCGCGCCTCAAGCGCCGCGCCGAGGACCAGGAGCACGTGATCGAGACCAGGCTGAAGAACGCCCGCAACGAGATCGAGCACTGGAAGGAATATGACTTTGTCATCGTCAACGACGATCTCGACCGCGCCTTCGCCGAAGTGCGTGGCATCGTGACGGCGGAAAGGCTGCGGCGCGACCGCCGGCCCGGGCTGTTCGAATTCGTCTCGGGGTTGCTGGACGAGAAGACGGAATAGGCAGCTGTCGTTCCCCGATGGCCGGCTGTCCCCATGAAGGCGTCTTTGGCAAACGATCTGGCAATATGACGCTGTGGGCATCTGTTACTGGCTGGCGATATCTTTTATGAGTTCTGCCAATGGGGTTTCCTCGCCGGCAAAGCTCTCAATCATCGCATTCAGGACGTTTTCGCGACCGAGCATATCGGCACTGAATGGGAATCCCGCATTCTCCATCAGCATTGCGGCCGTTGCCTTCGCGAAACGGGTGGACGGCATTGATTTCGGCCAAAACATGCGCGGCCCGAACGGCGAAGGCGTCGAGGTCGAGTTCGCAGAGATAATCACCGTCGGCGAGTTCGCCGAAAATTCTATGCATTTCCTGGTTGATATACTCAGGATAGCAGAACCAGTTGCCCCCCTTGCCGATGCGGATGGCGCGAACCTCTCCCGCCCATTCATAAACGTCCTGGAACAGGTGATGATGGACAGCCTTGTAGTGCTCGAAATCCAGACGGCCTGCGGGGATATGTTCGTCGCCTGGTCAGGAAAAGTGCCAACTCGAATTCATCGAGTAGGGCCTGGTCTTTGATATTCAGCCTGTTGCGGAGAACGGTCGTGCCTGGGTAGCACAGCGGATCATGTTCAGCGGCATAGACCACCTGCCGATCCTACTTCTTGCGGGTTACTTGGTCCTTGATAAGCGCCCTGCGCTCATCTCCGCTCAGGCCGCGCTCACGGCTTCCTTCAGAATGAAGCCCATACGTTGCGATAGCTTCAAGCCTTCAACCGCGCTGATTTTTTCGCCCCTGCCGCTGGTCAGCACAAACTGGCCATTTTGGGTCGGCCGGTGGCTTAAGGTACTCTTTTTCATATGACGACAATATCACGCTCGGCGACTCACCGGCAACTGCATGCCGCTATATGCTGCTTGTCGTCGCTGTCACACAGGATGCGATTTGGGTCCACGGCCGCGCCAGCGCCGCCGGTCAAACCGCGTTTGTCAGCCGCACGAATTCCTCGACGCTGAGCGTCTCCGCACGCCGGGTCGGATCGATGCCGGCGCGCGTCAGCAGTGCCTCGCCACCCAGGCTCTTCACGCTCTGCCGCAGCATCTTCCGGCGCTGGCCGAAAGCGGCTTCGGTGACGCGGCCGAGTTTTTTCACGTCGGTTGACAAAGGGTTGGCGCGCGGCACCAGATGCACCACCGAGGACGTTACCTTGGGGGGCGGCGTGAACGCTTGAGGCGGCACGTCGAAGGCGATCCTCGCCTCGGTCCGCCAGCCCGCCAGCACGCCGAGCCGGCCATAAGCATCGCCGCCGGCACCGGCGACAATGCGCTCGGCCACCTCGCGCTGGAACATCAGCGTCATCGATTGATAGAAGGGCGGCCAGTCCGCCATGGTCAGCCAACGGATCAACAGCTCGGTGCCGATATTGTAGGGCAGGTTGGCGGCAATCCTCACCGGGCCACCGCCTTGTGACGCGGCATTGGCAAGAGCGGCAAAATCCGTCTTCAGCGCGTCGCCGCTGATCACCTCGAGCCGGCCCGGATAGTGGTTGGAGACCTCGGCCAAGGCCGCCAGGCAGCGTTCGTCGCGCTCGATGGCGACGACGCGACGGGCACCGGCAGAGAGCAGCGCCCTGGTCAGCCCGCCGGGGCCGGGGCCGACCTCGATCACCGTGCTGTCGCTGAGGTCGCCGGCGACCCGCGCGATCTTGCCGGTCAAATTGAGGTCGAGCAGGAAATTCTGGCCAAGCGCCTTCTTTGCCTGCAGTCCATGGCGCTCGATCACCTCGCGCAGCGGCGGCAGCCCGTCAATGCTCATGAATTTTGGGCTCATGATTTGGGCTCATGATTTTTGGCTCATGCAGCTGCGGGCTTTGCGCCGGTATCGGCCAGCCGGCGGGCCAGCTTCAGCGCCGCGATCAGGCTGTCGGGACGTGCGATGCCCTTGCCGGCGATGTCGAAGGCTGTGCCGTGATCGGGCGAGGTGCGGATGAACGGCAGGCCAAGCGTGACGTTGACGGCCTCGTCGAAGGCCAGCGCCTTGGCCGGGATCAACGCCTGGTCATGGTACATGCAGACCGCCACGTCGTAGCCGGCGCGGGCGCGCGCATGAAACATCGTATCGGCCGGCAGCGGCCCGAAGGCATCGATGCCTTGCGCCCGCAACATGTCGACCGCAGGACGAATGATGCGCTCGTCCTCTGTCCCCATGGCGCCGCTTTCGCCGGCATGCGGATTGAGGCCGGCAAGCGCGAGCCTCGGCCTGGCGATGCCGAAACGGCGTGCAAGATCGCCGGCGGTGATGCGCGCGATGGCAACGATCAGCTCCGTCGTCAGCGTCTTCGGCACCTCGGCCAGCGCGATGTGGATGGTGACAGGAACGGTGCGCAATTCGGGGCCGGCGATCAGCATCACCGGCGTCGCCGTGCCGCCGGTGTGGAGCGAGGCCAGATGCGCCAGATATTCGGTGTGACCGGGAAAGCCGAAGCCGGCATCGTAAAGCGGCTTCTTCGCGATCGGACAGGTGACGACCGCGGCCGCGTGACCGGCAAGGCAGTCGGCGACGGCGCGATCGATGGCCTCGATGATGCCGGCGGCATTGGCCGGGTCGGGCCGGCCGGGATCGTCGGTGAAGTGGGCCGCCAGCGGCACCACGGGCAAGGCGTGTTGAAAGACACCAGCTGCTTGGGCCGGCACCGTCTCGGCGATTGCCACCGCCGCGCCGAGCCGGCGCGCCCGCGCGGCAATCAGCGCCGGATCGGCGAGAAGATAGAAGGGCGCGGCACCGGAACCGCGGGCGCTCTGCCACGCGGCAATGGCGATTTCCGGACCGACGCCGGATGGATCGCCGACGCTCAGCGCCAGCGGAAGCTCTGTCTCACGCACGGCTGGGCCGGTTCAGCGCGTAACGATCTTGGCTTTCGCCTTCAGCTCTTCGACATATTTGGCCGAGAGCTCGTCGGCGTTCTTGTCGCTGCCTTCGCTCTGGAACACCATCTGGGCCGCCTTGTCGTCGGAAACCTCGCGCGACGAGCAGATGCCGATGAATTCAATGCCGCGATCGGTCTCGCGCACGGCCGTGGCGCCGCCCAGCTTGGTGGCCTTGATCTGCTCGGCCCAGTCCGGCGGCAGTTGTGGCGCCAGCAATCGGGGGAGGTCGCGAACGGTGACGTCGATCAGGCCCTTGGCGAATTCACGCGTGGTGTTGCAGCCATTGAAGCGGGCTCGCATGGCTTCGGCCTCGCGCTTGCGTTTGGCGAGTGTGGCACTGCGCTCGGCCTTCGGCACCACGAAGATCACCTGCTGCAGCATGTACTCGGTGGCGCTTGGCTTGGCGCCGCCTTTTTCGAGCATGCGCTTGACCAGATCCTGTTCGCTCACCTCCCCGCCGCCGCCGCCGTAGCGTGCGCTCAGCGCCTGGTTCCACGCCATCTGGGAGCGGATGAATTCCTTGAAATGCTCCTTGGTCACGCCGGACTGCGCCATGACACCGTCGAGCTGCTTGAGCTGCATCTTGTTGCTCGAGGCAAAGCGCTGATAGGCAGCCTCTACCTGGGCGTCGGAGATGCGGATGCCGAGACGCCTGGCCTCCGCCATACGCAGCGTCTGGTCGATCATTTCCTGACCCGCGTCACCCTTCTTGCGCTGCAGTTTCAGGAAGGCAGCCCGGTGCGCGATGTCGCCGGTGGTGATCGGCATGTTGTTGACGACATACTTGATTTCACTGGCGAAGGCCGGCGGTACCATCGTGGTGACAGAGACCGAGGTCGCCGCGAACAGGAGCGCGAATCCTGCCGAAAACAGGTATTTCCTCATCGAAAGCATCCCATTCTAGCCCGGTTTTGGCCGATTCCAGCCCGATATTGGCGAAATCCGTGCCCGCTTTATGCGGCAAAACGATGTCGTCAGCCGGCTCTACTGGATGGAGTCGATCGAGCTTTGGGACGAGCCGAAATCGCCGAGCGTGCGGAACGACAGGTTGAAGCCGACATTCTGCGACACTTCCTTGGTGTTGATGTCGCGTGATTCCGAGTACGTCATCAGGTAGGTGAAGCAGGAATCATTGTAGGCAAAGCCGACGCCGTCCTTGACCAGCACGCTTTGTTGCAGGTCGTAGGTGCCGGTGCCGAAGACGCGCCAGTTTTCGGCCAGGTGTGTCGAGGCGCCGAGCGTGACTTCGTGGCGGTCGGTGGTGAAACCATAGAGCGGCTGCGCCTGGATGAAGGCGTATTTGGCGCTCAGCGAAACCGGCAGCCCGGAATAGGCGGCCTTCACCTCGGCACGGCGAACTTCGAAGGTCTGCTCGTCGAAGCGGCCGCTGAGCGAACCGGAGAAGCCGCTCGGGCTGCTGAAGCCGACAAGGCCGACATAGTCGGAGGTCGAAGTCTCCAAGCCGGAATCGGCGCCCGCATTGACCAGATCCGGTGAATCGAACGAGTTGCGCCCGCCCAACTGGTAGGATTGGCCGAAGATCGCGTTGGTGCCCCAGCCACTGTCGTAGGCGCCGGAATAGCGGAACCCGACATTGGCGCGGCTGCCGCCTTCGACGCGGTCGTAGCCGGAGAACTTGTCGCGCTCGAACAGGGTCGTGGCGTCGAAGACGAAGCTCTGTGCATCCTCGTTGGGAACGGCGAGCCCGCCGACATACTGCTCATTCGGGCGCATGAAGACCTGCGCCATCGGCTCGACGATATGGCTGGAGCCGGTCATCGAGAACAGCACCGGCCAGCGCATTTCAAGTCCGGCGGTCGCCATGTACCGGGCGAAGGAAGACCGCATGTCGTCGGCGGCACCGACATTCGTTGCCATCTGGTTTACCGCAGTCAGCGAAGCCGAAGAAGCGTTGAGATAGTCGACGTCGCCCTGCAGAGCCAGAAGGGGCGTCAACTGCAATCCGCCGTCTGTGGTGAAGGTACGCTTCCATTCGGCCTCGGCGGTGAGGCGACCGGATTCGCCCTCGATGCCGCGCACGCGCTGGACGCCTGAGCCCGGCACATAGGGGGTAAAATAGGCCTGGTCGAGATCGTCGCGGCGGATGATGCGCGCATTGACGTTGAACGACAGCTGGCCGCCGGCCACCGACATGTCGGGGATGTAGGCGTAGTCGAGCGACGGCAACACCCAGGGCTGCTTGTCGCTGCGCGATGCGACGTTGCCGTCCGGTGTGTTCTCCTGAACCTGGAAGCGCATGGCGCGCACATCGAAATAATTGCGGTCGTTTAGGCCGGTCAGGTAGACCGACGATTGATGCACGGCGTCGTTGTAGCCTTCGATCGTATAGGTACGCGAAAAATTCTTGTCGGTCTGAAGCAGGATATCCCAGCCGAAGTCCCAGCGCGGATTGATGGCGAACTGGCCCTTGGTGCCCATCATGCCGCGGAACTTGTTCGGATCGCCTGCTGGCCCCGAATTGACATTGTAGCCGCCGGGGAAAGCCGCGAAATCACGGAAAGCGCCAGGGTCCTGCTGGTTGATTCCGGCAAGCTTCAGCGTGTATTGGCCATTGTTGAAGCGCTGGCGCCACTCGGCCTCGCCGAGGAAACCCTGCTTGGTGTAGCCGCTGCCGGTAACGGTGAGGTCGTAGGTCGGCGACAAAGCGAAGTAGTAGGGGACTTTGACGCCGACGCCGAGACGATTGTTGTAGCCGATGCTGGGGATCAGGAAGCCGCTTTTGCGCTTGACCGTCGGGTCGGCGATCTCGAACGCCGGCAGATAAGCCAGCGGGAAACCGAATAATTCGAAATTCGCGTTCTCGAAGCGAACCGTTTTCTTTTCGCCGTTCCAGATGATCTTCCTGGCTTTGATCCGCCAGGTCGGCGCCTTGTCCGGCTTGTCTTCGCAAGGCTCGCAGGCCGTATAGACGCCGTTGTGGAACGTTGTCAGCACGCCGCCCATGCGCTCGGCGCTTTCGGCGGCGAAATAGGCTTTTTCGGGCGTTTCGACGCGCAGCGCATTGACGAAACCGTCAGCGAAATCGTCGGTAATATCGATATGCTGCGAGTTGATCTTGGTGCCGTCGCTGTTGACGATCTCGACATTGCCGCTGGCAACCAGCCGCTTGGTGTTTCGATCATAGACGACGCGCTGGGCGACGAGCTTGTTGCCGCCATAGTCGATCTGGACGCCGCCGATGGCGGTGACCGTCTGGTTGTCGTTGTTATAGACGAGCGTGTCGGCCGCCAGCAGCATCTGGGAGCCGGAGGGAACCTTCGTTGCCACGTCGGTAACGTCCTGCGCCAGCGCAGGGCCCGTCAGCACGCCGCAGGCGAGCAGGCATGCCAAGGCGCTCGCCGAATAGAGGCGCGCCAAACCGGCCTGCCTATGGCTGCGCAAAGCCGCCTCCCTCACTAGCCGTCTTCCTTGTATAGCAGGAATGTCACCCCAAAGAACATAGCCACGACAACCGGAACCCATGCAGCCACGGCTGTGGGCACGAATCCCGCAACGCCGAATGCCTTGACCAATACCGAAACGACATAAAGCAGAAAGCCGGCGAGGACGCCACCCAGAATCATCGTTGCCGACTGCCCCATCCTCGCAAATCGCATTGAAACTGTTGCCGCAATCAGCGTCATGGCCACAAGCAGGAACGGTAACGCCACCAGCGAATCGAACTGCATGGCGAAGGCATTTGCCTTGAGGCCGAAGGAGCGGGCAACCTCAATCTTGCCGGGAAGGTCGTAAAACGGGATGGTTTCGGGGCGCGCCAGCCGTTCCTGCACGAATTCCGGCTTGAGGTTGGTCGGCAACTGGTCGGTCGTTTCGGAACGGATGTTGCCGTCCTTGAACACCTTGACGTCCTGCAATTCCCAGTAGCCGTCGCGCAGAAAGGCCCGGGCGGCGTCCTTGCGCTCGACGATATTGCCCTGCGGATCGAGGACGAAGAACACGGTGTCGGCCATTTCCAGGCCCTGGTTCAGGATGGCGCGGGCGCCGATGATGGTATCGCCGGAGTTGGTTTTCTGGCGGATCCACGGCGTGGCATCGGCCGCCACCGCGTTCGAATTGCCGGATCGCAGCTGGTTTTCCATCTGCTCCGACCATGAGAAGCCATGCGCGGCGATCGGATTGAGCACGCCGACCGACAATATGCCGAATAACAGCGCACCGATGCAGCAGGGCAACAGAAACTGCCAGGCCGACACTCCGGCCGAGCGCGCAATCACCAGCTCGTATTTTCGGTTGAGCGAGACCAGCGTCGCCATCGCCGAGAACAGGCCGACGAACGGCACCGTCTGCAGCATGATCATCGGCATCCTCAGCGCCGAGATGGCGACCGCCGTGCCGTAGGTGAAGCCCGGCAGGCCGGTGATGCGGTCGGACAGCTCGGTGAAGTCGATCAGGAACACCAGCGCCAGAAGGCCGATGAAGAACCAGATCGTGATCGACACGTAGCGAAAGAAGAAGTAGCGGCCCAGGGTCCAGCCCATCGTCAGGCTCCCTGGCCGGATGTGTAGCGCCGATTGAGGCGCAGCTTGAGCGCCGTCCAGCCATCGCTGACGCGGCCGGCGAAATTCGTCATCCAGTCGGCCCAGCTGCCGGGCAGTTCCATGCTTCGCGAGGTGACGATGAACCAGATGGCGACCGCCGAGGCGATGACCGGCACGCCATAGACCATATAGGCGTATTGCGGGATCTTGTCGGCCTTGCCGGCGGCAAAGAAGCCCAGCCAGCGCACGAACAGCGCAATGGCGATGGCTGTGATCAGCGGGTGGATGCGCGCCTCGCGGTGTGAGCGCGCATCGCCTGCCACGGCCAGCGCGATCAGCGCGAACACCAGCGAATAGGACCATTCGGAAAAGCGCTGGTCGAGCTCGGCCTTGTAGGCGCCGGGCCTGCGCTGGAAGATCTTGTCGTTCGGATCCGGGTTGAGCAGGTATTGCGTCGTTCGGTCCTTGGGCAGGAGCATGATATCGTTCGCCGCCGACATGAAGGCGGAAAGGTCGAAGGCGTAGGACGTGAAGCGAATGACCGACAGGTCGCCGGTCAGCGTCTTGCGATGAATGACGCCGTCATTCATCATCAGCACCTTCTCGTCACCCTTTTCGACGACGCTGCCGCTCTTGGCATAATAGATCAGATTGGCGCCTTCCTCGCGCGAATCGGCCACGAAGATGCCGCCGAGCCGGTTGTCCGGCAGCCGCTCGCCTATCTGCAGGAACAGCCCGTCGTCGATCTTGCGGAACGTGCCTTCCTGGATGATCAGCGACAAGAGATCGGCGCGCGAGGATGCTATCAGCTGGCGGTTCTTCTGCCTGGCATAGGGTTCGACGCCATTGTCGACCGCGAAGGAAAAGACGCTGGCCGCCAGCGCGATCAGCAGGACCGGCCGCACAATCGTCCAGCGCGAGGCGCCGGCGGCGTTGATGACGGCCAATTCCGAATCGGAGTTCATGACGCTGAGCGTCTGGGCCACCGCCACCACCAGGGCGAATGGCACCACGATCGGGATGATGGTGGGGATGATGAGGCCCGCGACCTCGAAAAAAGTGAGCGCCGATTGGCCACTGTCGGTGACCAGGTCGATGCGGGCAAGCACCTGCGTCGTCCAGACAATGGCCAGCGTCCAGATCAGCGCAGCGAGAAACACCGCCAGTGCGCGACGCATGATGTAGCGTTCAACGACCTTCATGTAAGGCTTTTCTCGATTTGCCGAACGGCATCATGCCCGCCGACAAGGTAGTCGTCCGGCTGCGGCTGTACAACTGGGTGCGTTTGGCCATTTCTTTCAGGCGGTTCGATCCGATTCTCCGTCCCACATCGCCCGTTCCGCAGGCCGGAGTGTCGGCGGCAATGAATAAGAAAGGGAGAACATCAATGGTTAACAAAAGGTTGCGGCAGGAAAGCGGAGCCGTGCCGCGACGAATCGTTATCGATTCCGCTGCGCATATGAGCCCTGATTCCGGCAAAGTCTTGCCAAATCAAGGAAAACGACCAAATGTCGCGCATCTTCCCTGAGAATGCATTTTTCCTGAAAATCTGAGCCGTTTCCCGAAAGCAGGACCTGATGACTTTGAGACCATTGATCGCCTTCGCCAAATTTGCCGCACCCAAAAAGGGCAGCATCATCGTGCTGGCGGCCGACGATGGTGGTCTTGGCGAACCGGCAAAGGCCTGCGACCCCTCAGGAACGCTGGCGCGGGCGTTTCCGGTGGCGGAGTTTTCCGGAAAATTCGCCGGTGTCGTCGAAGTGCTGGCGCCGCAGGGAACATCGCTCGACCGACTGGTGGCGGTCGGCGCCGGCAAGGTCGCCGGCCTCGATGACTTTGCCTGGCTGAAGCTTGGCGGCACCATCGCCGCGTCCCTGCGCAAGGCAGCGGAGGTGGCCGTCATCCTCGATGTGCCGGGCGCAAAGATTGGCGGCAGGCAAGCGGCGAACCTTGCCGCCGGCATCATTCTTCGCAGCTACTCCTTCGACAAATACAAGACCAGGAAAGACAAGGACGATGCCGAGCCGAAGAAACCGGTCAAGGTGACCATCCACACCGCCGATCCTGCCGCGGCGAAAAAGGCCTTCGCCGACGAGGTTGCGGTCATCGACGGCGTGCTTCTGGCGCGCGACCTTGTCAACGAACCGGCCAATACGCTCGGCCCGATCGAATTCGCCGCCCGCGCCAAGGAACTGGAAGCGCTCGGCGTCGAGGTCGAGATCCTCACCGAGAAGGAAATGAAGAAGCTCGGCATGGGCTCGCTCCTCGGTGTCGCGCAGGGTTCGCCGCGCGGCGCCCGGATGGCTGTCATGCAATGGAAGGGCGGCAAGGCCAAGGACGCACCGGTCGCCTTCGTCGGCAAGGGCGTCACCTTCGACACCGGCGGCAATTCTATGAAGCCGGCCTCCGGCATGGAAGACATGAAGGGCGACATGGGCGGTGCCGCGGCCGTCATCGGGCTCATCCAGGCGCTGGCCGCGCGAAAGGCCAAGGCCAATGTCGTCGGCATCGTCGGGCTGGTGGAAAATGCCGTCGACGGCCATGCCCAGCGCCCCGGCGACATCGTCACCTCGATGTCGGGTCAGACCATCGAGGTGCTCAACACCGATGCCGAAGGACGCCTCGTTCTGGCCGACGCGCTGTGGTATTGCAACGACCGCTTCCAGCCGAAATTCATGGTCAATCTGGCGACGCTGACCGGCGCCATCATGGTCGCGCTCGGCCAGCATTATGCCGGCCTGTTCTCCAACAATGACGAACTTTCGGACAGGTTGACGGCGGCCGGCCAGGCGAGTCAGGAGCGGCTGTGGCGCATGCCGCTTGGGCCCGAATACGACAAGCTGATCGATTCCAAGAACGCCGACATGAAGAACATCGGCGGCCGCTATGGCGGCGCCATCATCGCCGCGCAGTTCCTGCAGCGCTTCGTCAAGGAAACGCCGTGGGCGCATCTCGACATCGCCGGCACCGCGATGGGCTCTCCGCCGAGCGAGATCAACCAGTCCTGGGGCTCGGGTTTCGGCGTCAGGCTGCTCGACCGGCTGGTGCGCGACAATTACGAGGGATAAGGCAGGGAATGGCCGATGTCCTGTTCTACCACCTGACCGAATCGACGCTGGAGGATGCGCTTCCCGGCCTGCTCGAGCGCAGCGTCGATCGCGGCTGGCGCGCCGTGGTGCAGACAGGGACCGAGGAGCGGCGCGATGCGCTCGACCTGCATCTGTGGACATTCAGGGACGATTCGTTCCTCGCGCACGCGACCGACCGTGAAGCCCATCCGGCCGAACAGCCAATCCTGCTCACCACGAGCGACGCCAACCCCAACCAGGCGCAGATACGCTTCCTCGTCGATGGCGCCGCACCCGCCGATCTCGCCGGCTACGAACGCGCCGTGTTCCTGTTCGACGGCCATGACGCGGCCCAGGTCGAAGGGGCGCGGACGCATTGGAAGGTGTTGAAAGAAGCGGGCCACGCTGTCACCTACTGGCAGCAGACGCCCGACCGTCGCTGGGAGCGCAAGGCGTAAGTCGCGTTATCGGTCGCTGATCGTAACCTTGTTTATCTTCGCGCCCTGCGGGAGATCTTTCACCTGCCGATGGATTTGGCCGGCGATATGCACCTTCACAACGAAAAACGTCGTTTCCATCTCTCGCAGACTCATTTCGCCGCCAAGCACCGGCGGCTTCTTGAAATCATAGCATTGGCCGGCTGCCGGAATCAGTCCGTTCTTTCGGGCGGCAACGACAAGGCCCGCCAGCAGCAACTCGTCGCGGCGCGCTTCATTCTGCAAGTCGGCCTGAAATTCCGCCCAATGACCCGCAATTCTGGTCAATTTCCCGTCGAGCATATCGAGATGACGAACCGACCCGTCGCCGGCACGGAAAAATATGTCGCCGAAAGCTGACACCGCAGCTGGTTCAAGGCCATCCAGTCCGATCCACTTCCAGCCGTCCAACGCTTCCGCGACTTCGTTCGCAGGTGGTTCGATAAAGAGGAACTGATAGTCATGGGGCCATTCGGCTCTGATCAAGCCCCCTGTATTGGCTCTGTTGGCCTCGGCTTTTCCTTCCTGTCTGGCGTCGGACGCGCCAAAAATTGAAGAAATAAAGCGGAAAAAAGATCTGGCCATAATCGCCCCCGTACGGGTCTTTATACTTGCGAGAGATTCTAGCCGCAATCCACTGAAGGCTCCATAGTTCCCACGCATTCGTCTTGATGATGGCCATCACATTGGATCCGTTTTATGGATTGACTGGATGCAGGCTCATTGGGCGGGCTGAGAATGCGGATCAGGATCATCGGAACCGGGCGGGCCGTGCCGGCTCGATGCGTGACGTCGCGCGCCCTCGATGCGCGGCTGGGGTTTGGCGATGGACATTTCGAGGCCGCGACCGGCGTCATCGAACGCTATGTCTGCGACGCCGAATCGCAGGTCGACCTTGCTTGTGCCGCAGCCCGTCTGGCGCTTGCCGATGCCGAACTTGAGGCAGGCAGTGTCGATCTGGTCATCGGCGGTTGCGGCGTGCCTTACCAGCCGTTGCCGTCGACGGCGCCGCTGGTCATGCAGCGCCTCGGCCTTGCCGATGGGTCGGCGGCCGCTTTCGACGTCAACAGCACCTGCCTGGGCTTCCTCACAGCCTTCGAGACCGCGTCGCGCCTGATCGAGGCCGGGCAATGCCGGACGGCGCTGGTGTTCTCGTCTGAAATCGCCTCGCGCGCGCTGCCGTGGCAGGACCAGCCGGAAATTGCGGCCCTCTTCGGCGATGGCGCGGCGGCCGCCGTGCTGCAACAGGCAGCCCCTGCCGAGGGTCGAGTCGCGGCCAACCTGATGCGCACCTACCCTTCCGCCTATGAGGCCTGCAGCATCGGCTCCGGCGGCACCCGGTTCGACTTTCATCGTGAGCCTGAGGAATTCGCCCGCCACAGCCTGTTCCACATGGAGGGTAAGGAACTGTTTCGCGTCACGTCACGCCATTTCAACGGCTTTGTAGCGGAGTTGCTCGATCGCGCCGGCTGGCGGCACGACGATGTCGACCTCGTCGTGCCGCATCAGGCGAGCCCTTTGGCGCTCGCCCACATGGCGCGCCAGACCGGCTTCGCCAGGGAAAAGCTCGTCGACATCGCGGCGCGCTACGGCAATCAGATCGCCGCTTCCATCCCGTTTGCGCTCGATGTCGCACGCCGCGAACAACGCATTGGGCCGGGCGCCAAGGTGCTGTTCCTCGGCACCTCGGCCGGCGTGTCGTTCGGCGGCATGGCGCTGGAAGCATGACCGTGGGACGCGTCCTCGTCACCGGCGCCAGCGGCTTCCTCGGCGCGCATATTATGGCGCGGCTGGCGGCAGTGGGCACACCGGCGCTGGGTCTTGGCAGGGACGCCAAACGCTGCGCCGCGCTCGAAGCCGCTGGTCATCGGGTCGTTCGGCTGGATTTGTCTCAACCATTCGATGCAGCTGCCGCGCGCGCTCTCGACGGCGTCGATGCGATCATCCACTGCGCGGCACTTTCCGCGCCCTTCGGCAGGTTGGCGGGTTTCCAGACGGCAAATGTCACAGCTACCCGCAACCTCAGCGATTTCGCGCGCGGGCAAGGCGTGCGCCGCTTCGTCCATATCTCCAGCCCGACGGTCTGTTTCGCCTACCGCGATCAGCTCGATGTCAGCGAAGATGCGGCCTTGCCGCCTCCAGTCAACCACTATGCCCGCACCAAGCGGCAGGGCGAGGAGATCGTTCTGGCGGCGCCCGAAACCGGCCCGGTGGTGCTGCGGCCGCGCGGCCTCTACGGTCCCGGCGATCGCACGCTGCTGCCGCGTCTGCTGCAGGTGGCACGGCAGCGCCCGCTGCCGCTGTTTCGCGACGGCAGGGCGCGCATCGATCTCACTTATATAGAGGATGTCGTCGATGCGGTCTTTGCCGCGCTGTCCGCCGGGAGCGCTGCCGAGGGACAGATATTCAACATCTCCGGCGGCGAAGTGGTGCCGGTCCGCCGCATTGCCGAGGCGGCCTGCGCCCGCGCCCTCGTGCAGCCGCGCTGGCGCAGAATGCCGCTCTGGCCCGCCATGCTGACGGCCGGGATAGCGGAGGCGGTAGCGAACATATTGCCCGGCCGCCCGGAACCGCCGGTGACGCGCTACGGTCTTGGCCTGTTCGCCTATGCGCAGAGCCTCGATCTTTCCAAGGCAGGCCGCATCCTCGGCTGGGCGCCGAAAGTGTCGTTCGAGGAAGGGCTCGATCGCACATTCGGCAAGGCGATGGAAAGCAGGAGGGCAGCGTGAAGATCGTCTTCGCCAACAGCGCCTCTGTCAGCGCAGCTGAGCGCCTGATCCTGCGCGGCGGCAGCTGGGCGAAGGTCAGGCTACGTGTCCGCTACGGCCTGATCATGCATCCGCGAGCCGGCCCCGTCCTGATCGACACCGGCTACACGCCGCATGTGACACAAGGCAGTGGGCGCAGCACGGCGCTGCGTCTTTACAGTGCGATCCTCCGGCCTCAGCTCAACGAAGCCGAGCAGCCGCTCGCGGTACTGGCGCGCTTCGGCCTGTCTTTGCAGGATGTGCGCACCGTCATCGTCACGCATTTCCATGCCGACCACATGTCGGGCCTGTCGCTGTTTCCCAACGCTCGGCTTATCGCCAATGACACCGCCTGGGCGCGGGCGAAGGCCAAGACTTCCCTGCAGAATCTGCGCCACGGCCTTTTCAAGGAACTGTTCCCGCCCGATTTCGAGAGCCGGCTCGACGTGCTGTCGTCGAAGCGGCGGATCGAACCTCGCGGCGGCGTGCCAGGCGGCGCCGATCTGTTCGGCGACGGCAGCGTCGTCGCAGTCGATCTGCCCGGCCATGCCGATGGCCAGTTCGGCCTTTTGTTCCCCAATCTGGAGCGGCCACTGCTCTACGCCGTCGATGCGCAATGGCTGATCAGAGCATTGGTGGAAAACCGGACGCCCGGTCTGCCGGCTACTCTGCTGGCCGAGGACGCCACGGCGCTTGAGCCGACCAGCGCAACGCTGCGCCGGTTTATGGCGTCCGGCGGCGAGGTAGTGCTTTGCCATGATCCGGCGTTGACGGCGTATGATCTTGCCGGACGGGGCGCATGAACGGGCCGGCCGAAGCGATCCGCTCGTTTGCGCTGACGCAATGGGTTTCGCGCAAAAGCCGCGAGAGTTTCGAGCGCTGGCAGGCGCAAGCCTTGCGCCGCTTTCTCGACCGCGACCTGCCGCGCGCGCCGTTCTACGGCAAGGCGCCACGTCACCTCGGCGACCTCCAGGTGATCGACAAGGCGACGGTGATGGGCAATTTCGAGCGCTTCAACATTCATGGCGGCTCGGCCGCCGAGGCCTGGAAGGCGCAGGCCGGCGATGGCCGCATTGGCGAACTGACAGTCGGCGCCAGCACCGGCACGTCGGGCAATCGTGGCCTGTTCATCATTTCCGAAGCGGAAAAATACCGCTGGCTGGGCACCATCCTGGCCAAAGCCGTGCCCGATCTGCTCTGGCGCCGGCAGCGCGTTGCGGTGATCCTGCCGCAGAACACCGGGCTCTACGACAGCGCGCGCAAATCGCGGCGTATCGACCTGCGCTTCTTCGATCTGACGCGCGGTCCGGAGAGCTGGCGCGGCGCTCTCGAAGATTTCGCGCCGACGGTGATCATCGCGCCACCGAAGATACTGCGGCACTTCGCGGCCGAGGGCTTTCGGCTCAAGCCGCAGCGTGTCTTCAGCGCCGCCGAAACGCTCGACCCGGTTGACCGGCCGGTTATCGAGGCATTCTTTGGTCGTCAGCTCGACCAGATCTACATGGCGACGGAAGGGCTGTTCGCCGTCACCTGCCGCCAGGGCGGGCTGCATCTGGCCGAGGATTCGGTGTTCTTCGAGTTCGAACCGGCCGGCGACGGCCTGGTCATGCCGCTGATCACCGCCTTTCGCCGCCGGACCCAGATCATGGCGCGCTACCGGATGAACGATCTGCTGCGGCTGTCCGAAAAGCCATGCCGCTGCGGCTCGCCGCTGCGCACGCTGGACGAGATCGTCGGCCGCATGGACGACGCTTTCCGGCTCGCCTCGCCGCACGGGCAGCTCCTCGTCACGCCCGACATACTACGCAATGTGTTGCTCAAGGCCGACCGGCGCATTGACGATTTTCGCCTGGTCCAGACCGCTGAAGATGCAATCGAACTTAGCCTGGCCCCCGGGCTTGCCGACGAAGCCGCCACCGCCGCCCATCAGGCCGTGCGCAATTTGCTGGCGGCGCGCCAGGCGACAGCTTCGGTCAGCCTTGTTCGCAGGGACCTGCCGTTGGAGACCGGCCGCAAACTGCGTCGGGTCGAATGCCACCTGGGAGCGGCATCATGAACCGGCTCGCTATGTTGCCACTCGATCAGACGAACCGGGTAGAAAACAACCCGCGTGAGGTCGAAGCCTTCGTTCAGCTTTTTAACGAGGTGCCGGTGCGCGACCTCGTGCGAAATCTGACGGTCGCCGTCGAGGCCTTCGAGATCGCTGGCCGCTTCTTTCCACTGACGCTGAACGACAGAAGCGAGGCGCCGAACTGCTATATCTGCTGCCCGTCCAGCGCCTATATCGACTACGCCATCGACGAGACCCGCAATTTCGTCTCGTCGCCCATGCTGCAAAGAGCGATCCGCATGTTGATTGGCCTGTGCGCGCCGCTGGTCAGGATGAGCGGCCTCGACCATCAGGTTCAGGTCAACAACTGGCTCTATTCGACCAATCCGGTGCCGCTGCTCGATCGCAACGCGGTCGCTGCGATCCGCGACGATCTCACGGCGCGTTTTCCCGATCGCGCTGTTCTCATCCGCTCCCTGAACGAGATCGCCGATCCCTCGACAATCGCAGCGCTGAAGGCAGAGGGTTTTCGAATGCTGGCGGCGCGGCAAATCTACATCTTCGCCGGCCGCGGTTCGGCTATGACCAACGACATGAAGCGCGACCGCAAGCGGCTGCGCACGACGCCGTTCGAGTGGGTCGGCAATGGCGACTTCACCGAGGCCGACTATGCGCGCGCCGAAGCGCTCTACCGGATGCTCTATCTCGACAAATACACGCCACTCAACCCGCACTACACCGCCCGCTATATCGGCGAGACGCACCGTCGCGGCATCCTGCAACTGGCAGGCCTGCGTCGTCCCGGCGGTGAACTGGTCGCCGTCGCCGCTTTGTCTCAGAACGGCAGGACCTTGACGCAGCCAATCGTTGGCTACGACACAAGTCTTCCAGTGAGCGAAGGGCTCTACCGCATGATGATGGCGATCGCACAGGACCATGCGATGGCGCACGGCCTGTTCTTCAACATGAGCGCCGGTGCCGCCGCCTTCAAACGCTTGCGCGGCGCCGTGGCAACGGTGGAGTACAACGCCGTCTATGCCGGCCATCTTCGGCGCCGCCAGCGCGCTGCAGTGCGTATCATGGAATTTGTGCTCGCGAAGATCGGCATCCCTCTGCTCAGGAGATTTGAACTTTGAGCGAAGCCCAGCAGCAAAAAGACAAAGACTATTGGCAGGCGGTAGTGCGGTCAGTCGATATCAAAGGCAAGCCGAAGCGCATCCTGTTCGATGGCACGCCGCTGGTGCTATTCCGCTCGGCGCAGGGGATTGCAGCCCTCTTCGACCGCTGCGCTCACCGCCTGGTCGAACTCTCGACCGGCAAGGTCGTCGGTGGCGAGATCGAATGTCCCTATCATGGCTGGCGCTACAATGGGGAAGGGCGCTGCACCGCCATTCCCGGCCATGTCGGCGACGTCCCGCATTACCGTATCCGCCGCTACAGCACGATCGAGCGCGACGGCGTCGTCTTCGTCTCGGCAGGCACGCCTGAGGGCGAGCCCTATCTCCATTGCATGCAAGGCAAGGATGTCGTCGTGAAGCGGGTGCGAAGCTCGGCGCGATCGACGGTGCTCGACGCCGCCGAGAACATTCTCGACGCCACTCACACCCACTTCACCCACAAGGGTGTGCTGCGCGGCCTGACCGCAAAGCGCCATCTCGTGCGCGTCGAGGTGACCGGCGGCAAGGGTTGGGTCGAAAGCTGCTACACCGGCGAGGACCGCCAACAGGGGCTGGTCAGCCGGCTGCTGGAAGGCGAGCGCGCCAGGACCATCGGCCGCTACCGCCATCCCGGCATCGTCGAACTCGAATATTGGGGCAAGGGCGGCTTGGCGCTGGCGACCACTTTCCATTTGCGTCAGGCGGACGAACGGACCGTCGAAGGCGTCGGCTGGCTGATCGGCCCGCGACAGGGCCTGTTCGGCGAACTCAAGGCGCTTGCTTTCCGGCCGCTCTTTGCCTTTGCCCTGCAGCAGGATCGCCGTGTGCTGAAATCGGCCAGCGCCAACGCCCGTATGTGGCCGCAGGTTCAGCCGGCGATCGGCCCGCTGGATTTCCTGCGCCGCGACATAGCGGCGATCATCGACGGCAAGATGCCACCGACGGCGGCAGAGCCGAGGGTGTACCAGATCGAGCTGTAGGAAAGCGCTCTATTCAGTCCTGCTCCGGCCCATTCCACTCGATATCGCGCGTCGACGCAGCCTGCAGGCTGATGCGCTGGCGCAGTGCTGTGCCGGCGATCTCGGCCAGCGTGCGCCACTGCGCCCGCTTCGGCGCGGGGTCGCCCGGCCAGTCGAGCAGCTCATCGGCATCGTGCATCGCCTGGCGAAAGCTGCCGAGACCACCGGAGCGCAGTGCCGCCGGCATCCCGTAGATCCACATCGCCAGCCTCACCGTCTGCGGCGCCGTCCCGTCGGGCTTCACCTCGGCGCCATCCTCCAGGACCGCGTCGGCGAAGCGCCGCGGATCGCGAAAGAAGTGCAGGCCGCTCACGGCGCGCGGATTGCACTCCAGTGGCAGCACCCTGCCGTTGTTCTCGCGCATCAGGTCGAAGGATATCTGGCCGGTCCAGCCGGCGCCGGCGACGAAGGTTTCGACGAAGCGCCGCGCCGCGATATCCTCGACCGACTCGAAACAGATGCCGGCGCCCTTGCCGGCGCGATAGAGCGAACTGTAGAGCGCCAGCGCTTTGAGTTCACCCTCGATCGCCAACGCATAGGCGCTGATCTCTTCACCGGCGATGTAGCGCTGCGCCACCCAAGGAGCGGCGGGCGAGGGGCGGACGGCGTCGAGTTCGTCCGGCGATGGCCGCAGCAGTACGTCACGGGCAAAACGCGACCACACAGGTTTGAACACCAATTCGCGCGATTGGCCACGAACGCCGTCGAGATCGGCCTCGCTTTGCAGCAGTATCGTTTCCGGCACGTCGAGCCCAAGGCTCTGCGCCAGCCGGATGAAGGCATGCTTGTCGTGAACGCGGGCGAGCATCGCCATCTCGGGTGCGAAGAGGCGGGCCGGCATGGCGCGGTGCTGCCAGAGACGACCGAGATAAAAGACTTCCTCGCAGGTCGGGATAACGAGTTCGATGCCTTCCGCGCGGACAAGCGCTTCGACCGCCTTGGCATAGGCGTCGGCGGCAAAGCGCGGCGGCGGCAGGCGATGGTAGGCGGCGCAGGCCGTGCTCGCTGCGGCGATCGGCCGGGCCGGGGTGTCGGCCAGGATCACCCGGCGACCGGCGCCATGCAGCAGCCGCGCCAGGTGCAGCGCCACCGGCGCGCGGGCACCGGTGATCAGCACGGTGTTATTGGGCATGAGCCACCGGCATCGGTTGGAAAAGACGAGTCGATGCTTCTGCGGAAGGCTTCATTCGCCATAAGTGCCACATGGCTTGCGTGCCGCCAACGCACTCCACAAAGGTGGCTCCGCTGCGTCAGCCATCGCTTTTTGGCCTTCAGGGCGTTATTGGCAATCTGTCGAACACCCGGATCTCCTCAATGCGCTTTCTGTTTGTCCTGATACTGCTTGCTGGCGCCGCCATTGGCTTCGTGTATCCCTGGGCCATGAGCAATTTCTCCGGCCACGAGATCGGCGCCTGGCGCGTCTACGACCAGGGACGGTTTAGGCCTGTGACGGTGACGCTGAAAGCTGGCGACGCGCCGGTCAGAGTGCTGGTCGACCTGACGGCAAAGGCCGAGCGCATTGTCTCGCAGCAGCGCACCGTGCTGACGCTGACTGCCGCCACAGCCGGGCGCACGGTGCTTGCCTCGACGCTGCAATTCAACCACGCCGACAATCCGCGCCAGGTCAGCCCGCAACTGCCCGACAAGATCTTTCGCGACGAGGCCGGCGTGATCGAAACCGTCAGTCCCGGCGCCTATCTCTTCACCGCCGGCCCGGGCGACGCCGACGATATCCCGATACGCGCAGTGGATCTGATACTGCGCTCCGGGGCCGGTGAGATCGATCAACGCGCACGGCCGGTTGGCTATGGGCTGATGGCCGTCGGCCTGATCGGCTTCCTGCTTACTCTGGCTTTCGGCGGTCGCCGGCCGGAGAACCCGAACTCGAAGCCGCCACCGCCGCGTTGGGGCAGAGGCTCCTCGACATGAGCGCGGCATGAACTACCGTCACGCCTATCACGCCGGCAATTTCGCCGACGTCGTCAAGCATGTCGTGCTCAGCCTTCTGCTCGACTATCTGAAGCAGAAGGACAAGGCGTTCCGTGTCGTCGACACTCATGCCGGCATTGGCCGCTACGATCTTTCGTCGGCGGAAGCGCAAAAGACCGGCGAATGGCAAGGCGGCATCGGCCGCCTCATCCACGCCCCGATCGAAAAATCGGCGGCTGCGCTGCTTGCCCCCTATCTTGAAGCGGTGCGTTCGCTCAATCCCGATGGCGGGGTGAAGAAATATCCGGGCTCGCCATTGATCGCCAGGCACCTCATGCGAAAGCAGGACCGGTTGTCGGCGATCGAACTGCACGGCGCAGATGCCGCCAGGCTGAAGACGCTGTTTGCCGGCGATTTCCAGACAAGGGTGATCGAACTCGACGGCTGGCTGGCGCTTGGCGCGCATCTGCCGCCAAAGGAAAAGCGCGGCCTGGTGCTGATCGATCCGCCGTTCGAGGAAGCCGGCGAATTCGACCGCCTGGTCGACGGCATGCAGAAAGCGCACAGGCGCTGGCCGGGTGGCATCTACGCGCTGTGGTATCCGATCAAGGATCGCAAAGCGATCATCGCCTTCCGCAAGGCGCTCAAGCAATCCGGCGTCCCAAAGTTGCTCGACATCGAGTTCGAGATCCGGCCGGCATCGCGTGAACCAAGCCTCGACGGCAGCGGCATGGTGGTGGTCAACCCGCCCTTCACGCTGGAGCGCGAACTGCGCATCGTGCTGCCGGTCCTGCACAGATTGCTGGCGGTCGAAAAGCCGGCGCACTGGTCGCTGGAATGGCTGGCCGGGGAGTAGCGACGCTTCGCAGCGGGCGGCGCCCGCGGCAAAGACACAAAGTCGCTAGAGGTTTTGACGGTGGCGCCATCCGCGAATGCTCAGCTGTGTTCAACGAACCGAAACCATGGAGATGCACATCTAATCGGCTCGGCGTTGACGCTAATCCCAGAATCAGATAGATAGATATCTAATTATTAGATTTCGAATCGAATGCCAAGATCGACAGAAGAGGAACTGGTCAACGCGATAGGCTTCGCGATGTCGCGCTGGCAGGATGCCGTCGAAACGTTCGATGGGACCGTCGCCGAAATCTATGTGCTGAGCGCTGCCGAGCGCCGCTGTCTCGGTGCGATCAATCACGGCCGGCGGGGCCGGCAAACCTCGTAGCGAGGGAGACAAATCTCACGCCGGCGGCGGTCACGACGTTGATCGACCGGCTGGAAAAGCGCGGCTTCGTCAGCCGTCAGCCGGATCCCGATGACAGGCGCAAGGTCATGGTCGCGGCGGGCAAGAAGACCGAGGAACTCGTCCGGCGCTGCTACCATCCGATCCTCGAGGCGGGCGCCGCATTGCTGGAGAATATTCGGCGGCCGAGATGCAGTTTTTGCTCGGCTTATCAAGAGGTCGAAGCGATGCAGAAGGCGCAGACCGAGAGGGTGCGCGGCAAAGCAAAACCGGTGCGTTGAGAGAAGGCATCGGAGGATGGTCCGGCGAAACGCCGGTCCGGTTTCAAGTGTGTACTGTCAAGGAGACCCTATGCCCCGCATGATCTTCGTCAACCTGCCCGTCGCCGATCTCGCTGCGTCGATGGCATTCTACAAAGCCCTCGGCTTCGACAACAACCCGCACTTCACCGACGACACCGCAGCCTGCATGGTGCTGAGCGAAACGATCAACGTCATGCTGCTCACCCATGCCAAATGGCGTCAGTTCACCGATCGCCCCATCCCACCGGCCACCTCGAGCGAGGTTATGCTTGCCGTGTCCTGCGACAGCCGCGCGGCGGTCGATGCGATGAATGAGGCGGCGGCTAAAAATGGCGGCGCCGCCGACATCAACGCCCAGCAGGACTATGGCTTCATGTACAATCGCAGCCTGGCCGATCCTGACGGCCACGTCTGGGAAGCGATGTGGATGGACCCGGCCGCCGTACCGCAGGGCGACGCCAAGCAAAGCTGAACCGGGTTTCGGCGCCCCGCCGGCCATGGCAGGCCGCTTCCTAAATGGGCAAGGCGAGCTTTTTCAAAGGCTCAGAACGTGGTTTCACAGCTTCGCACCGGCAAAACCGGTTGCGGAGCGGGAAACCATCGTCAGCGCGACCGCTTGACCGCGCGCCGCCGAATCCGCAAAGTGGGCGCAGTCGACCTTTGAGAGGCTGCCATGACTCGCTTTGCCAAATCCGCTCTTGCTGCCCTGATTTCGCTTTGCACGCCGCTGGCCGCACCCCTTGGCCAGCCAGCACAGGCCGCCGACCTTTCCGTCTATTCCGACGAGGACAGCGGCGTTTGCGGCGAGGCATGGGTGCTAAGCAAGATCTCCAGCCGCTTCTCCTACCAGGTGCATCACGTGCCGCATCTGCCGGATGTTTCGATCACCGATTTTCAACGCATCCACCAGCATCGCTATCTCCCGGCCAGCGAAGAATGGCCGATCGGCCGCCGCTATTGCGGCGCCACCGTCAGCCTTTCCGATGGCCGCGCCCGCACCATCTGGTACTTGATCGAGGAAGGCCAGGGTTTTGCCTCGATCGGCGACAATGTCGAATTCTGCGTCTCGGGCTTCGACCGCTGGATGGTCTACAACGGCCGCTGCCGCGTCCTGCGCTAAGGTCGGATAAGAACCGCCGTTGAACCTGCCATCTCCCCGCAAGGGGGAGATCTGATGTCGCTCCGGATTCGCCAATCTCCGAACTGCTGCCGCTGCCTCACCCCACCAGATACGTAAGCGCAGATCAGCTCGACCAACTGCTTCTGCAGTTCCGGCGCGTCGAGCATGTCTCGCCGCGCGGCATTGTGGATGACGCCCTCGACCGCTGAGGACAGCACCCGGGCCACGGTCTCATTGTCCTTTCTGCGCCTGCGATATTGCGCCACCGCCGCCGTGTAGTGATCCAGATAGCGCGACTGGAACGAGGCATGGGCGGCGCGTGAGCCGCGATCGCCCGGCGCCTCGTCGAGCAGCACCTGATGCAGCGTCGGATGGATGCTGTGCGCATCGATCATGCCGCGCACCAGCTCCTGCGCGAATCGCTTGAGCGGCTTGTCGCCTTCTGCTGATTCGGCGATCACCGACAGCACCTGATCGAAATGTCGCCGGCGAATTGCTTCGACCAGCGACAGCTTGTCGGGAAAATATTGATAGAGCGAGCCGATGCTGACGCCGGCCGCATCGGCCACCTTGTTGGTGGTGAAGCCGGCCCAGCCGAGCGCGCTTAGAACATGAGCACCGGCTTCGATGATCGCCTCGACCGTCGCTCTCGAACGCGCCTGGCGCGGCTGCTTGCGCATGCGTGAGCGCGGCTTTGCAATGCGAGTAGACATGTCTGCTCCAGCAGCCAAGAATATAGATAATATACTCACATTTTTTGCAAAGGATACAAACCATGGACGCGCTGGATTTGCTCCGCAGCCTCTTCGTTTATCAAGCCTGGGCGAATGGTGAATTGCTGCAGAAGCTTGCGGGCCTCGACCAGCAGGAGCATGTCGATCAGCGCCACACGGCGACCCGTCTCATCAACCACAACCTTGTCGTATCGAAGATATTCGCCGCGCATCTTTCCGGCACGCGTCATGGCTATGCGTCCGACAACACCGAGGACACACCGGCACTCGATGAATTGAGCGCTGATGTCGCTGCGATGGATCGTTGGTATCTCGACTATATCGAAGCCGTCTCGCCAAAGCTCATGTCAGAGCCTGTGCCTTTCACCTTCACCGACGGCGACAGGGCGATGATGTCACGCCAGGAAATGCTGACACATGTCGTCACGCATGGCGGCTATCACCGCGGCGAGATCGGGCGGATCCTGATGCAGATCGGCATTGCGCCGCCGTGGGATACGTTTGCCGCCCACCTCCACCACGCCGAGCCTTCGCGCCGGCCACAGGTGCGCGAGCGGGTTGGCGCTTAGGGGCCTGCACCCCTTGGCTTCCAAGGGATCGCGGCTTCCTGGGAAGGAGGATTCCCCGATCTTCGTTTCCCATTTCCGTTAGGCATCTCTTGCGCCGAAGCTGGCGATCTCCCTTCTCGTCTGGGAAACGTCCGACACAACAGGCTGTCCCTTCAAGTGCTGTCTTTCCTGGCTTCCATCCAACCACTTTCGATATACGAGTAAAAAGCTCGCGTTTAGTTTAGTGCTGTTCCTGCAACCGTGGGGATGAAGCAAGATCAGCCTCTGCGGTGCGATGATTGTTGCCATCCGATAGGCCGCCGATGACCGCGTGAGATCGACGGCGTTGCAAGAGAATGTGAGCTTGACGAGAAGATCGTGTGAGTCGCGATATCAGAGATTTCTCTCGCAATAGTTCGCTGCGAAGCGGGAAGATTCTTTGCCGATTTCTGTGCCGATCATTGCGACCATGCTCTCAGCGTAACCGAAACTTAATCTGCAAAATTCTATGTAATGCTTCGCTGGCTAGATACGCACGAGTCAGATATGCATTAGCTCGCCGGGTCACTCACGGCCATCGGCACAAACGCAAGGGGCATCGCATGGCAAAGACCACGACGAAGGCGCCGGCGGCGAAAGCGCCGGCAAAGAAAGCGGCACCGAAAGCAGCCGCGAAACCTGCAGCAGTAAAGAAGGCAGCACCGAAGGCAGCGGCAAAGCCGGCTGCCAAGGCAGCGGCAAAGCCGGCAGCTAAGGCAGTAGCAAAACCCGCCGCCAAGGCAGCAGCGAAACCCGCCGCCAAGAAGCCGGCCGCCAAGGCTGTGGCGAAGCCTGCTGCGAAGGCAGCAGCCAAGCCCGCCGCCAAGAAGCCGGCAGCCAAGGCAGCGGCAAAACCCGCCGCCAAGGCTCCGATGAAGGCCGCCGCCGCCAAGTCGACGGCAGCTGTGAAGAAGGCTGCACCGGCCAAAAAGCCAGCCGCCAAGAAGAAGTAACAGCGGTCCATCTCAAAGCTCCCGGGAACTTTGCCGACTGGCAGATTCCCGGGAGCTTTTTTGTTGTGATTTAGGTCTTGTTTTGATGCATGTCGTTCTCTCGAAATTGACGCCACTTCTGTGAGACATGCATGGCGATTTCATTGTCGGCGGATTGGCCGCCTGGTTTTGCCCTTCTGGCAGTTGCTCCCTCAGGGAAGATCGGCCAACACTAAGGCGGTCGCATTCGATGGGGTTCAGGCGACGCGCTCTAGACCTTTGTTTTACGCGCGTCGTTCTCAAGACCGGAATCGCATTTTTGAGCGACATGCACTGGCCGTCCGAAAACAGGGAACCGATCATGCCGAAGCTGCTCTACGCGTCCTCATCCCCCTACAGTTCCAAGGTGCGCATGGCAGCACTCCATGCCGGCATTGCCGTCGAGCTCGTGCCGGTCAAGACCGAGGACAAGCCTGCTGAACTGATGTCAGCCAATCCTCTCGGCAAGATTCCGGTGCTGGTGCTCGACGACGGCCGCTCGATCCACGACAGCCGCGCCATCACCCAGCATCTCAACCGCGCTTCGAAGAGCCTGTTGTTGCCGCGCAATGCCGACAAGCGCCTCGAGGCCGAAGTGCTGGAGGCGCTGGCCGACGGCATATGCGACTGCGCGCTGTCGATGGTCTATGAGCGGCGCACGCGTCCGGAGGAGATGGTCTATCAACCCTGGCTCGATCGCCAGTGGACCAAGATCACCGCCGCACTCGATTTCCTCAACGCCAATCCGCCGAAGCTGCCGAAGAAGATCACGCTTGGCCAGTTGGCGTTGCGTGCCTGCCTCGGCTACCTCTCTCTGCGCTTCGCCGGCAAATGGGAAAAGGGCCGGGGCCGCCTGACCCGCTGGGCAGCGCGTTTCGATGAGAAGTTTCCGGGGCTGAAGGTGGCTGTGCCGGCCTGACGGGCGAAACAAAAAAAGCCGGGCGCGAGGCCCGGCTTTCTTGTGTCGTGGCTTGAACGACAGTTAGAACTTCATACCGACGCCGAAGGTGACGCGGTTGTCGCTCTCTTTGACCTTGGTGCCGACACTGTCGAAGCTCTTGGAACCGAAGTCGGTGTAGCGGTACTCGACACGGCCGAACACATTGTCGGTGATCTTGATGTCGGTGCCGACGCCGGCCGTCCAGCCGAGCATGGTGTTGCTGTCGCTACCCAAGGGGGTCGAGACCTTCTGGTTCTTCAGGGCGCCGCCGCCGGTGCCGTAGAGCAGGATTTCCGGGGTCACGGCGTAACCCAGACGGGCGCGCAGCGAGCCTTCGAAGCCGCCCTTGGAATTGACGCCGCCGCTGTCACCCTTGACGCCGTTGTAGCCGAGATCGGCTTCAGCACCGTACACGAAGTTTTCCTGCTGCCACTGATAGCCGCCGAAAACGCCGCCGACAAAGCCCTTGGTCTTGATGTCGGGGCCGCCGTCGTGGACTTTGGCATGACCGCTGAAGCCGTAGCCGGCGCTGAGACCGGCATACGGGCCGGCCCAGGAAGCGACGGGGAGCTCGGCGATCGGGGCCGGTGCCGGGGGTTCTTCCGAGACGACATCGGCAGCAAAAGCGGTACCGCTGAGGGCGAAGAGCCCGAGCGCAACCGCGAGCGGCGCGAATTTGAGATTGGTTTGCATTGTTGTTTACTCCTTAAGCCACAAGACACGTAGGCTTGTTTGTCCTGAGCGCCATCAACCCGTCCGGGGGGTGAAACGGATCTGGCACTCAACGGTTCCGAATGTCGTGTCAAAATGCGGCGGCAGCGAACCTGAAAATGGGTCATTCCCCGGCACGAATGAGGCCGAAGCTTGACGTTGCATCTTCGCAACAGCGAAATGTCAGTACGCAGGCGATGCTGCACTGCACTCGGCTTGGTGCAACGGGTTCAGCGTCCTATATTGCGGTCCTGCCGACCCGAATCCGGGGAGGTCCAGGCGGTGAAAAAGCCATTTCGCCACATTCCTGCCCCAGGTGGAAACGGCATTTAACCCCGGACGCGTCACAATGTGGCGGCTGGCGGAATTGAGGCGCAGATTGAGGATTGACAGATGATCGAAGCCGCCGGAACGGCGCTGGTTACGGGCGGGGCGAAGCGGATCGGCAAGGCGATCGTCGAGGATCTGGCCGCGCACGGTTTTGCCGTCGCCATCCATGCCAACCGCTCGACCGCCGACGCCGACGCGCTGGCTGCGCGCATCAGGGGCGGAGGCGGCCGCGCCGGCGTGGTAGCCGCCGATCTGACCGACATGGATGCGGTTGGCGATCTCGTCGGCCGCGCCGAGGCAGCGCTCGGCCCGGTCACGCTTCTTGTCAACAATGCGTCGCTGTTCGTCGACGATAGCGTCGAGGACTTCGACTGGGCGGCATGGGACCTTCACTTCGCCATCCATGTGAAGGCGCCGGCGCTGTTGGCGCAAAACTTCGCCCGCGCCTTGCCGCAAGGGCGGGAGGGGCTGATCGTCAACATCATCGACCAGCGCGTCTGGCGGCCGACGCCGCGCTATTTCTCCTATGCGCTATCGAAGTCGGCCCTGTGGACGCAGACCGAAATGCTGGCACAGGCGCTCGGTCCGCGCATCCGCGTCAACGCCATCGGTCCGGGTCCAACGCTGAAGAATGCGCGCCAGGAAGATGATGATTTCCAGAAGCAGGTCGATGGCCTGATTCTGAAGCGCGGCCCGCAATTGGCCGAATTCGGCGCCACCATTCGCTATCTCTGGGATGCGCGCTCGGTGACCGGCCAGATGATCGCGCTTGACGGCGGCCAGCATCTTGCATGGCAGACGCCGGATGTGACAGGCATGGTGGAATGAGTCCCGCAGACCAGAAACACAAGACGCGCGCCGGCGCCGCCGACGATATGCCGCCCGACATCGACCTTGAGGATGAAGCGGTCGAGGAGATCGTCGAGCCCGAGGCCACCGGGCCCGATGTCGCCTTCACAGCGATAGACTGGGCGCCGCATGCCGGCGAAGCCGACGGCATGGTCGGCGCCGAGGTCATCCAGACATTGGTCAAGCGGCTGCCCAATGCGCCCGGCGTCTACCGCATGATGAACGCTGCCGGCGACGTGCTTTATGTCGGCAAGGCGCGCAGCCTGAAGAAGCGGGTGACCAACTACGCGCAAGGCCGGTTCCACACCGCCCGCATCGGCCGCATGGTGCGCGAGACATCGACGATGGAGTTCGTCGTCACCCGCACCGAAATCGAAGCGCTGCTGCTCGAGGCCAATCTCATCAAGCGCTTGCGGCCGCGTTTCAATGTGCTGATGCGGGACGACAAGTCGTTCCCTTACATCCTGTTGACCGGCGATCACGTCTCGCCCGGCATCTACAAGCATCGCGGTGCGCGCTCGCGCAAGGGCGACTATTTCGGACCTTTTGCGTCGGCCGGCGCGGTCGGGCGCACCATCAATTCGCTGCAGCGCGCGTTCCTGCTCAGGAGCTGCACCAACTCCTTTTACGAAAACCGCACCCGGCCGTGCCTGCTCTACCAGATCAAGCGCTGTGCCGGTCCCTGCACCGGCGAAATCTCGCATGGCGACTATGCCGAGCTGGTCAGCGAGGCGAAGGATTTTCTGTCCGGCCGCAGCCAGAAGGTGAAGACCGAAATCTCTGCCGCCATGCAGCAGGCCTCGCAGGAGCTCGATTTCGAGCGCGCCGCCATTTATCGCGACCGGTTGGCTGCACTGTCCCATGTGCAGAGCCATCAGGGCATCAACCCGGCCACGGTCGACGAGGCCGATGTCTTTGCCATCCATCAGGAGGGCGGCCAGGTCTGTATCCAGGTGTTTTTCTTCCGCACCGGCCAGAACTGGGGCAACCGCGCCTATTTCCCCAAGGCCGATCCGGCACTGGAGGGGGCGGAAGTGCTGGGCTCGTTCCTGGCGCAGTTCTATGACGACAAGCCGACGCCACGGAACATTCTGCTGTCGCGAGGCGTCCAGGATCAGGAACTGCTGGCCGAAGCGCTGTCCACCCGGGCCGGCCGTAAAGTGTCGATCTCGGTGCCGCAGCGCGGCGAGAAGAAGGATTTGACGGACAACGCGCTGCAGAATGCGCGCGAGGCGCTCGGCCGCCGGCTGGCCGAAACCTCGACGCAAGGCCGGCTGCTCGCCGGCTTTGCCGAGACCTTCGGCCTGCCGAAGCCACCGGTGCGCATCGAGGTCTACGACAATTCGCACATTATGGGCACCAACGCCGTTGGCGCCATGGTCGTCGCCGGGCCGGAAGGGTTTGTGAAGAACCAGTACCGCAAATTCAACATCCGCTCGACCGAGATCACGCCCGGTGACGATTTCGGCATGATGCGCGAGGTGATGGAACGGCGCTTTTCGCGGCTGCTGAAGGAACATGGCGATGTCGTTCCCGACGACGCGGCAGCCGGTGGAGCAGGCGACGACATCGAGGAAGACATCTCCGGCAGCTTCCCGGCCTGGCCGGACGTCATCCTGATCGATGGCGGCCAGGGCCAGATGAGCGCGGTGCGGAAGATCCTCGCCGACCTCGGCATCGAGGATCGCGTGGCGGCCATCGGCATCGCCAAGGGCCAAGACCGCGATGCCGGCCGCGAGCGTTTTTTCGTCAGAGGCAGGGACTCGTTTTCACTCCCCGTGCGGGATCCCGTGCTCTATTTCGTCCAGCGGCTGCGCGACGAGGTCCATCGCTTCGCCATCGGTTCGCACCGCGCGCGGCGCAAGAAGGAATTGGTCAAGAGCCCGCTCGACGAGATCGCCGGCATCGGTCCCGGTCGCAAGCGCGCGCTGCTGCTGGCCTTCGGCACTGCCAAGGCGGTCAGCCGCGCGGCAGTCGAGGATCTGGTCAAGGTCGACGGTATTTCAGAGCAGGTCGCCAAGCTCGTCTACAATCATTTCCATGAGAGCTGAGCGCCGGTGACGCCGCTGTCCCGATGAAATGGCAGCAGCCGTTCTTTTCTCGCAGGCCACTCGAATCCCGGCAATCGCGCGCTATTTTCGTCTGGCCAATCGAATCTCGCCTGTTGACCCCCTACATCCGGTTCTGATTTGAGTACGCAGGCAGAAAGAGTCCCTGAGATATGGCCAAGCGCGCGTTCAACCTGCCCAACATGCTTACCTACGCCCGCATCGTCGCGGTGCCGCTGGTGGTGCTGTGCTTTTTTCTCGAGGGGCATCTGAAATCGAGCGACTTCGCCCGCTGGTCGGCGTTGATCATCTTCCTGCTGGCTTCGATCACCGACTATCTCGACGGCTATCTGGCGCGCGCCTGGCAGCAGACGTCCAACATCGGCAAGATGCTGGACCCGATCGCCGATAAACTGCTGGTCGCCACCTGCCTGCTGCTGCTCGCCGCCGATACGGACCGCCATGCCGGCATCGCAGGCTGGTCGCTGTGGGCGGCAATCATCATCCTGTGCCGCGAAATCCTGGTCTCGGGGCTGCGCGAATATCTGGCGGCATTGAAAGTCTCGGTGCCGGTGACGCAGCTCGCCAAATGGAAGACCGCCATCCAGATGGTCGCCATCGCCTTCCTGCTGGCCGGGCCTGCCGGCGACAAGATCTTGCCGCTGACCACGCAGACCGGACTGGTGCTGCTGTGGATCGCAGCCCTCGTCACGCTCTACACCGGCTACGACTATTTCCGCGCCGGCCTCAAGCACATCATGGACGAGTGAGATGTCGACCAGGCTCATTTATTTCGCCTGGGTGCGCGAACGGATCGGCAAGCCGGAAGAGGATGTCGAACTGCCCGCCGGTATCGAGACGGTGGCCGACCTCCTGCGCTGGCTGAAATCGCGTGGCGAGGAATATGAGCACGCGCTGCAATATCCTGATGTGATCCGCGTCGCCATCAACCAGGAACATGTCGAGCATCGCGAGAAGATAGCCGGCGCGCGCGAGATCGCGCTGTTTCCGCCGATGACCGGGGGCTGACACCATGTCCGGCGCGCCGACGGTGCGCATCCAGCGCGACGATTTCGACGTTGCCGCCGAGATCGCGAAACTGACCGAGGGTCGCGCCGACATCGGCGCCGTGGTGTCCTTCTCAGGACTTTGCCGCGACGAGCAGGGCCAGCTGTCGGCCCTGGAACTCGAGCACTATCCCGGCATGGCCGAGGCCGAAATCACCCGCATCGCCCGCGAGGCACTTCAGCGCTGGCCGCTGCAAGGGCTGACCGTCATCCATCGCCACGGCAAGATCGCACCGGGCGAAAACATCGTGCTGGTGGTGGCAGCGTCCTCGCACCGGCAGGCGGCGTTCGAAGCGGCCAATTTCCTGATGGATTTCCTGAAATCGCGTGCACCCTTCTGGAAGAAGGAGCACCGCGTGGACGGCAGCGATGGCGGCTGGGTCGAGGCCAAGGACGCCGACGACCAGGCTGCGGCGCGCTGGAAGGCGCGGCCCGAATAAATCTCGGCGCAGCCATGTATTGACCGCATTCCCTGGGCCAAATCGCATCGGCAAAAAGGGAGCAAGGGCATGCTGGACAGGATCGCCGAATTCTTCGTCTTCGGTTTTGTGCCGCTGGTTATCGGCGTTCTGGCCGTTCCCGAGCCTTCCGTCGCCGCCGAGAAAACCCTGAAGGGCGAGGTGATGTATCGCGAGCGCATCGCGCTGCCGCCCAACGCCGTGCTGTCGATTCAACTTGCCGATGTATCGCTGGCCGATGCGCCGGCCGCCATTGTCGGCGAGCGCAAGGTAGCGCCGGCCGGCCAGGTGCCGATCAAGTTCGAGATCAGCTTCGATCCAACGGTGATCCGGCCCAACATGACCTATGCGCTGCAGGCGCGCATCATCGCCGACGACAAGCTGCTGTTCGTCACGGACTCGCGCTATCAGGTCGATCCGCTCAGCGAGGCGCCGCAGGCCATTGTGCTGAAAATGGTGGCGCCGAGCGACAAGCCGACCTCGGCCTCGCTGTTCGGCCAGAGCTGGCTAGTCGAGTATATCGATGGTATCGGCGTGATTTCGGAGCCGCAGGCGACGTTCCGGGTCAGCGAAGCCGGCAAGGCGGGCGGCAGCGGCCCGTGCAACGCCTATTTCGCCACCGCCAAGGTCGATGGCGAGACCATCGTCATCAGCGACATCGGCTCGACCTACAAGGCCTGCGCGCCGGAGATCATGGCCGAGGAAAAGGCGCTGTTCGAGGCGCTCGCCAAGGCGGCGTCATACCGTGTCGATGGCGGCAAGCTGATCATCGCCGACAAGGACGGCCACGATATCTTGCGCTTCAACGCAGCGAGCTAAGAATCAAGACTGCGGCGGCGGGGGCGCCGGCGTCAGGCCGAACCGGCGCATCAGGTCCATAAGCCTGGCGCGGTCGGGCGGGCCGCCGGTGCTGAAGATGGCGAAGGCCTCGCGAAAATAGTCCGGACCGATCGCCGCCGGCGTCACCACGCACAGCACCTTGGCGGTCTCGGCGGTATCGTTGTCGAAGCGGTGGACCGCGCCGCGCGGTATGCACAGTGCCTGGCCGAGTCCGATATCGTGCCGTTGTCCGTCGACGGTCAGCGTCAGTACGCCTTCGATCCCGTACATCGTCTCCTCATAGTGATCGTGGCTGTGTGCCGGGGCGAGCAGGCGCTGCGAGCCGGCGACCGTCAGTTCGAAGGCGGCGATGCTGCCGTTCGACTGGTCGCCGGTCAGCAGGAAGCGCACGGCAAGGCCGCCATGGCTGATTGTCTCGTCGGCCGGATTGACGCTGATCTGGCTAGCTCTGTCTAGCATTTCATCCTCCCACGTGGTAAATTGAATTTACCGAAATGAGTAAACTCAATTTACCAGAGTGTCAATGCCATTATCCGCGGAAGAACCGCCAAAGAAGCCACCGCTGATCGGTGCACTGCTGCGCGTTCCGGCCATGGCCATTCACCGCAAGCTGATCAGGGATCTCAGGGCGTCGGGTTTCGAGGACCTCAGCCCGCCGCATATGGCGGTGATCCAATATCCCGGCCCGGATGGCCTTCGGCCGAGCGCGCTCGCCGAGCGCGCCGCGATGAGCAAGCAGGCCATGAATCAACTGCTGAAGACGCTGGAAGCGATGGGTTATATCACTCGCTCGGCGGCACCCGATGAGAGCGGCGGGACCGTCGTCCACTTCACCGACCGCGGGCGCGCCGCATACCAGAAGATGGCCGACATCCTGCTCGACGTCGAACGGGAATGGGCCGAGGAACTGGGCGAGAAGCGTTTCACGGAGCTGAAAACGCTGCTCGGCGACCTCTGGGATACGCCGCTCATCCGTTGAAAGCGGCATGAAGCCGAAGCCGGGACCTGACCAAAGAAAAAGGCCGGCGAAGTGCCGGCCTCTTGCATACATTGGTTCGCGTCGGCTCAGCCGACGATCTCGGTGTCCGAGAACCAGTACTTGATCTCTTCAGCAGCGGTTTCCGGCGCGTCGGAGCCGTGCACGGAATTCTCGCCGATCGACAGCGCGTGGACCTTGCGGATGGTGCCTTCGGCGGCGTTGGCGGGGTTGGTCGCGCCCATAACTTCGCGGTTCCTGGCAATGGCGTTTTCGCCTTCCAGAACTTGCACGATGGTCGGCGCCGACGACATGAATTCCACCAGTTCGCCGAAGAACGGACGATCCTTGTGGACGGCGTAAAAGCCTTCGGCCTCGCGGCGGCTCATCCACACGCGACGTGAGGCGACGACGCGCAGGCCGGCCTCTTCCAGCATCCTGATGATGGCGCCGGTAAGATTGCGCCGGGTCGCGTCCGGCTTGATCATGGAAAAGGTGCGTTCGAGCGCCATGGGGTCGTCCTTGTCTTGAGATGGAAAGTCTTGAGATCGGAATGTGGAGTGGCGGGCTCTATACAAGCCGCCCGGCCCATTGCCAAGGGGAGGCGCCCCGGCAGCGTTATTCGACCGCGACCGCCCGCATGGCTGTTCGCAACGCTGTGGTCAAAGGCAAGGCTTTGCGGGAAAATGGCGATTGCGCAGGCACGCACGGAACGGAAAGACATCGGACCATGTTTGACGGGACGCGCTGGCCCTACCACCACCTCAGGCCGGGCGACATAAAAGGGAGCCTATTGACTATCGGCATTTTTGCTGCCGTGGGCCTTGTTCTGCTGCTCTTTTTGGGTCGCCGCACAAATACGACTTCGGCTTCGGCCCCGAATGGCAATGCACCCCGATGCCGAAGGGCGACCCGATCTGCGTCAAGCTCATCGCCAAGGAAGAGACGAAGTGATCGGCAGCCTTACCGCCTGATCACCACCGGCTGCCGCCGCTGCTCCCAGCCTTCGCGTTCCAGTGTCGGCAGATCATGCTCCTCGCTGGCATAGCCGAGGCAGAAATAGCCGATCAGCGTCCACTCAGGCGGGGTGTCCAGGATTGCGGCCATCTCGGCCGCGTCGAGGATAGACACCCAGCCCATGCCAATGCCTTCCGCCCGCGCCGCCAGCCACAGCGTGTGCACCGCCATGACGGCCGAATAGTCGATGGTTGCCGGCATCGTCATGCGGCCGAGCCCATGGCCCTGTTGCGTCGTGCGGTCGGCGAAAACCGCGAACTGGCAGGGCGCTTCATTGAGACCGGCGAGCTTCAGCCGGGCATAGAGAGCGGCGCGCTCGCCTGAAAAGCATTCAAGAGCCTCGGCATTGCAGCGCTCGAAACAGTCTCTCACCGCGCCCCGCCGCTCGGCGCTCTCGACCACCACGAAGCGCCACGGCTGGCTGAGACCGACGGACGGCGCGACGCTGGCAAGCTCCAGCAGCCGCTCCAGCGTACCCTCGGGCAAAGCCGTCCGCTCGAAGCGCCGCACATCCCGGCGCCAGCGCAGCAGCGTGACCAGCCCGGCGCGAAAATCATCGGTGAAATCGGGGGGTGGTGGCATGGCGATCAGGAGACTTGTGTGGGCAGTAGGCAGTAGGCAGTAGGCAGTAGGCAGTAGGCAGTAGGCAGTAGGCAGTAGGCAGTAGGCAGTAGGCAGTACAGCCCTCAGACCCTATTGCCTACTGCCTATTCCCTAAGCTGCGGCCGCCGCCTCCTTCCAGCAAGGCGGGCTGAACGGACGGGTCGCGTCGTGTCCGGCGAGTTCATAGAACAGAATGGTCATTGGCGGCTGCGTCCTCGCGGTCTAATTAGGCGCCTGCGGCTGAAGCGGAACTCGTCGGCGGGAAAAAGATGAAACAGCATTTCATGATGTTCGCGGCATACAATCAATGGGCCAATGGCCGCATCTACGATGCCGTCGCCGCACTTGACGAAGAAGAGTTCAACCGCGATGTCGGCGCATTTTTCGGCTCGATGATGGGCACGCTCAACCATCTGCTGGCCACCGACCGCATCTGGATGAAACGCTTCACCGGCGAGGGCGACGCGCCGGCAAAACTCGACGCCATCCTGCACCGCGCATTGCCTGGCCTAAAGCTGGCGCGTGAGGCCGAGGACAGGCGGATCGTCGACTGGGTCGGCGGTTTGACCGAAAAGGCTTTGTCCGGCCGCTTCTCCTACATGACCGTTTCCGACATGCGCACCGTCTCGCAGCGGCTGGCGCCGGCGCTGGGACACGTCTTCAACCACCAGACCCATCACCGCGGCCAGGCGCATACCATCCTGACCATTCTCGGCCGGCCTTCGGTGCAGCTCGACCTGGCGTTTTTCCAACGCACCGACGAAGGCCGCGCCTACGCCTGATTTCTTGACCGCGGTTTGCGTTTGAAGACGCCGGAGGCGACATCCCTCGGTGCCTTTGTGCCATCCGTCTGCGACCTGGCCGCCGATACCAGTGAAACGCCTCTGGACGCGACGGACAGCGCCAAAGCCTCAACCTCCAGCCTGAATCCCAAGCCGGGTTTTTGAAGCCCGTGGTTTGCACGACGCTGCCCGGTGGCTTGTGCCGCCCTTTGGCGCCGCCCCTTGCTCGGCCGGCCGCTACAACCTGCTCCATTTTTCAGTAGAGTTTCTATTTAATAAATTCAACAAAGTTTAAATATTGAAGCAAAAACATATTTTTTTTAGAAACCGAGTACACTGATTGAGAACTACAACGGCCTATGTCGAAAAAAATAAAGAAACTATAAGGAAGACTCGTGCGTAGCTGTGAGTGCATAAGCATATGTCTGCTTTGGTTTGCTGGCATGTTGCAATGCACAAAGCAGAACGGCAACAAGGAGAGTGTCATGGTTAATATCACTCAGAAGATCGCTAGAACACTGGCGGCGGGTGCAATTATCGTTATTTTTGCCGCTCCCGCGAATGCAGGAGGCGGAATTGGCGTCGGTGTCGGCGCATCTATCGGCGGTGCTGGCGGCATCAATGCAGGTGCCGGCGCCTCGGTCGGCGGCAGCGGCGGTATCAAGGCGGGTGCTGGCGCAACGGTCGGCGGCAATAGCGGCGTTACTGCGGGCCTCGGCGCCTCAGTCGGCGGTAGCAGCGGCATCAAGGCCGGCGCTGGCGCGACGGTCGGCGGAGCCGGTGGCATCAAGGCCGGTGTTGGGGCCACGGTCGGCGGCAGCGGAGGTATCAAGGCCGGTGTCGGCGTCAACGTCGGCAGCGGCATCAACGTCGGCGTCGGCGTCGGCATTGGCGGAACGCCCGGTACGCCGGGTACGCCCGGCACTCCAGGAACTCCTGGAACACCAGGCACACCTGGGACACCCGGTGTCGTCGCCAGCATGTCGAACAGCCAGCTGACACGTATGAAGAAGCGCTGCGTCGATGTGCTCGCCAGTGAGGGCACCTACGACAGCGATCTGCGGCAGCTATGCCTTATGATCTCGCGTCGCTGAGACAGGTTTCGCCGGGAGTGTCGAACCAGCCGTGAGGCTTTACGGCACTCTCCTACCGCATGGCCCAGACTTCCCGAGGGACATGCGCTGACGAGAAGCCTCCGGCCAGTCGGAAAGCCCGCCGCGCAAGTGGCGGGCTTTTTGTGACCGCCGGCATCTTCACGGCAATCGGTCACACTTTCGATTAACCGTTAACCACATTAGAATTGAAGGCAAGGGTTTAGGGTTTCATTTGTGTTCCCGCTGCAAAATAGCGAACACAGTGGGAGAAATTGGCATGCGGGTCGATCTGTCGCCCACGAGCTGGGGCAGGGTCATAGCAGTCACGGTTGTCGGCACGGCGATCTGCATCGCGGCGGCCTTCCTTGTCGATTCCTACAATTTTCCGTCGCTGTCGCCCGAAGCATTGCGCTGGGCGCAGCTCACCGACCTGTTGCTGCCGCTCGTGCTGGGTGGGTCGTTCTTCTCTTTCCTTATGTACAAGATGCGCCAGCTGGCGATCGCCCAGAAGAATCTGAGCATTGTCGCGGCGACCGACAGCCTGACCGCGGTGTTCAACCGCGGCGCGTTTTCGATGCTGGTCGAGGCCTATCTCGAACAGGCGCGCAGCCAGGCCGTCGTCGATGCCGGCGCCCTGCTGATCGTCGACGCCGATCATTTCAAGACTATCAACGATCGATTGGGCCACGATTGCGGCGATCAAGCGCTCAAGCTGATCGCGCAGACGATCAAGGCTCAGCTGCGCGGCGCCGACATCGTTGGACGCATCGGCGGCGAGGAGTTCGCCATCTTCCTGCCTGGCGCCGACCCGTCGCAGTCCTGGCTGGTTGCTGAGGGGATCCGGCGGCGCATCCGCGAGGTCGAGTTTGCTCCGGGTGGACGGCCCTGTCCGCTCTCGGTGAGCATAGGCGGCGTCGCCTTCACCGGACCGACCACCTATGCCGACATGTTCCTGACGGCCGACCGGCACCTCTACAAGGCCAAGTCCAACGGCCGCGACCAGGTCAGTTTCGAAACGACCGGGCCGCGCGCCCTGCTGGCCGGTGATCCGACGTTGCATTGAAATGCGGGCGCCAGGCGAGGCTCCGGTCGGGCGCAGGCGCTTTTCAAACGGATCGCGGCAATGCGACCTGGAACACGCAGCGGCGCCGTCAGCTTCCATGGTGTCGACTGCAGCAGGCCTCGTTCCTTAACGCAAGTGTTTCGGTCTAATGGTGGCGCTGCGATCCGTTGGCCTGCCGCATCGATATGATGCCTTCAGATGTACCTAAAATAGTCCTCGCTTGCTGCGTCCGCCGCTGCTTGCGGGTTGGCCGTCCATTTCTGCTTCGAGGTGTGGATCAACCCGATGGCGAAACGGTGGCTGCAGCGTCGCTCGCTATCGCGCGTGGTACCCGCCTCGGCGGCTTGTACCGTTATCCACTGCTCATAGATCGGATGAGTCAGTGATCCAGAAGTCGGCCTAAACTGTTGGAACGACAATTACTTAGAGAACAAATAATCCGTAGAGTTTCCGTTGTTCCATCCTTTCATCAAGATCATGATATATTCAATTCCTGATCAGCCATAATGGATTTGTGTCTGACGTCTCAAAGGCCAGTTAATATTCAGAAATGGGCAAGCATCTGCAAAAACTCAAAGGAATTTTAACACGGCATCTAGGCCGGGGGCCTTTTTCACTCCTCGAGTTCGCCTCAAGGTATGGATGCGTGACGCGGCACCTTGTAAAGGGTGAAGACATCGATCTCGTCAGTTCCGATTATCCACAAGCGATTTCTTTCCTGGCGAACGAATTCAAGGTTAAAGCCATTCAGTCGCGATCGATACCGGAGGAGGCAGTTTTGGCCGGCTCTATGATGCAGTCTTTGCGCTTTCATTCTTTTCCACATGCCGATAACAACTGGTCGCGATGGCTGGTTCGTCTGTTCAGCTTTGTGCGGCCTGGTGGCATTCCGATTTCACAACTAACGGCTCGCGAACCCTGCCTTTTCTTCAAATGGAGACGCCACCGAGTGAATTTGGCTTTCGGTTTGCATTTGAACAGTGAACAGGCCGACATCGCGGTTGAGAAATACGGCATGATGGCCATGGATCTTGGGTTCGTGATCAAACTATCTCAAGACGTTTCCAATGCCGAGTTACTCCAAGATGAAGTGGACGCTTGGTGGGATCACCAAGACGTGTTTGTCGTTCGACGTCTGCCGGCAAGTCCGAGTGATCTTTTTGCTGGGCAGGCCCGGTCCCGGCCGTCTCAGACGGCGTAGCCGCCATAACCATGTGCGACCGGCTTGACCGAGACGGCCGGCTGGACCGCGGGCCAGAGGATGCCTGCCGTGACTGCAAAGGTGATCAGGGCATCGCGTGCGGCCTCGGTCGAGATTTCGCCGGCGCGCGCCGCCTCGCAAGCCCTCACGGCCGCGCCATAGCTCAGGCGCCGGCGTGACGGCGGAAATTCGGTCAGGAAATCATGCATCTCGAACAGCGAGGCGAGCATGCGTTTGTGGCCGGCGCCAACGCTAACGGCAACCGGGGTGAAGAACATCGCGTCGTGCATTCTGGCCTCTCTGGATGGGCGGAAGGGCGGCGGCCGCCGCCCTCCGATCGCGGGTTGGACGCCAGAAAACGCGGCTGGCGGCCCGAGGTTCCCTGAGAGATGCCATGACAGGACGATTTGCTCTTGAGGTCGCTCCCTGCCGGCATTCGCGGTTGCGGCTATTTCCACATGCCGCGCATGCGGGCGCCGAGGTCGACGCGGACTTCAGGTCTGTGGCGCGGATCGTCCTTTGCGTGGACGCCCGCCCAAGAGGTCTGCTCGAAAGCGCCGAGGATCGAGGCCGGGATGAAACGGGTTCGCGAGGCATAGACGTGGCGGTCGCCGCGCGCTGCCTGGCCGTGAGTGAAGAAGCGCTGCGGCGTCACCAGATGCAGGCCGTCCTTGGCCCGCGTCATCGCGACGTAAAGCAGCCGGCGCTCCTCCTCGATGTCTTCCTTGGTGCCGACGCCGAGATCGGCCGGGATGCAGCCATCGACGGTGTTGAGCACGAAGACGTTCTTCCATTCCTGGCCCTTGGCCGAATGAATGGTCGACAGGATCAGATAGTCCTCGTCGCGGTGCGGCGGCCCGGCCTGGTCGCTGGTCGCATCCGGTGGATCCAGCGTCAGCTCGGTCAGGAAGCGCTCGCGCGAAGCATAGCCGGAACCGATCTGCTCGAGCTGCATGAGGTCGGCCCGCCGCGTCGTCGCATCCTCGTGGATGCGCTCAAGATGCGGCTCGTACCACAGCCTGACCTGTTCGAGATCGGCCGGCCATTTCCCCGACCGGGCGCGCAGGCCGGAATAAAGCGCAACGAAGGCCGGCCAGTCCTCAGCCGCGCGTTGCGGCGGCCGGTAGCGGGCCAGCCCCATTTCCTCGTCGAGCGATGTCGCCATGGTCTCGACGATGGTGCTCGCCGCCGAAGGGCCGATGCCGGGCAGGAGCTGCAGCACGCGGAAGCCGGCGACGCGGTCGCGCGGGTTCTCGGCAAAACGCAGCACCGAAAGCACATCCTTGACATGGGCGGCCTCGAGGAATTTCAGCCCGCCGAACTTGACGAAGGGGATGTTGCGGCGCGTCAATTCGATCTCCAGCGGGCCGCTGTGGTGCGAGGCGCGAAACAGCACCGCCTGCGATTTCAGCACCGTGCCGGCCTCGCGCTCGGCAAGGATGGCCTGGCAGACATAGTTCGCCTGCTCCGCCTCGTCGCGCACGCTGACCAGTTTCGGCCTTTGCGAGGATTTGCGCTCCGACCAGAGCTTCTTGGTGAAGCGCTCCGATGCCTCCGAGATGACCGCATTGGCTGCCGCCAAAATGGTCTCGGTCGAGCGGTAGTTGCGCTCCAGCATGATGACATCGGCGGCTCGCGCGAATTGTTGCGGGAAATCGAGGATGTTGCGCACGTCCGCGGCGCGAAACGAATAGATCGACTGCGCGTCGTCGCCCACCACCGTCAGTCCGGCGCCGTCCGGCTTCAGCGCCGAAAGGATCGAGGCCTGCAGCCGGTTGGTGTCCTGGTATTCGTCGACCAGCACATAGTCGAAACGCGAGCCGAGATGCGCCGCGATCTCCGGCTCGGCGGCCATCTGCGCCCAGTAGAGCAGGAGGTCGTCGTAATCGAGCACGTTCTGCGCCTGCTTGGCTTCGACATATCGGGCGAACAGCGCCTTCAGTTGTTCGGTCCAGCCGGCACACCAGGGAAAGGCCGAACCCAGCACCTCGCCGAGCGGCGCTTGCGCGTTTACTGCGCGCGAATAAATCGCCAGGCAGGTGCCCTTGGTCGGAAACCGGCTTTCGGTCTTCGAGAATCCAAGCTCATGCCGGGCAAGATTCATCAGGTCGGCGGAATCCTCGCGGTCATGGATGGTAAAGGCGGGGTCGAGGCCGATCGTCAGCGCATAGTCACGCAGCAGCCTGGCGCCGATGCCGTGAAACGTGCCGGCCCAGGCCAGCGCATCGGCGATGACGGACGCGTCTCGGCCCAGGACCTCGCCGGCGATGCGTTCGACCCGCCTGGCCATTTCGGTGGCGGCGCGGCGCGAGAATGTCATAAGCAGAATGCGTCTGGGATCAGCCCCCTTGACGATCAGATGCGCAACCCGGTGGGCGAGCGTGTTGGTCTTGCCGGAGCCGGCGCCGGCGATCACCAGCAGCGGCCCGGCGATCTGGCCGTCGCCATGTTCGACGGCGAGCCGCTGCTCGGCGTTGAGCTTCGTCAGATAGGCGGGCTGCAAGGACGAATCATTGATGGCGATGGTCATCGCCTATCAAGCATCGTTTCCGCTTTGTTCGCAACGGGCCGAAGTCGCCCCTATCCCCGTGGCGCGACACCCGTCGCCGCCGACTGGCGCCGCAATGTGGCGCGTTCGTCGCCAGGCACCGGCAACGGATCGAAATTGTCGGGCACGTCCTTGATGATCTCCTTGGCGATGCGATAGGTCGCGTAAGCGAAAAGGCCGGTAATGAGCAGACGGATCATGGCGCGATCTCCTTTGGGCAACCAACCTCAGAGCCGCCGTTTGGTTCCAGCCGACGCGGCGTCGTTTGCGAGCGTGCAACCAAAGCCGAACCACCTCGTTGCCTTACGAAGGAGAGGGCAGACCTAGGAGGTCGCCATGAAGAGGCTTCTGATTCTGCTAGCCGCCAGCTTGGCGCTCGCCGCCTGCGACGGCGACATCCAGCCAACCAAAGCCCCGGTGCTCGATCAAACTCCGCAGACGGATTCGGCGCCAAAGCCGGCGGCCAGCGGCGATCAGCCGGCGCAATGATCGTTTTCCGGCGGGAGACGAGAAATGGCTTTCAGGAGAAGAAGGCCGGCGCCGCTTGGGAGGTGAGCTGATAGCGCCGGCCAGGCGGATATCAGGTCCGCCGCAACAACCGAAGATAGCTGAGTCGCTCGCCTGCGTCATGAGGTGGCAGTTTTCGTGCCGGTTCTGCTCGTGCCGTCTGCGCAAAACCAGCAGAAAAGACCACAAATCCCGCAAGGCCGCGGAAAGAATCCGACCTCAGGCAATGGCCTTGCGCAGCACCGGGCCGCCGGCAATCCCGGCGTCCAGTTGGCACTGCGTCAGCGCCGCCTCGGCCATGATCCACTGCTTGAACAATTCCACCTTGCGCGTGTAGGGCGCGGTGACCGGGCAGACGAAATACCAGCCGGCGGTGTTGGGGTGATGCACGGCAAACGGCGCCACCAGCCGCTCTGCGCGGATCTCGCTCGCCATATAGGCGCGGTTGGCGACTGCAAAGCCCATGCCGGCATTGGCCGCCTCATAGGACATCATGCAGGAATCGAAATAGATGCTCTTGGTCTCGCCGAGCACGGAACTCGCGCCGGCAAAACCCAGCCACGACTGCCAGTTCTGCGTGCAGGTGTCGGAATGCAGCAGCGTGAAATGCCTGAGGTCGTCGGGCGTCACCTTTGACGGCGGCCTATCGCCGAGAACCTCGTGGAACAGCTTCCTGCTGCACACCGGCGTCAAATCCTCCTTGAACAGCAGGTCCGCCTTGAGGTCGGGAAAGCTGCCGTCGCCATAGCGGATCTCGAGGTCGAACTCGGAGGTGGCGAACTCATTGGTGGCGTAGGAGGTCGAGACCCGCATTTCGATTTCGGGATATTGCCGCTGGAACAGCGGCAGGCGGGCAAACAGCCAGCGCGCCGCGAACGTCGGCAGCACCGAAATCTTCAGCACATGCGCCTGCGACTGTCCGGTCGCCTCCATGCTGGCCGCCACGATGCGCTCCAGCGCCTCGCGAACGCGCGACACATAGGTCTCGCCTTCGGGTGTCAGCGACACCGCATTGCCGCCGCGCTGGAAGATCTTGAAGCGCAGCTGTTCCTCGAGGCTTTTGACGCGCTGGCTGACGGCGGAAGCAGTAATAAACTGCTCTTCGCCCGCGCGCGTGAAGTTACGGTGCCGGGCGGCACTTTCGACAATCTTCAGCGAATTTAGGTTGACCTGACTGAGCAGACGCACGCGTTTCGACCTTAAGCTGGGCTTACACTAGCACCAGCATTCCTAATTTTACAGGGGTGGGGAAATTAATCGACAGTTTACCAAGTGATGCCCCCATCCTGGAGAAGTAGAATGAACGCCCATACCATACCTGAACTGCGCTACGCGATGAGCCGAGAAGCCATTATCGGCCATGAGACGGCCTGGAAAGTGTCGGGTTTCGGCGTTGCGCAGTATCTGCATGGCTACGACCCGACGCTGCTGGCGGCGATCGAAGAGGCGGCGTTGAAGCTCAAGGCCAGCCACGCCGTGCACAAGCACCTCGACCTTACCTTCATCACCGGCGCCGACCGTTTTATCCCGGAGATCAAGGAGTTGCTGCATGACAAGCTGCGCCTGGAACGTCTGTCCGACATGATGGGCACCAAGCTCGAGCCCTATCCGCTGTCGATCGTCGGCTCGACCGTCACTTTCATGAATCCCAAGGACGGCGCCGTCGATTGGCATTGCGACGGTGTCCCGGTCACCGAACTCATTCCGCTGTCGATCAGCAATCCGCTGGTCGGCGGCCATCTCGAAATCTACTGCGACGATTCCGAGACCGGCCGCGCCATCCTTGAATCCGGCCGCGAGATTCCGCGCAACCAGGTCATGCGCATCGACCACAAGATGAACTACGCCACGCTCGGCCAGTTTCTCGGCGTCCTGCACCGCACCGCGCCGATCCAGCTCGGCTCGCGCGTCACGCTGGTCCTCAACCAGCGCTCGGTGGCCAAGCCTTATGTCGACGACAATCGCATGTTCTATCTCGCAGCCGACAATGATCACGATCGCGAGTGGGTCAACGAGCTCGCCGAAGACGTCTGGACGAACCAGCTGCCGGCCTATCGGCGCTTCGAGGAAGAACGTCCCGTTGCGGCGGCGGCCGATGCGCCGGTCCCGGGCGGGTCAAGGGAATCCTGGTAGCCAGAGCATAGAAGTGGACGCCGGTTTGGCCGTCGGTAACATCATGGTCGGCGATAAGGACAAGGCACCGTCTCGGCGATTCCGGGATGGATCGGGCTCGCCATCGGCCCTGGTCTTCGCCGCCGGCGCGGTCGCCCTGTGGTCGACCAACGCGCTGGTCGGCAAATCGCTGCTGGCCAGCCATCCGGTGTCGCTGGTGCAGTTGCTGCAATTTTGTGGAGCGGCTCTGGTGTTCGCCGTCATCCATCTGGCGAGCCGGAAGAGGGGCCTGCAAGACGCAGCCTTTTCCAAGGGTGCTGACGGCACCCTGGCGCCGGTCGCGGTCGGCTTTATTGGCCTGGTCGGCACCATGGTGCTGCAATACATCGCCTTTGCGTCCATGCCGGTGATCGAGGCCAATCTCGTCGCCTACACCTGGCCGCTGATGGTCGCGGCGGCGGTCATCATGCTGGGCAAGCGGCAACGCCCCGTGCTGCTGGGTTTGACTGCCGTGCTCGGCTTTGTCGGCGTGGCGCTGGTGATCTCGGGTGGCCGCGGCCAGCCTTTTCTCCAGGGCAGCATCGTCGGCTATCTCGCTGCCTTCGGCTCGGCGCTGTGCATGGCCTTCTATTCGATTGCGGTCGCCCGCCTGGCCACACCGTCGGAGCGTTTGCTTTTGCCTTCGGCATTGGTCGGCGTCGGCCTGACCTTGCTGTGGTGTATTCACGACGGCGCAGCCTGGCCATCCAGCGAGCACCTCCTCCTTGGCCTCTATCTCGGCGCCGGTCCGATGGGGCTGGGATATTATTTCTGGTCGCGCGCCTTGAAGCTTGAAGGCGGCGGCAAGGTTGCGGTCATCGCCTATCTGACGCCGATCGCGTCGACGCTGCTGCTGACACTGTCGGGCGAAAGGCTGACGCTGACCGCGATAGCCGGTGCGGTCCTCGTCATCGGCAGCTGTATTGCGGTGGGCATAGAACGCTCGGAGGCTGAACATGCTTGACGACGATGAACGCCTCGCCAGACAGGAAGCATTCTGGCTGCTCAAGGAGTTCGGCGCCGAGGCGCCGCTCTATGCCGCCATGAAGGCCGAAAAGGCGATAGAGCAAAAAGATTTCGGCCGGTGCGCCCGCTGGAAGCGCATTCTGGAGATACTGGCCGACTCCAAACCTGCCGGGTCCGTGCAGTTGAAATCTGCTGGCGCGAAGTCGGCCGTTTCCAAGTATTAGATTTTCTAATTTGCAACGTTGCAACCTGTTGTGGAAACATCCTCCTGTTCCGATTCTTGATCGTTTATTGAGACTTAGCGACCCGTTGGGGGGTGCAGCTAGGTCGATACATCAAGAGAAGTCTTAAAAAAAGCCGGCAACTTCATGACCGGCGGGAGAAACAGAATTGCACACCATCGACAGCAAGACCGCTATTGAACTGACTGCTGACATCGTCTCAGCCTATGTCGGCAACAATCCTCTCCCTGCGTCTGGCCTGCCGGATCTGATCGCCAGCGTCAGCGCATCGGTGCGCAAGCTGGGCAGCATTGCCGCCGTGGAAAGCCCCGCGCTGAACCCGGCTGTCAATCCGAAGCGGTCGGTGTTTCCCGACCACATCGTCTGTCTGGAAGATGGCAAGAAATTCAAGTCGCTGAAGCGCCACTTGATGACCGACCATGGTCTCAGCCCGGAGGAATATCGTGGCAAATGGGGCTTGCCGTCGGACTATCCGATGGTGGCGCCGAACTACTCCGCGACCCGTTCGGCACTGGCCAAGTCCTCGGGCCTCGGCCGCAAGCCGGCCGTTCCGGCCGCCGCGGCCAAGGTGACGAAGCGCAAACCCAAAGCCTGAACCAGGCAGCCTCTTAAAGTCAGTCTGCAGTTAGCAGTGATGGACGGCGCGCTTTGGGCGCGCCGTCTTCATGCCTTATGCCCCCGCCAGCGCCCAGGCCCTTGCGAAGCGCCGCCCTCCCGTGCAAAAGCCCCGGCATGCTTATCATCAACGATCTTTCGCTCCGCATGGCCGGACGCTTGCTTCTCGATCATGCCTCGCTGACCTTGCCGGCCGGCACAAAGGCCGGCCTCGTCGGCCGCAACGGCACCGGCAAGACGACGCTGTTCAAGGCCATCACCGGCGACTTTCCCTCCGAGACCGGCTCGATAAGCCTGCCCAAGAACACCCGCATCGGCCAGGTGGCGCAGGAAGCACCCGGCACCGAGGAGCCGCTGATCGAGATCGTGCTCAAGGCCGATCTCGAGCGCACCGCATTGCTCGAGGAGGAAAAGACCGCCACCGACGCGCACCGCATTGCCGACATCCATATGCGGCTGGCGGATATCGATGCGCATTCGGCGGAATCCCGCGCGGCCACCATCCTCGCCGGCCTTGGCTTCGACGACGCCGCGCAGCGCCGCCCGGCCTCGTCCTTCTCCGGCGGCTGGCGCATGCGTGTGGCGCTCGCCGCGGTGCTGTTTGCCGAGCCCGACCTTCTGCTGCTCGACGAGCCGACCAACTATCTCGATCTCGAAGGCACGCTTTGGTTGGAAAACTACGTGTCGAAATATCCGCACACCGTGCTTCTGATCTCGCACGATCGCGACCTGCTCAACCGCGCCGTCAATTCCATCGTTCATCTCGACCAGAAGAAGCTGACCTTCTGGCGCGGCGGCTACGACCAGTTCGAGCGCCAGTACACCGAGCAGAAGGAATTGCAGGAGAAGGGCCGCGTCAAGCAGGAAGCCGCGCGCAAACACATGGAGTCCTTCGTCGAACGCTTCCGCGCCAAGGCTTCGAAGGCGAGACAGGCGCAGTCGCGCATCAAGGCGCTGGAGAAGATGAAGCCGATTGCCGCGATCGTGAACGACACGGTGCGGCCGTTCTCTTTCCCCGAACCGGTGAAAACGGTGGCGTCGCCGATCATTGCCTTGAACAACGTCAATGTCGGCTACACCGAGGGCCAGCCGATCCTCAAGAAGATGACGTTGCGCATCGATGCCGAGGACCGCATCGCCCTGCTCGGCGCGAATGGCAACGGCAAGTCGACCTTCGCCAAGCTTCTGTCGGGCCGGTTGAAGCAGGAGAGCGGCACCATGACGGTGGCGCCGGGCCTGAAAGTGGCGATCTTCGCCCAGCACCAACTCGACGACCTACGCCCGGATGAAAACGCCTATGAGCATGTCCGCCGGCTGATGCCGGAAGCGCCGGAATCCAAGGTGCGCGGCCGCGTCGCCCAGTTCGGTCTGACCACCGAAAAGATGAACACCGCCGCCAAGGACCTGTCCGGCGGCGAGAAGGCGCGCCTGCTCATGGGCCTGTCGGCCTTCGAGGGTCCAAACCTGTTCATCCTCGACGAACCGACCAACCATTTGGACATCGACAGCCGCGAGTCCCTGATCCATGCGCTGAACGAGTTTCCCGGCGCCGTCATCCTGATCTCGCATGACCGGCATCTGCTGGAAGCGACCGCCGACCGCCTGTGGCTGGTCAAGGATGGTGCGGTCAACCCGTATGACGGCGACCTAGAGGACTACAAGACGCTCGTCACCGGCGTGTCCGGCGATCGACGCGGCAAGCGCGAGGCCGAGAAGGCATCAAAGGCCGATCGCCGCCGCGATGCCGCGGCGCGCCGCGCCGCCTTCGAGCCGCTGGCCAAGGAAATCCGCGCCACCGAAGCGCTGATGGACCGCATCCGCAAACGCATCGACCTGATCGAGGATGAACTCGCCAATCCGGCGGTGTACGAAAAGGATCCGTCGACCGCGACCCGGCTCGCCAAGGAGCGCTCGCAGCTGGCACAGCAGTTGGCTGGCCACGAGGAAAAGTGGCTGACCATGTCGGCCGAGTACGAGGAAGGCACGGCGGAGTGATTTACCCTCCCCCTTGTGGGGAGGGTCGATCCGCGAAGCGGAGCGGGGTGGGGGTCCGCGCCGCGGGGGGGGGGCGCCGCCGCGGGCGCCCCCGCGCCCCCCGCCGCCTGGGGGGGGGGGGGGGGGCCCCGCGCCGCACCCCACCCCGTCGCTGCGCGCCGACCCTCCCCATCAAGGGGAGGGTAAGATCTGGCCCTACACGCCGCCCGCGAAACCCGCTAAAAACGCCGCATGAACCAGCACGCCAAGGTCAGAATCGGCCACTCCGCCTGTCCGCATGATTGCCCTTCGACCTGCGCGCTCGAGGTCGAACTGCTCGATGGCAACCGCATCGGCCGTGTCCATGGCGCCAAGTCCAATACGTATACGGCTGGTGTGGTCTGCGCCAAGGTCGCGCGCTATGCCGACCGTGTCCACCATCCCGACCGGCTGCTGAAGCCGCTTGTTCGCGCCGACGCCAAGGGCGCCGGCATCTGGAAAGAATCCAGCTGGGAAGCGGCACTCGACCTCGTCGCCGAGAAATTCATCGCGGCCGAGGAAAAATACGGCTCCGAGACCGTCTGGCCTTATTTCTATGCCGGCACGATGGGGCTGGTGCAGCGCGACGGCATCGACCGGCTGCGCCATGCGAAAAAATACTCCGGCTTCTTCGGCTCGATCTGCACCAATCTGGCCTGGACCGGCTGGATGATGGGAGCGGGCGCCTTGCGTGGTCCCGATCCGCGCGAGATGGCGAAGTCCGACTGCGTGGTGATCTGGGGCACCAATGCCGTGGTCACGCAGGTCAATGTCATGACCCACGCCATCAAGGCGCGGAAGGAGCGTGGCGCCAGGATCGTCGTCATCGATGTCTACGAGAACGCGACGATGAAGCAGGCCGATATAGGCCTTGTGCTGAAGCCCGGCACCGATGGCGCGCTGGCCTGCGCGGTCATGCATGTGCTGTTCAGGGAAGGCATGGCCGACCGCGCCTATCTCGAAAGATACACCGACGATCCGAAGGGGCTGGAAGCGCATCTGGAGACGCGCACGCCGGAATGGGCTTCCGCCATCACCGGTCTTGCCGTCACCGAGATCGAGGCTTTCGCACGCCTCGTCGGCACGACGAGGAAAACCTATTTCCGCCTCGGCTATGGCTTTGCCCGCCAGCGCAATGGCTCGGTCAACATGCACGCGGCATCCTGCATCGCCGCCGTCACCGGCGCCTGGCAATATGAGGGTGGCGGTGCCTTCCATTCCAATTCCGGCATCTTCAAGCTCAACCAGGATGTGCTGGAAGGCGCCGCGATGCGCGATCCCAATATTCGCCATCTCGACCAGTCGCGTATCGGCCCGGTGCTGACCGGTGCAGCGGACGCGCTTTACGGTGGCCCGCCGGTGACGGCGATGCTGATCCAGAACACCAACCCGGTGAATGTCGCGCCCGAGCAGCGGCTGGTGAAGCAGGGTTTCCTGCGTGACGACCTGTTCACCTGCGTGCACGAGCAGTTCATGACCGACACGGCAAAGCTCGCCGATGTCGTTTTGCCGGCAACGATGTTTCTCGAGCATGACGACGTCTACAAGGGCGGTGGCAACCAGCACATCACGCTCGGCCCCAAGCTGATCGAACCGCCGGAAGGGCCGCGCACCAACCATTTCGTCATCGAGCAATTGGCGCAGCGTCTCGGCGTCGCAGACCGGCCGGGCTTTGGCCTGACCGAGCAGCAGCATATCGACATCATCCTCGGCAAGCGCGGGCTGGGCTCCTTCGCCAGCCTCAAGGAAGACAAATGGGTCGACCTGCAGCCGGATTTCGAGGCGGCGCATTTCATCGATGGTTTCGGCCATGCCGACAAGAAATTTCACTTCCGCGCCAATTGGAGCGGGCAGGCGGCGCCCAACCGGCCGCCGAAAATCATGGGCCTGTTCGGGCCGGTGGCGGAGCTCCCGGAATTCCCCGACCATGTCGACCTGATCGAGGTCGCGGATGCGGAGCATCCGTTCCGGCTCGCCACATCGCCGGCGCGCAACTTTCTCAATTCGACATTCGCCGAGACACCTGTGTCGAGAGCCAAGGAAGGCCGGCCGGAACTCCTGGTGCACCCGGACGATGCCGCCGCGCTTGGATTGGGCGACGGCGACCGTATCGAGGTCGGCAACCGGCGTGGCGAGGTGGTGCTGCACGCAAAGCTGTTCGAAGGCCTCAAGCGCGGCGTGGTGATCGGCGAGGGCATCTGGCCAAACAGCGCCCATGAGCGTGGCGAAGGCATCAATGTGCTCACCGGCGCCGATGCGCCGGCACCTTATGGCGGCGCTGCCTTTCACGACAACAAGGTCTGGCTGCGGCCGGCGGGCTAAAGCAATTCCAGGAAAAGTGTGAGCGGTTTTCCGTCCGGAATTGCGTAAAAGAGACTGGCTATCCCGGCAGAGGCACCGTCAGCCCCACCTTGACACGGTCCATGGCAACGAAGGTGCGGAATTTTCGGACATTCTTGCTGTCGAAGAACAGTCTGCGCGTCAGGGCCTCATAGGCCCCCATGTCGGCCGCGGTGATGACTAGGATGAAGTCGGCCTCGCCGGTGACGTAGTAGCATTGCTGCACTTCGGGCTCTGCCGAGAATTGCCGCTTGGCCGCGTCGATCAGGTCCGAGCGTTCGCTCTCCAGTTCGACCTCGACGAAAATGGTGATGGGCTGGCCGACCACAACGGGGTTGATGACAGCGACGTTGCCGGCAATGACGCCGGACTGTTCCATGCGCTTGATGCGCCGCTGCACCGCCGGCGCCGACAGGTTGACGGCTTCGCCGATCAGCCGCTGCGGCGTCGTGTTGTCCCGCTGCAGGATGGCAAGGATGGCCAGGTCGAAACTGTCGAGCGAAGGCGATCGAGGCAAAGCGCTATCCTGGCGAAACAAACTTGCATTTCGAAGCGCCAATAACAGCGCTATTTGCGCCTCGGCTGCAATATGATTTCGTCACACCCAAAGGAGGCCACCCGTGTTCCTGCTCAACAGCAATGCCTTGCACCGCCGGCCGCTCGATCCGGTCGATGCCGAAACGCTGGGGAATGCCGGTGCCGATAAGGTCGAGCGCTTTCTTGCCCATCGCGACAATCACCTCGCAACTCCGTTGCATGCATTGCCGACGCTGGCCGGCGAACTCGGCCTCGGCGCCGTCCACATCAAGGATGAAGGCTTTCGCCTCGGTCTCGGCAGTTTCAAGGCGCTCGGCGGCGCCTATGCCGTTTTTCGACTGGTGCTGGAGGAGGCGAGCCGATCGCTTGGTCGGCCCGTTGACGTGGCCGATCTCAACCGGTTCGACGTCCGGGCGGTCGCTGCCGGCATGACGGTTGCCTGCGCCACCGACGGCAATCATGGCCGCTCGGTCGCGCAAGGTGCACAGTTGGTTGGCGCGAAAGCGGCAATCTTCGTTCACGCCGGCGTCAGCGAGGCGCGCATTGCAGCAATAGCCCGCTATGGCGCCGAGATGATCCGCGTCGACGGCAATTATGACGACTCGGTCAGGCAGGCCGCCGAGGTTTCAGCTGAGCAAGGTTGGACCGTGGTGTCCGACACCTCCTGGCCGGGCTACGAGCGCATCCCCGGTCTGGTCATGCAGGGCTATACGGCGATCGTGCGCGAAGCCTTGCGCCAGTTGCCGCAGCCGCCGACCCATGTCTTCGTGCAGGCCGGTGTCGGCGGCATTGCCGCCGCCCTGGCCGGCCATCTCGCCATCGTGCTCGGTGACGCCAGGCCGACCTTCATCGTCGTCGAGCCAGCCCGCGCCGCCTGCGTTGTCGCAGCCGCCCGGGCGGGCCACGTGGTCAAGGTCGCACACGATCAGCCGACGGTGATGGCGATGCTCGAATGCTACGAGGCCTCGCAAGTTGCCTGGCGCGTTCTGGCGCGGGTTGCCGATGCCTTCATGACAGTGGATGAGGAGGAGGCGGTCGCGGTGATGCGGCGGCTGGCACGGCCGGCTGGCAATGATCCAGTGATCGTCGCCGGCGAAAGCGGCGGCGTCGGTCTGGCCGGGCTGATCCGGGCGGTGGCCGACCACAAGGCCGCGCTCGGGCTCGACGACAAATCCCGCGTGCTGCTGATCAACACCGAAGGCGCCACAGACCCGCATCGCTATACCGAGCTGGTCGGGCAGAGCCCCGCCGATGTGCTGGCCGGCAAGCTGAAGGCCGAGGCATAGCCATGATCGGGATCGATGCACAGCGTCTGCTTGGCCGCATCCGGGAACTCGGCGCCGTTGGCCGCGACAGTGAGGATAGGCTGATCCGGCTCGCCGCCTCCGACACAGACAGACAGGGCCGTGACCTCTTTGTCGGCTGGCTCAGGCAGGCCGGGCTGGAAGTCGCCATCGACCGGGTCGGTAATATCTTCGGCATCTGGCAAAGCCCCGACAATGCCGGGCAGGCGCCGCTGCTCATCGGTTCGCATATCGACACCGTTATCGATGCCGGCATCTATGATGGCTGCTACGGCGTGCTGGCCGGGCTGGAGGTGATCGAGAGGCTGCAGGCTTCGGGCTTTTCGCCGTCGCGCCCGGTCGCGGTCGCCGCTTTCACCAATGAGGAAGGCGTGCGCTACACGCCTGACATGATGGGCTCGCTATGCCATGCCGGTGGCGTCAGCGCCGAGGCCGTGCTGGCCGCCATCGGCACGGATGGCAGCGTGCTCGGCCAGGAGCTCGCCCGCATCGGCTATGCCGGCGACCGCGAACCCGGCTTCCTCAAGCCGCATGCCTATCTCGAACTTCATATCGAGCAAGGGCCGGTGCTGGAGCGTGAAGGCGTGCCGATCGGCGCGGTCGAGAATTTGCAAGGCATTTCCTGGCAGCGCATCACCATCGACGGCGCCGCCAACCATGCCGGCACCACGCCGATGTCGATGCGCAGCGACGCCGGCCACGCCGCCGCCCGCATCATCACCTTCCTGCACGATCGGGCCAGGGCTTCAAATGGGCCAACCGTGGCCACGGTCGGCACGATGCGCTTCGAACCCAACGCCATCAACGTCATTCCCGCGCGCGCCGTCTTCACCATCGACCTGCGCGATCCCGACGAACAGCGCCTGCAGGCGCATGAGGCGGCCCTTGCTGCCTATCTCGAGGAGCTTGAGGTTTCGGAGAACGTATCGATCTCGGTCGAGCGGCTCGCCCGCTTCGAACCGGTGCTATTCGACATCGGCATCGTCGAACTGATCGAGGCGGCCGCGAAGAACCGCGGTCTCGGCGTCAGGCGCATGACATCGGGCGCCGGCCATGACGCGCAGATGATGGCCCGCCTCGCGCCGGCGGCAATGATCTTCGTGCCGAGCGCCGGTGGCATCAGCCACAATCCGCGCGAACACACTGAAGATGCCGAGCTTGTCGCCGGCGCCAACATCCTGCTTGATGTCGCCAGTGAGCTTGCAAAATAGGTCGGGGAGAAAATGGCTGAGCTCGATCGTGATGTGCTGCAGCAGGAAATGACCGGCTGGCGGCGCGATTTGCACGCGCACCCCGAGTTCGGCTTCGAGGAAAAGCGCACCGCTGCCTTTGTCGCCGCGAAGCTGCGCGAATTCGGGCTGGACGATGTTGCAGAGGGGGTCGGCGGCACCGGCGTCGTCGGCACATTGAAGCGCGGCAGCGGCAACCGGGCGATTGCGCTCAGGGCCGACATGGATGCGCTGCGCATCACCGAGCAGTCCGCGACAGCCCATCGCTCGCAGAACCCCGGCATCATGCATGCGTGCGGTCATGACGGCCACACCACCATGCTGCTCGGCGCGGCAAAGCTGCTGGCCGCCGAGGGTGGTTTCGACGGCACCGTGCGTTTCGTTTTCCAGCCGGCCGAGGAGTGGGGCAAGGGCGCGCTGGCAATGCTCGATGACGGGCTGCTGCAGCGCTTCCCCTTCGACGAGATCTTTGGCCTGCACAACATGCCGGGCCTGCCCGTCGGGCATTTCGAGACCCGTGCCGGCCCGTTCATGTCGGCGGAGGACAATTTCGAGATCGTGCTCAAGGGCATCGGCGGCCATGCGGCGCGGCCACATTCCGGGAACGAGACCTTGGTCGCCGCCTGCGCGCTGGTCACCAATCTGCAGACCATCGTCTCGCGCCGGCTGAGTCCCGCCGACATTTCGGTGGTTTCGGTGACCGAGCTGATCACCGACGGCACCCGCAACGCATTGCCCGGCCTCGCCCGCATCCTCGGTGACGCCCGCAGTTTTCGTCCCGAGGTCAGCGCCGAGATCGAGCGCCAGATGCGGGTCATCGCGGCAGGCACCGCCGCTGCCTACAATGTCGCCGCCGACGTGACCTATAGCAGGGAATTCGTGCCGCTGCAGAACGATGCCGACCTGGTGGACGCGGCCTTTGTCGCCGCAAGGCGCGTGCTGGCCTATGGCGCCGCCAGCATCGCGGCGGAGCCGATGACCGCCTCGGAGGATTTCGCCCGCTTCCTCGATCACGTACCGGGCTGCTTCGTCTTTCTCGGCAATGGCGAGACCTCGCCGCCGCTGCACAATTCCAGCTACGACTTCAACGATGACGGGCTGTTGCACGGCACGGATTTCCATATCGCGATCGTCAGGCAAAGACTGTGCGGCGCGATCGGGAAATGACGCCTGATCGCCTTCGCAACTGGCCCAAGCGGCACTGCTATCGCCAGCCAGCTGCCGGGTTTAGGGAGATTGCCTGTTGCCGGAGATCGCACGCCGATGACCAGGGTTTCGCTTCTGGGAATACCGCATGACGAGAACTCGTCCTATCTCAAGGGCGCGGCCGCAGCGCCGGCCCTGATCCGGCGGGAACTCAAAAGCGACGCGCACAGCTCGTGGAGCGAAACCGGCTTCGATGTGGCGGACAGTTTCGTCGACCACGGCGACATCGACTTTTCAGGCGCCGGCGGTCCATGGGAGCGGATCGAGGCCGAGGTCGGCCGCGCGCTGGATGCCGGCCACCCGTTGATCAGCCTCGGTGGCGATCATGCCATCGCCTGGCCGGTGCTGCGTGCCGTGCGCCGCCGCCATGCCAGGCTAACGATCGTCCAGATCGACGCCCATCCCGACATCTACGATGCCTATCAGGGCAACAGGCGGTCCCACACCTCGTCCTTCGCGCGCATCCTGGAGGAGGGGCTGGCTGGCCGGCTGATCCAGATCGGCCTGCGCACCCTCAATGATGAGCTTCGTGACCAGCTCAAGCGCTTCGGCGTCGAAATGATCGAGGCGCGGCATTTCAGCGAGGATCTGCAGCTCGATCTCAAGACGCCGGTCTATCTCTCGGTCGATCTCGACGGCCTCGACCCGGCTTGTGCGCCCGGCGTGTCGCACCGCGAACCCGGTGGTCTTACAACCCGGCAAGTGATCAACCTGATCCAGCGGATCGACCAGCCCATCGTCGGCGCCGATGTCGTCGAATACAATGCAAGCCAGGATGTCTCCAATCTCACCGCGCTGGTTGCCGCCAAGCTGGTCAAGGAGATCGCCGGCATGATGCTCAAGACGCATGGCGCCGGCTGAATCAATCTGGCAGGGCGGCATGGTAGATCATTGTTGTGACTCGCATTTCCAGTGAAAGCCGCCATGCCGCATCTGTTGAAGATAGCCATAGCCGGTGCGCTCGGCCGCATGGGCAGCCAGATGGCGCTGGCCGTCGAGGCCGATCCCAGGCTGACGCTCGTCGCCCGCTTTCACAGGCCGGGCAGCATCGGTGAGGGGCTGGTCGAGCGCGACGAAGCACTGGCGCTTGCGGATGTCGTCATCGATTTCACCACGCCTTCGGCCTCCGTCGATCTTGCACAAGCTTGCGCGGCCCGCGGCGGCCCGGCGCTGGTCATCGGCTCGACCGGCTTCGAGCCGGCCGATCTCGCCGCCATCGCTACTGCTTCGAAGTCCGTCGCCATCGTTCGCTCCGGCAGCTACTCGCTCGGGCTCAGCATGCTGACCGGGCTGGTCGAGCAGGCGGCGCGAGCACTTGGTCCCGCCGCCGACATCGAAATCCTGGAAGCGCATCACCGCATGAAGGTCGACGCACCGTCGGGCACGGCGCTGATGCTGGGCGAGGCGGCCGCTCGCGGACATGGCGTCAGGCTGGACGATGTGGCGAAACGCATCCGCGACGGCCTTACAGGTCCACGCCCTGCCGGCGAGATCGGCTTTGCCGTGCTGCGCGGCGGCAGCATCGTCGGCGAGCACAGCGTGAGCTTGCTGGCCGAGGGCGAGACGCTCACGCTTTCCCATTCGGCGGGCCACCGCTCGATGTTCGCGCGCGGCGCCATTGCGGCAGCACGCTGGGTCGCCGTCCGGCCGCCCCGCGAATACGACATGCGCGACGTACTGGGCTTCACGACCTTTTGAGATGCAAGGGTAACGCAACGAGGGGCGTTGGAGGTCGGAGCCGCCTAGAGAATAGAATATAGCAACAACTACGCCATTTCGCGCCTTCCAACACCGAACCGAACGGTTCGGTTCGCACATTTTTGTGATTGGCAATGGCAGCAACGCACACCCATTTCGGGGTGGTCCGAGCGACGCGAATTCCTCCCAAGGCACGCCACTTGACGGACAGAACTGAAAAATCTGGATTACCTGAAATGACCAAGATCGCACTTACCGCTGCTGCCATCCTCCTTGCCACCGGCACCGCTTTCGCAGGCAGCGACCACTACGGCTCCGACGGCGTCAACCAGCCTGCTGTGACAGCGCCCGCCGGCAACATCGATCACAATTATACCGCCTCGATCCGCAAGCCGGCCAGCCTCGGCGATTTCACGATCAAGGGCGACTCGAACCAGCCGGAATCCGGCCAGGGCATCTGGGGTCGTTGATTTTCTGAGAAATCTACGACCACAAAGAGCGGTGGGCCGGGCCCACCGCTCTTGTTTTTATGCAATCGACTCGGGCCGCAAAGATCTTGAATCAATCCGCCAGCAATTGGTCCTATCTCCTTGTTTGACCGTGGTCTTTTCAAAACACGGTTTGCGGCTGTCACCTGCGGCTAGCCCGTTAAGCAGCTTGGTCTAGCTTAGATCCTTCGGCTTGATGCAATGCGTCAACCGGGCCGCGCCGAAGCCGAGATCCGCCCAGTCGCCGTCGATGACAAAGCGGGCAAGGGCGCCGGTCGGGAGTTTCTCTTCAAGTTTCCTTAGAGCAGCCACACCCGATCGCGGACCGGCGAGCCGGCGGGCAAAGTCCTCCAGGCCGGGATTATGGCCGAGCACCAGGAGACAGCCAGCCGATGCGACTGCCTGCTGCACCTCTGCCAGAATGTCGCCAGCCGTGGCTTCGAAAAGCGCCTCGGCGAACTCCACCGTTACGCTCGCCGAAAGTTCCGCCGAGACCAGCCGCCATGTCTCGCGCGTGCGCAGCGCCGGCGACACCAGCGCCAGGTCAGGCTGCCAACTGCGCCGGGCCAGTTCGCGCCCCATCAGCGGCGCCGTCTTCAGCCCGCGCGGCCCGAGCGGCCGGTCGAAATCAGCAAGCGCCGGGTCGTCCCAGCTCGACTTGGCGTGGCGAAGAAGAAGCAGCTGTTTCATCTGTTAGATCTCAGGACCAGGGAATTTCGCGCTGGAAGTCCTTGCCGTATCCGCCACCGTATTTAGCGCCCGTAGCGGCATCAAAGGCTGCCGACAAAGTGCCGAAGACGAACAGGCCGACGCGCCTCTCATCTTTGTCCCATTGGACGGCAATATCCGCTTCGGTGATCGCCCAGGCACCCGATCGAATATGAATTGCGCCGATGATCCGCCCAACTACCTCGTCATGCGCTTCGTATAGGTAAAAATAAGCCGTGGCGTTTGCTGGCCCTTCAGTGTCGTCATATTCAAAGACGCCGGCGAGATCGCCTTTTCCCCGGATCGCGCTGTCAAAAATATCCAAGGGCTTTCAGGTCCTGAAGCGCCTACGGCGTGATCCGCGCCAGATGTTCGAGATCGCGCTCTTCGCGCAGCGGGTCGGGGGCCATCACCACGGAAGTTCCGTTTTCGGCATCGTCGGCGAAATGCGCCAGCACGGTGCGGCCGCCTTCCATGTGCGCCTTGCCGTCGGCGACCAGCCCGAGCGCCAGCGCATAAAGCCGGTGCTCGGCCTTCAGCACTCTGGCGGCCAGCGTGTCTTCGTTGTCGCCGACCATCACCGGCACCGCTGCCTGCGCGATGATCGGGCCGTCATCCATCTCTGATGTGACGAAATGCACCGTGCAGCCATGAATGCGAATTCCGGCGCGCAGGGCGCGCGCATGCGTATCGAGCCCTTTGAAGGCCGGCAGCAGGGCAGGGTGGATGTTGAGCATGCGCCCTTGCCACTTCTCGACCAGGCCGCGGGAGAGAATGCGCAGATAGCCGGCCAGCGCCACGATCTCGGCGTTGAACGCAATCAGAGCGGCGTCGATCGCCACATCATGCGCTTCCTTGCTGGCATGGTCGGCGCGCACGATGACCTTGGTCGGGATACCGCGCGCGGCCGCGATGCCGAGGCCGGCGGCGTTGGCCCGGTCGGAAATGACGCCAACGATCTCGGCGGGATAGGCCGGGTCGCTCGCCGCCGCGATTAGCGCCGTCATGTTCGAGCCGCGTCCCGAGATCAAAACAACCGTGCGTTTCCTGCTCATAGGCCGATCGAGCCCCGATAGATAACGCCGGCGTCGCGGCGCGGCACGATGCGGCCGATCGGCGTCACCGTCTCGCCGGCCTCCTGCAGCACGGCTGCGACCTGTGCGGCCTGGCCGGAGGCGACGACGAGGATCATGCCGATACCGCAGTTGAAGGTGCGCATCATCTCCTCCGGCGCCACGCCGCCAGTCTTCGCCAGCCAGGAAAACACCTGCGGCACATCGATGGCATTGAGATCGAGCTCTGCGGAAAAGTCCTTTGGCAGGACGCGCGGGATGTTTTCGGGGAAACCGCCGCCGGTGATGTGGGCCAGCGCCTTGATGCCGTGCGTGCCACGGATCGCTTTGAGGACCGACTTCACATAGATGCGGGTCGGCTCGAGCAGCGCCTCTGCCAGCGTCGCCTCATCGTTGAACGGCGCCGGATCGCCCCAGGCAAGACCGCTGACGCCAACGATGCGGCGCACCAGCGAAAAGCCATTCGAATGCAGGCCCGAGGAAGCCAGGCCAAGCAGCACGTCGCCTTCGACGATATCGTCGGTCGGCAGCAACTGGCCGCGTTCGGCAGCACCGACGGCGAAACCGGCCAGGTCGTAATCCTTGTCGTGATACATGCCGGGCATTTCGGCCGTCTCGCCGCCGATCAGCGCGCAGCCGGCCTGTCGGCAGCCGATTGCTATGCCGCCGACGATTGCCGCCCCCTGGTCGGGGTCGAGCTTGCCGGTGGCGAAATAGTCGAGGAAGAACAGTGGCTCGGCGCCCTGCACGACGATGTCGTTGACGCACATGGCGACGAGGTCGATGCCGATCGTGTCGTGCTTGCCGGCATCGATGGCGATCTTCAGCTTGGTGCCGACGCCGTCATTGGCGGCAACCAGCACCGGATCCGTGAAACCCGCCGCCTTGAGGTCGAACAGGCCGCCAAAACCGCCGATCTCGCCATCGGCGCCCGGCCGGCGCGTCGCGCGCACCAGCGGCTTGATCTTCTCGACCATGAGGTTGCCGGCATCGATGTCGACGCCCGCCTCGGCATAGGTGAGCCCGTTCTTGCGCTTGGCCCGGTCGCCCTTGCTCATCGTCGGCGCATCCCTGTTTCCCTCGGCGGCTCTTCGCATGAATGGTTTCGGGGGGCAAGGATGACGACAGGATACCGGGCTTTTGCCCAAGATAAATACGTGGACAGTCGCCCCTTCACCGCTGGTCCTTGCACCCACAATCCAACTCCATCATCTATCTGCAGAATAAGCATGGCGGGACATGCCTTTGACCATTCCCAACCTCATCACCATCCTGCGCTTCGTGCTGGTTCCGGCCGTCGTACTGGCGATGCTGAACATGCGCTGGGACTGGGCCTTTGCCGGCTTTCTCGTTGCAGGCATTTCCGATGGCGTCGACGGCTTCATCGCCCGCCGCTTCAACCAGCAATCGAGACTAGGCGCCTATCTCGATCCGATGGCCGACAAGGTGCTTCTGGTCTCGGTGTTCGTGGTCATGGGCTTCATCGGGAAATTGCCGCTGTGGCTGGTGGTGACCATGGTGTCACGCGATGCGCTGATCATCTGCGCCGTGCTTTTGTCCACGGTCATGGCGCATCCGGTCGAGATGAAGCCGCTCTATGTGTCGAAGGCCAACACCGCCGCCCAGATCGTGCTGGCGCCGTGGTGCTGGGCGAACTTGCCCTTGGCCTCCACCTCGACCCGCTCAGGCCTGCGCTCATATTGCTGTCCGGGGTCTTGACCGTGGCTTCGGCCGCGGCCTATCTCGTGGCTTGGCTGAGGCATATGAGCGGCTATGGCGAAGGCTCCACCCCGGGTAGTTGACAAGAATGCCGCGACTGCCGCGTTAGCAGACGCGGCTGCGTCCCTGGCGTTTCGCCGCCAGATTTTCTTCTGGCTGGGCACGGCAATCTTCCTGGCGCTGTTCCTCTACATTTTTTCCAGCATCCTGTTGCCGTTCGTTGCCGGCATGGTGCTGGCCTATTTTCTCGACCCGGTCGCCGACCGGCTGCAACGCCTCGGCCTCTCCCGGCTGATGGCGACGGTGGTCATCCTGATTGCCTTCATCGTTCTTTTGGTGCTGGCCTTCGTCATCCTGGTTCCGGTACTGGCCACGCAGATGGCCGATTTCGCCAGCAAGCTGCCGGAATATCTGACCCGGCTGCAGTCGCTGATCACCAGCTTCGATCCGAAATGGCTGGAGCAGAAATTCGGCGTCAATGCCAATGGCCTGCGCGACGGGCTGAATTCGCTGCTCACTTCCGGTTTCGGCTTGCTGAGCACCGTCTTCACCTCGATCTGGAGTTCCGGCGTTGCTCTGGTGTCGGTGGTCAGCCTGTTCGTGGTCACTCCGGTTGTCGCTTTCTACATGCTGCTCGACTGGGATCGCATGGTGGCGGTCGTCGACAGCTGGGTGCCGCGCGATTATGTCGGGACGGTCAGGGCGATCTCCAGGGACATCAACACCGCGACCGCCGGCTTCGTGCGCGGCCAGGGCACGCTGTGCCTGGTGCTCGGTGGCATGTATGCCACTGGCCTGACGCTGACCGGGCTGAATTTCGCCATCCTGATCGGCCTCTTCGCCGGGCTGATCTCCTTCATTCCCTATGTCGGCTCGCTGACCGGGCTGGTGCTGGCCGTCGGCGTCGCCTTCGTCCAGTTCTGGCCGGACTGGACCATGATCGTTGCTGTCGCGGTGGTCTTCTTCATCGGCCAGTTCATCGAGGGCAACATCCTCCAGCCGAGGCTGGTCGGAAAAAGCGTCGGCCTGCACCCGGTCTGGCTGATGTTTGCGCTGTTCGCTTTCGGCGCCCTGTTCGGCTTCGTCGGCCTTTTGATCGCCGTTCCTGCTTCGGCGGCGGTTGCCGTGCTGGTGCGGTTTGCCATTGCCCGCTATCTCGAATCGCCTCTCTACAAGGGACACTCCACCGAGCCCGTCCCGCCGCTGCCCGCCGCTCGCGGCGGGGGCCACCGGTCGCCGCGCGGCTGAACGTGACGGATCATATGACCGAACCGCCGCGCCAGCTGCCGCTCGACCTTGGCCACGGCACCGGCTACTCGCGCGACGAACTGGTGGTGTCGGCCACCAACCGCGAGGCGGCAGCCCTTGTCGACCGCTGGCCGGACTGGCCGTCGCCGGTAATCGTGCTCGCCGGCCCGGCCGGTTCCGGCAAGACACATCTGGGTTCGATCTGGCAGGCGCGGGCCAACGCTGTGGCGGTCGATACCCAGCGCATCGGCAATGCCATCACCGGGCTTGGCGGCCGGCCGGCGCTGATCGACGATGTCGACAAGACAGCCATCGACGAGGCGGGCCTGTTCCATCTCATCAATGAAGTGCGCGGCGCCGGGGCCACCTTGCTGTTGACGGCGCGGCGCTTCCCCGCCGCCTGGAGGGTGACGTTGCCCGATCTCGCCTCGCGGCTGAAGGCGGCGGCAACGGTCGAGATCCATGAGCCGGACGATTTGCTTCTGGCTGGTGTCATCACCAAACTCTTCGCCGACCGCCAGGTCGAGGTCGAGCCGCATGTCGTGCAATATCTGGTGCGCCGCATCGAGCGCTCACTGGCCACCGCCATGCGCGTGGTCGAACGCCTCGACCGCACCGCGCTCGAGCGCAAGACGCCGATCACCAGGGCGCTCGCCGCCGAAACCGTCAGCGCATTGGACGAAGGGCAGGGCGAGTTCGAGGTGTAGGCAGTGGAAGGAGAAGACTCCGCTCCTGTCCCATTTCGAGAAGAAACCTCTGGCATCCATCTTGCAACACTGCGTTTGCCGGCTGACCCCGGTCCTGATCGCGTTCCTGATCGGGTTGTAGGCTCGCCGGGAGTGATGATTGGGGTTCTCGCCCGGCGAGCTTACCTTCAGATAGAATCGCCGCAAGCCCGATTGCGCGCCAGCTGTCATTCAGATTTCACCGAGTCGCAAGATCTTCATCGTCCTGCATTGAAATGGACCATTAGATGGTCTACTTCTTGAATATGGACCAGAGCACGGTCCATAAAGGAGTGGTCAATGCAGGTATCCGTTACAGACGCCAAGGGGCAGCTCACCGAACTGGTCCGTCGTGCCGAGGCGGGTGATGAAGTTATCCTGACCCGTCATGGTCATGCAGCCGTGCGCCTTGTTCCCGTGAAGGCTGTCCCTGACAGGAAAAGCCGCCGGGCATTACTGGAGGCAATGCGAGCATCCGGCGCTGCCAAGGCAAAGGCCGGGCCGGATGCCGCGCCGAGCCAGGACTTCCTCTATGGCGACGATGGCCTGCCCGAATGATCGTGGTCGATACCTCGGCCCTGATGGCGATCGTTCTTGCCGAACCTCAATCCAGTGCCTGCATAGCGGCGCTGGAAGCCGAAGACGATATTTTGATCTCGGCTGGCACAGTGGCCGAGGCGCTGATCGTGGCGGACAGGCGCAATGTCGGTGAGGAAATGGCCGGCCTGATCGGCGGGCTCGGCTTCGAGGTCACGGCGGTGACACCAGCCTCTGGCCGGCGCATAGCCGAGGCGTATGGGCGATGGGGCAAGGGTATTCATCCGGCCGGGCTCAATTTCGGCGATTGCTTTGCCTATGAAGTGGCAAAGGATCGAGCCTGCCGCTTGCTCTATGTTGGCGACGATTTTTCGAAGACCGATATCGAGAGCGCTCTATAGAGCTACGTTTATGCCCACAACGCCGCCAGATACCGGACCAGCAGATAGACCACCGTATGCGCTGCCACGTAGCACGCGGCAACGACGACAAAGAACAGCACGCTGGCGGGCCACGAGCGGGGAGGGCCTTGCCTCTTGCTCGGCCGGTTGTTCCAGATCCACAGGGCCGCACAGATAATGGCCCAGACGACGACGAACCGAACCGTGATGCCGATGTAAGCGAAGTAGGCAGGGCCAATCAGCGAAAGCCATGCCTCGAGACCAAGCATCCAGAATCTCCCCTTGCCCGGAGTCTAATGCATGTCGCTCAAAAGTGGTCCCGGTTTTGAGGGAACGACATGCATCAAAACAAAAATCAAAGCGCGTCGCCTGGATACGTTTCAGCGCGACGCGCTTTTAGACCGGCGATAGTGGTGGAAGCGAGGGGATTATCCCTGCGTCGATTTTCAGCCAAACCCGCCGAAGGGATGCTGTTCGATGACACGGGCGCCTGATGCATGTCGCTCAAGTGGCCCCGGTTTTGAGAGAACCGCATGCATCAAACAAGACCTCAAGCGCGTCGCGTGAGTCCGTTCAAATGAGACGCGCTTTAGGTCAGATTGGTGCTCCGGTCGCCAAACTCGGCCGTAGCAGGTCTAAAGCGATCGGATCAGCCGCAGACCCTGACCTCTTCGACGACCCTGTGGTGATGGCGCCAGTGCCTGACCAGTTCGATATGGCAGCGGTGATGGCGATGGTGGCGCCGCCATTGGCCATCCTGGTTGTCGCTGTAGTCGTCGCCATAGTCGTCGCTATAGTCTTTGTGGCGCTGGTGATGGCGAAGAATCTGTATATCGCCATCGTCGGACGAATATTGATCGTCGTCATCGGACTGGATAGTCAGACTGGCGGCTTGCGCCGGTGCGATCAAAGCCGCCGTTCCGGCGAACGCGATCATCGAGGCGATGAGAAGGGTTTTCATTGTTTGCTCCTTGGGTTGAACATACACAACTCTCGGAGCGAACTGGTGTTCCAATGTAGGGTCCGATCGGCGAGCGGCTGCTGCTTGGCAATGTGTGCCGCCAGGCGCAACCGGCGAGGCAGCCATTGGCGACCTTGGGAGGTGATACCTTGGGCAAGGACTGGCTTTGTGGGAAAAAATGGTCGGAGTGGAGAGATTCGAACTCCCGACCCTCTGGTCCCAAACCAGATGCGCTACCAGGCTGCGCTACACTCCGAGGCCCTGCGGCGTATACGGTTCCGGACCCTGTCGCGCAACCCCTAAAACATCAAACGGGGCTTGGCGGTCTGCGCTCCCGCGCAATCCTGGCTGCGATCGCCTTGGCCTGGATGCGAGCATTGGCGAAGCAGCCACGGATGCTTGGCCGCATGCCGGTGAACCACAGGCCCGGCAGTTTCGGGTCGCTGTCGGCGCCGTTGAACAGCGGCACGCCCTTTTGGTCGAGCACGCCGAGCTTGCCCAGCATGGCCTCGAGCCCGGTGCGGTAGCCGGTCGCGGCGATGACGATATCGGGCTGGATCGTCGCGCCATCGTCGAAAACGACCGTGTCGCCGGTAAATTCCCGCACGGTTGGCAGCACGATGATCCTGCGGTCCTTGATGGCATCGACGGCGCCGTCATCGGTGGCGATGGCGGTATAATCCGACGCCAGCCGGCTTGCGCCGCCCGAAGGCGTCGGCGGCAGGCCGTAGGCCGTGAGGTCGCCGAAGGCCCACCGCTGCGTCGCCGCCATCACCGCATCGGCGAGCTTGAACGGCAGCCGCGCCAGGATCGGCGAAAACCGGTGGACGGCGATCTGGCCGAGGCGCTTGGGCAGCAGTGCCGGACCGTTGCGCGCCGACAGCCAGATCTGTCCGGTGCCGGCTGCCGCCAGGTGATTGAGCACGTCGAAGCCGGAATTGCCGGCGCCGACGACCAGCACTTTCTTGCCCGCATAGGCCTTGGCGTCGCCGAATGCGGCCGAATGGATGATGCGTCCGGCAAAGGCCTTCATGCCTTTCCAGGCCGGAATGAAGGGCTGCCGGTCGCGCCCGGTGGCGATGACGACATGGCGCGCCAGCCGCGGCCCGGCACTGGTCCGCACAAGCCAGTGGTCGCCCTCGAAGCCTATCTCCTCGACCGCAATGCCGAACTCGACCGGCAGCCGGTGCATGGCGTGGAATTCGTTCAAATGGCCGATTATGGTGTTTCGGTGCGGAAAGGCAGGGGTGCCGGCAGGAAAGGAAACGCCCGGCAGCGCCGAAAGGTCGCGATGCGTGTTGAGATGCAGTCGCTCGTGCCGCCCGTGCCATGGCTCGGCCAGCCGGGCTTCCTTTTCCAACACCATCACAGGCACGCCGGTCTTGAGCAGCGCATGGGCTGCGGTCAAGCCGGCTGCCCCGGCGCCGATCACGATCGCGCCGTCGAAAATCGCTTGGCTGTCGGCCTCGGCGTGCAAAATCCCTGCGTCCATGCCTCTTTGTGTCGCCATCATGACCATGACTTTTGATGCTACGCCAGTGTATCGGGCCGATGCCGCTGCCGAAGCGGCCTGGTTGCAGGCCGCTTCGGCCTTGCCGTCGGCAGTGTTGCACAGTATTGACTGAAATAAGGCGGCGCTACCGCCAACGCAGCTACGAGGTGCCCATGTCCGCGCGAATTTTCAGCCCAGCCAAAACCGCGATGCAGTCCGGCAAGGCCAAGACCGGCCATTGGGTGCTGGAATTCGATCCCGCCCAACGCAAGAAGATCGACCCGCTGATGGGCTACACCACATCGGGCGACATGCTGAGCCAGATCAGGCTGACCTTCGACACCAGGGAAGAAGCGGTGGCCTATGCCGAAAAGCAGGGGCTGGCCTTCCGTGTCGAGGAGCCGAAAGAGACCAAGCGCCGGCAGATTTCCTATGCGGAAAATTTCCGCTATGACCGCAGGATACCCTGGACGCATTGACCGGCGGTCAGCGCCTGGCACATAGACACCAGCCGGCCAAGATATCAAATGCCGGCCAGCGGTCCCGTAGCTCAGCTGGATAGAGCACCGGCCTTCTAAGCCGATGGTCACAGGTTCGAATCCTGTCGGGATCGCCAATTTTGCCGGGTCCATTCCGGACACATAGGTTACGGTTTGTACCTGGCATATGGGTAGCACTCTGAAGGTGTACGAACGAAACAGAACGACCGAGCGCTGCCCTTCCCATCCTGGCGCGTTGCTCGACGACATCGTTCCCGCCACCGGCAAGACCAAGGTGGAAATCGCCAATCTGCTCTGAATCTCGCGCCCAGCAGCTCTACGATATCATCCGTGAGAAGAAGCCGGTATCGCCTGCCGTGGCCGCCCGCCCTTGGCAAGATGTTCGGCGATGTTGCCGCGATCTGGCTCAGGATGCAGGCCGCGTATGATGCCTGGCATGCGGAGCGCGAAGTTGACGTTAGCGCCATCCCGACCCTGCATGCTGCCTGAAGGTAGGGCGCGTTCGCTGACGGCAGCGGTCCCGTAGCTCCGCCGGATAGAGCACCGGCCTTCTAAGCCGATGGTCACAGGTTCGAATCCTGCCAATAGTTTCAATACGTTAGGTGAGGCGTCGCGGCGCCGGAGACTGAAGGTGGTCCTTGTTAGCCATCTACCGGTAAAGTTTCGGGTATTTGGCCCTCTCGCTTTGGCAACTTGCCGATCTCTGGGCCGCCATTGCGAAAGCCCTGTCATAGGTATGGATGGCCATGTTGAACTTTCGGGGGTCTGGGGTCAGGTGTTTGTCCCGCCCATCATACAAAAGGACCGGGACGGCGAAAATTGCTTTTCCGTCTTCCGTTGGCCTCAACGCCGGACATCTTTGCCTTACGCCAACGAGGTCACCGGCCATTCTGGCGGCCAAATTTAACCTTGCATCGGACATCCGAGCCAGGAAGTTGATGTTTTGCTGTTCCCCTTGTCCGGCCGAGGCAGCCGACAATGCGAAGAAAATTCCTGCGGTGAATACAGCGAAAGCTAGACGTAGTTTCATTGTGCCCTCCCAAGTTGAGCACAAGAGAGCACGTTTGGGCTTGACAGGATAGCCGCGTGTCCAGTGCAAGTTACTGTACGGAACCTTTGCCATACGTCGACTATCAGCCAGTTGTGCGGCCAGTCAGGATAGTCGGAACGCGGCGCGCCTTCGGGTGTTATAGGAGATGGCACCGAAGACGCCCACCATTGCGCGCATCTGGCGCGGCAGGACCTTGCCCGACAAGGCCGATGCCTATGAGCGCTACAATTACGAGGCCGGCATCAAGCCGCTGATCGAGAAAGCGCTTGGCGTGCAGACTTTTCGCGAGGACACGCCGACGCATTCGGAATTCGTCACCATCTCCTATTGGGAGAGCGTCGAGGCGATGGCCGCCTTTACCGGCGGCGATCCGCAAAGCATCCACCATCTCGACCGCGACAAGGAGTTCCTGATCGAATTGCCGAAGGGTGTCCAGGTGTTGCGCATCCTTTCCAGCCACGGAATGGTTGGGGGCAGCTGATGTTTGCGGGCTTTGACGCCAGGACCGTTCAAATGGAGGAGACATCGATCTTCGTCAGGGCCGTTGGCTCAGGGCCGCCGCTGCTGCTCCTGCATGGCTTTCCCGAAACGCATGTGATGTGGCGCGACATAGCGCTGGCCCTGGCCTCGCACTTCAGCGTGGTTGCCGCCGATCTCAGGGGCTACGGACAAAGCGGCTGTCCGGCTTCCGGAGCCAATCATGCCGCCTATTCCAAACGAGCGATGGCGCGCGACATGGTGCAGGTTATGGACGTTCTCGGCTTCGACCGCTTCACGGTTGCCGGCCATGACCGTGGCGGCCGCGTCGCCTACCGGCTGGCGCTCGACCATCCCGAAACCGTGTCGAAAGTCGCCGTTCTCGACATCGTCCCCACGGCCTCCGCCTGGGATCGGGCCGATGCCAGGTTGGCGCTGGCCTTCTGGCCGTGGAGCCTGCTCGCCCAGCCGGAACCGCTGCCTGAGCGCCTGTTGTCCGCAGCACCCGACGCAGTTGTCGACAATGCGATCGCCGGCTGGGGCTCGGCTCCAGATGCTTTTCCCGCTGAGGTCAGGGCCGCCTATATCGAGGCGCTGCGTGATCCCGCCCATGTCCACGCCATCTGCGAGGAATATCGCGCCGCCGCAGGCATCGACCGCGAGCACGACGCGCAGGACCAGGCTGATGGCTGTCGCATCAGATGCCCGCTGCTTGCGCTCTGGAGCGGCGAGGGCGGGTTGGAGAACTGGTATGCGGAGGAGGGCGGCCCGTTGGCGATCTGGCGGCAATGGGCTGATAACGTCAAAGGCGGCTCGGTCAAGGGTGGGCATTTCTTCCCGGAAGAGCACCCCGAAGACACGGCTGCAAGGCTGTCGAGATTCTTCGCAAGCTGACGGCGGACCGATTGCTAAATCCGGCCCTGTGTAGTCCTGTGTCGACTATCTCAGATGCCCGAGGGACTGCAGGATCAAAGTGCTCGAAAGACCAAGCAGGGCGATACCGTAAAACCGGTCGATCCACACGGCGTTTGGCCCAGCCAGAAGCGTTGCAGCCCGCGCGCCAAGGGCTGCGTAAAACGTCAGCACAAACACATCGGCAAGCGCGGCGATAATGGCCAGGATGCCATACTGGATCGCGATCGGCTCATCCACGCGGACAAAATGCGGCAGGATCGCGGGGAAAAGCAGCCAGGCCGCCGGATTTGTGACCGCCACCAAGAAACAGCGCCCAATGAGTGCCTTGGCTGAATGGCGTGTTTCGGGAAGGTTAGCGTTGAACGAAGGTCGGGATGCGGTGCGCAGGGTACCGATGGCGACGAAAAGCAGATAGCCCGCGCCGAACATCCTGAGAGCCGAGAGATAGAATTCCGAAGCCAGCAAAAGAGCGCCGAAGCCCAGCGCGACGATGCTGATAAGAACGAAATCAGACAGTACGACGCCGGCCATGCCGAGAAACGCGCGTCGAAAACCGTAGCGGGAGCCGTTGGTGATGGCGAGCACGACGTCCGGTCCCGGAACCGCCATTCCGAGCACCGACACGAAGGCAAATGTCACCAGCGGCAGGTTTCCCATGACGCCGCGTAATGTACCCGGCGCTCACCGTCCGTAACGCCCTTCACACAGCGGCTTGGCTATCGCCGATTGTTGTTGGCCACCTTGGCTCAGTGCCCGCCGCGCATCTTCACCACCACAGTCCGCACCGCCAGCACCAGCACGGTGATGATGATCAGGATCACCGAGAGCGCGGCGATCGCCGGGTCGATGTTGTCGCGCAGGCCCATCCACATCAGCCGCGGCAGCGTGATGGCGTTGACCGAGGTGATGAACAGGGTGACGCCGATCTCTTCCCAGGACAGCACGAAGGACAGCAGCGCGGCGGTGACGATGCCGAACCTGATGTTGGGCATGATGATGCGCGTGGCGCGTTCCCACACGCCGGCGCCAAGGCCGCGCGCGGCAAGGTCGATGCGGCGGTCGAGCTGGCTGAGCGCGACCAGGATCAGCACCGTGGCGAAAGGCACCGTCATCACCGAATGCGCCATGGCGACGCCGAGCCAGGTGTCGTAGCCGAAGAACGAGCTCATGCCCGAGATCGACGTCAGCAGGAAGTAGAGCGTGATCGCCGAGACCACCGGCGGCACCACCATCGGCAACAGCACGAAGCCGACAAGGGCGGCGGTAAATCGCGGCTGGAACATCCAGGCGCCAAGGCTGAAGCACAGCGCCAGCACGGTGGAGATGACGCTGCTGACGATGCCGATGCGGATCGACAGCAGGATGGCGTCGAACCAGCGCGGATCCTCGATCAGCGCGCGGTAGTGGCGCAGCGACAGTTCGCCCGTCGGCATAGCCAGCATGCGGCTTGGCGTCAGCGACACCGGGATGACCGCCAGCAGCGGCAGCAGCAGGAACAGTGCCACCAGCACGGCGAGGATCAGCGAGACGGGACCGGGGCGATAGGTCGGCATCAGATCAGTTGCTTCGGTCTGACATAGCGGAACAGCAGCGCCATGAGCGCGCCGACGAACAGCACCAGCACGACGCTGATCGCCGCGCCCAGTCCCCAATCGGGACTCTGGAAGATGCGCAGATAGATCAGCTCGGCGATCATCACGCTGCGGCCGCCGCCGAGGATCGCCGGCGTGACGAAGAAGCCGAGCGAGAAGACGAACACGATCATCGCCGAACCGATGATGCCGGAGCGCGTCATCGGCACGAACACGGTCCAGAAGGTGCGCATACGGCTGGAGCCGAGCCCGCGCGCCGCGAGCAGCACGCGCTCGTCGAGGCTGCGCATGGCGGAGGCCAGCGGGAACACCGCGAAGGGAATGAGGAAATGCGTCATGCCGACGATGACGCCGAACTCGTTGCGCACCAGCGCCAGCGGCTCGGAGATGAAGCCGATCGATTGCAGCCAGGTGTTGATCAGGCCGCGGTTGGACAAAAGCGCCACCCAGCCGAAGGCGCGGGTCAGCACCGAGATCCAGAAGGGGACGAGAATGCAGAATTCAGCGATTATGCGCTGTGCCGGGCTGCCGCGCACCCACACCATGGTGATGGCGTATGCCGCCGCCACGGAAACCACGGTGACGATCAGCGCGATGCGCAGCGTGCGGATGAACACAGACCGCACCAGGGCATCGGTGGCGAGCGCGCCATACTGACCGAGCCCCGGTGTCGGCAAGGTGACGCTCCACTTGACGACGCCGAGGAACGGCCAGGCGTAGGCCAGCACAAGGAACAGGAGCAGCGGCGCCATCAGCACCGCCGCGCCCATCCTGTCGGAGAGGGTGCCTCTCATCGAAGCTCGTGCCCGGCCTGGTCAGGCCGAGATGATCTTGGTGTATTCGTCGAGTGCTGCCCCGTAATTCTTGGCGTACCAATCCATGTCGAGCGCGATCTGCTTCTTCATGTTTTCGGGATCGACCGGGTTGATGCGCTTCTTGTCGGCGGGGATCAGCGCGTCGGCGGCCGGATTGGCCGGACCTTGTCCAAGCTTGTCGAACATCACCAGTTGCTTCTCCGGATCCTGGGCGCTGGCGATGAACTTCATCGCTGCGTCCTTGCCGCCGGGGTTGCCCTTGAGCACTGCCAGCGCGCCGGGCGAGATCAGGCCCTGATCCCAGATGAACTTGATCTTGCCGCCGGAATCCTGCTCGATCAGCGAGGCGCGGGTCGACCAGACGATCGCCATCGAGGCTTCGCCGTTGAGCAGCACGCTCTGGCTCTCGGCGCCGCCGCCCCAGTAAGCCACGACGTTTTCCTTGAAAGCGGCGATCTTGTCATGCGCTCGCTTCAGGTCGAGCGGGTAGAGCGATGCCGGCGCGATGCCGTCTGCAAGCAGCGCTGCTTCCCAGCTCGACACGCCCCATTTGTAGAGCGAGCGCTTGCCCGGAAACTTCTTCACGTCGAAGAAGTCGGCCATGCCGGTCGGCGCGTCCTTGCCGTATTTCTCGGAATCATAGGCGATGACATAGGAGAAGAAATAGGTCGACGCCGCGTATTCCCAGCCGAACCCCTCGCGCATCTTCTTCTTGTCGACGATGGCGTAGTCGATCGGCTCGAGCGCACCCTGCGCGCCGAGCGTGATGGCCGAGAACGGGTCGACGTCGACAAGGTCCCAGGTCGGCGCGCCGCTCTTGAACTGTGCGGCAATCGCGCCTTCGGTCGGGCCCGAACCGTCCATCTTGACGGTGATGCCGGTTTCCTTGGTGAAGGCCTGGCCGTAGGCGGCGTCATAAGCGGTAAGGGCATCGCCACCCCAGTTGACCAGCACCAGCTCCTTGGCCTGCGCAAAGGCACCGGTCGAGCGCAGCAGCATCGGTGTGCCGGCCAGCACGAGGGCTGCAAGCTGGGTGAATTGCCGGCGCGAAATCTCGCCGCGCACAGCCCGGGCGGTCAGCCCGTCCATGGCTTGTTTTTTGCTTTGGTTTGTCATTTTAGTTCCCCTTTTTCGTTTTGGTTCCGGTGGTTATGGCGCGCTCCAGATTCTTTGCTGGAAGACTTCGCCGTTCTCGTCGTCATCCTCCGTCCGGAAGGAGGAAACCCTTTTCCGCCGGCCATGTCAGCCAGACGGAATTGCCTTTGCTGAGTGCAGCCGCCGCGACCTCGTTCGGCACCGAGACGGTCACCTTGGCGCCCTGGCGTGTCGTCAGATCGAGTTTGGTCGCCGCACCCAGATAGGTCGAGCCGATGGCGGTGGCGGCAATGCCGTTCTCGCCGGCGGCGGCTTCGCGCGTGATCGACATATGTTCGGGCCGGATCGCCAATATGGCATCGCCACGGACTTTCTCGGCCTTGCAGAGCATGTTGACCGCGCGGTCCTCGCAGAGGCCTGTCGAGCCATTGTCGGCGGGCTTGACCCCCTTCAACGGCAGCATGTTGATCTCGCCAAGGAACTCGGCGACGAAGCGGTTGTCCGGCCGGTCGTAGACCTCGTCCGGCGCTCCGACCTGCAGCAATTTTCCGTGGTTGAAGATGGCGACGCGCGACGACAGCGCCAGCGCCTCGCTCTGGTCGTGGGTGACGAAGACGAAGGTGGTGCCGGTCTCCTGATGCAGCCGCTTCATCTCGGCCTGCATCTGGCCGCGCAGGCTCTTGTCGAGCGCCGAGAACGGCTCGTCGAGGAGCAGCACGCCGGGTTCGAACACCAAAGCGCGGGCCAACGCCACGCGCTGCTGCTGGCCGCCGGAAAGCTGCGCCGGCAGTTTCGTCTCATGGCCCTTGAGGCCGACGCGCTCGATCATCTCGGCAACGCGGCGCTTGATCTCGGAGGCCGATTTCTTGCGTACCTTGAGCGGGAAAGCGATGTTGGCCTCGACCGACATATGCGGAAACAGCGCATAGCCTTGGAACACCATGCCGGCGGCGCGCTGCTCTGCCGGCCGATCGGTGATGTCGAAACCGTCGCTGAAAAGCTTGCCGGCGGTCGGTTGCACGAAGCCTGCCAGGATCATCAGGAAGGTGGTCTTGCCCGAGCCGGAGGGGCCGAGCAGCGTCAAAAACTCGCCACGGCCGATATTGAGCGTCAGGTCGTCCAGCGCCCGGAACGAGCCGAAGCTCTTGCCGATCCCGATTGCCTTGATCTCTGCGGCCCGGCCGGGTTGCTGCATCCTGCCTCTTCCTTGGTCGTGGCTTGAGCGTAGGGCAGGGCCCCGGCTCACCGCAACCGAATAGTTTTCGCCTGATCGGCAAATTTGATTCACGGATGGGAGGCTAGTACGGGCTGATCCGGTTCTCCGACAGCTTCGACCTCAACCACCCATTGAACGCTTCCAGCACCGGGTGGCTGGCCTTGGCATGTTCCGACACCAGGAAATACGAGCGCGGCGAGGGGATCGCGATGTCGAAGGGGCGCACCAGACGGCCTTCGCTCAGCGCCCGGCGGCTGGTCAGCTCGTCGCCCATGGCGATGCCCTGGCCGGCGATCGCCGCGGAAAAAACGAGGTTCATGTCCGAGAAGAAGATGCCGCCTTCGGTGTCGGGGTTTTCCACCTTGGACAGCGCCAGCCAGCGCGCCCAGTCCTCGGTGTCGCCGAGATGCAGGAGATTGGCGCGCAGCACATCGGCCGGTTTTGAAAAGCCGCCGACCTTGTTGAGCAGTGTCGGGCTGCAAAGTGGCGTGAACGAGATTTCGCACAGCAACTCCACCGAGCGGTTCGGCCAGTTGCCCACGCCGAAGGCAATGAAGGCATCGGCGTCCGGATTGCTGACATCGTCCAGCCGCCGCGGTGTCAGGATCGACAGCGCCACATCCGGATACATCTGCCGGAACTCGCCGATGTGGGTGCATAAAAACAGAGAGGCGAAGCCCGGCGTGCAGGAAACGGCGAACGAACCGCCGACGCCGGTGCCGGCCTGGCGCGTTACCGCATCGCCAAGCACGGTCAGCGCCTTCCTCACATCGGCGGCATAGCGCTGGCCGCGCGGTGTCAGCGCCACGCCCTTGCCGATGCGCTCCAGCAGGTCGAAGCCGAGGTCGCGTTCGAGGAGCCGCAACTGATGGCTGACGGCGCTGCGGGTGAGGTGCAGTTCGTCGGCGGCGCGCCAGACGCTGCCGTGACGGTCAAAACTGTCGAGGGCGCGCAGCGCCTGTGTGGAAGGTATTCGCAAGAGGCCTCAGGTGAACCGAATTTGCATGAACCGGAAAAACATATCACTTTTTGCAATGCCGCTTCACTGCTTTCTTGGGCCGCATGGAGAAACCGGTGACGACCTCGGCGCAAGCCACCGCGCTTGCCTGTCTCGATAGCATCCAGCCGTCGCTGTCGGCGTGGACGCGCACCATTTTCGATTTCGGCGAAACAGCCTGGCGCGAATACCAGTCGGCGGCCTGGTATGTCGCGCGGCTGAAGCATGAGGGCTTTTCGGTCGAGGAAGGGTCGGCCGGCATGCCGACCGCCTTTTGCGCCCACTGGACGAATGGCCCGGGGCCGACCATCGGCATGTACGGCGAATACGACGCCGTGCCCGGCAACTGCCAGGACGCGGCAACGGTGAAGCGATCGCGGCCGGGCCTTGGCGTCGAGGCCGGCGGCCACACCGATCCGCATTCCGGGCTCGGCATTGCCGGCCTCGGCGGACTTCTCGCCGCCAAGGCGGCAATGCAACGCCACGGCATCGAGGGGACGCTGCGCTTCACCGGCGAGCCGGCCGAGAAGGTCAGGGGCTCGAAGCCGATCCATGCGGCCAAGGGCTACTATGACGGCCTTGCCGGTATGATCTCCTTCCACCCCTTCTATATGCTGCCGCTCTGCAACACGGCGCGCTGGGACACGCATTGCGGCGCCGCCTACGCGATGATCTACCGTTTTGTCTGCGACGAACCCGAAAACTGGGTTCGCGCAAGCGATGGCGCGCCGATCCCGCAGGCGCATTCGGCGGTGCGGGCGCCCGGCGCCAATGACGCGCTGATGACGATGTACATGACCTCCAAGGCGCTGCGCGATTCCATGCTGCCTCACCAGGGCGGCTGGTCGATCAGCGAGGCGATCCTCACCGCCGGGCAGGCGACCGCCGACAATCTGCCGGCGGGGCTGGCCGAGATCCAGTACATGATCCGCGTGCCGACCATTGCCATGGCAGAGCAGGTCACCGCGGTGCTCGACCGTAATGCGGCCGCGGCCGCGGCGATCAGCGGTTGTCGCTATGAGCGCCATTGGGTGTCGAAGTCGAGGCCGGGCCTCGCCAATCACGCCATGGCGGGGATTGCCTATGAGGCGCTGTCCACCGTTGGCGCTCCAAGCTGGGACGAGGCGGCGAAAGCGATCGGTCGCGAGGTCCAGGTCAATGCCGGCGGCACCGCGACCGACAACCCTTTCATCGACGAGATGGAGCGGCTGGTTGCGCCGCAAGAGGCCGAGGCAATCCTGCGCCGCGATTTGCCTCCGTCGCAGATCAACTCGACCTCCGACGACTACACCGACATGTCGTGGCACACGCCGACCGCACGCTTCTATGTCGCCCGCCCGGCGCTGCGCTCGGCGAATGGCCATGCCTATCCATCCTGGGCGATGAACGCGCTGGGCGGTATCTCGGCCACCATCGACCCGATGGTCATTTGCGCCGCCAAGACGGTTGCGCTTGCAGCCCTCCGCCTGCTCGAGGACAAGTCCGCGCGTGATGCAGCCATGGACGAATTCGTCACCCGCACCGGCGGCGGCATTGGTGGCTCCAACTGGATCGCGCCGCTTTGCGACTATGACCTTCCGATCAATTTCCGCTGGCCGGAATATGTCACCACCGCGCGCGGACGCGATTGGTGGATTCCGAGCAGCCAATCAATCAAGCTGCATAGTCAAATCGAGGAGAACCTTATGACCGTCCATGATCGCATCATCGCCGAACCGTTCTCGCTGCAGCGCCGCAATCCCGCCGGCGGCACCAAGCCGCTGACATCATGGGGCTTTGCCAACGAGACCGACGTGCTGACAGACGTGTTGCTCGGCTCGCCAAACTTCCTGCGCCACCTCTCGACCAGCTCGCTCTCGCGCAAGCATTTGCGCGAAGCGCCCTGCAACGTTCAGATCGCCCAGGCGCAGCACAAGGACCTCGTCGCCGCCTATGAGCATTTCGGCGTCAACATCCACTGGCACGAGCCGACGCCGGAACTGCCGATGCAGGTCTATTCCAGAGACTCCAGCGTCATGACGCCCTACGGCGCCTTCATCACCGCCATGGCCAATTGGTGGCGGCGCGGCGAGAACTATGCCGCCATCCGCACCTATGAAAAGCTCGGCATCCCCATCTACGACATGGTCACGGCTGGCACCTTCGAAGGCGGCGACTTCAACGTCATCGAGGAGGGCGTGGTGCTGATCGGCTGCGGCGGCGCCCGCACGCAGGAAGAGGGCGCCCGTCAGGTGCAGGACTGGTTCGAAAAGGAAGGCTGGGAAACGCGCCTCGCCTTCATCGACGAATATTACGTCCATATCGACCTGATGGTGGTGCCGATCGCCGAAAAACTCACCGCGGTGTGTCTCGCCTGCACCGAGCCCGGCATCGTCGACTGGCTGAAGGGCAAGGGCCACGAGATCATCGACGTGCCGTTCCAGGACACGATGGCGCTCGGCTGCAACTTCATGTCGCTTGGCAAGGACAGGGTGATCGCGCCGACGTCGAGCCAGTCGCTGATCGGCCAGCTCAAAGCGCGCGGCTTCGAGGTTGCTGCCGTCGACATGAGCGAGATTTCCAAGACCGGCGGCGGCATTCACTGCATGGCGCAGGCGCTCAAGCGCGAGCCGGCGTAAGGGCACGAATTGCCGCCGGGACCTGTGACGGACTGCTGCCAGATTTGACAAAACAGGCCTGGCAGAGGAAATTGATGCCATTAGAGGAGGGATTCTGTGAAGAAAACTTACGAAAAGCCGAGTCTGGCCAAAGCCGGCAAACTCGGATCGCTGGTCGCTTCAAACCCGTCGAAGCCCGCCCCCTGAGCGCAACCAGCCGCTGAAGGCCGAAATTCGGTCGTCCTGGTTACCGACGACCGGATCGCGCTGTATGATTGAAGGCAGCCCGCCGGCGCGCATCGCCTGGCCGGCTGCTCCGGCTCGTGGCGCTCGATCGCCTCGAACACCGCCTGGTGGCCGGCAAAACTCCTGCGGGTTTCGATCTCCGTATGGCCACGTGGATGCGCTGATTGATCAGCCATTCGACCTAGCCGATGGTTTTAAAACCAAGCCAGCTTCCCCAAAAGATAATGCCCAACAAAGCCATAGCGCCGAAGACCGCATGCGCGCCGTTCCCGCCCGCCCGGCGATCAGGGAGTGGCTGGCGTGAGATGGCCGCGCTGACGACGGAATGAGATCGCCTCGTCTGGCCGGCCGGACTCGCGACGGCGTGGTCCGGCCGGAATTCGATCTGCTATGCGGGTATCAATATGGCGATGCGATGCACGCCGACCTCCTTGCTTGTATTCGTCGCTTCGTCGGTCTTGCCCTTGGAGCAGGTGTACATATCACCCGTCTTGAGCTTGAATTCCTTGTCCGCTTTCTTGATCGTGAATGCACCTGAGGTAATGGTGCACACCATGTCGTTGTCCATCACGGTTTGAGGAGCATGTGCTCCGGGCTGAAACACAACGTCGATAATTGCGATGCTCTTGTAGGCGGGAATGTCTGCATTGCCGGTGCCGACCTCCACCACCCTGACACCGGGCGCAATCTCCTTGCCCTCTTTCGGGCCGTATTTCTTGATTTTTGCCGATGCCGCCAAGGTGAACAAAGGCGCTACCGCGGCGGTCGTCAGACCGAGGGCAATTGCAGACCTGCGATTCATGGTTTTCATTGCATCCTCCCGATGCTCGTCATGCATGGATATGCACGACCGGCGATATATTAGCACAAACGAATTTACTTGTATGCAAAGTGACTGTGGCGCAGGCCAGCAAGAAAATGCTCCGCCGGATAATGTCGCTTCACTGTACCTTTTGCCGGAATTTCGAATGACAGGTCGAGCAATCCTGCAGGATGAGATGCAGGATATGCTCCGCCGGCAGTTTGGTCGGATCGGCTTCCTCTGGAATCGAGCGCTTGCCGAGCAGGCTGCCGCCGCCCATCGCCAGGCCGGTGCCCATGCGCATGTCATCGGTGATGACGGCCGGCGCGCTTTCGGCCTTGGCGGCCAGAGCGTCGGCCAGCGTTCCGATATGATTTGCCAGGGCCTCGAATTCGGCCCGTGACTGATCGATCTCCAGCCTGGCCTGCGAAGGCGGTCCAAGCGAGCCGCTCGGAAATTCGGCAATCAGGGCAGGGCCGGTGCGCGCGCGCAGCGTGTCCGCTGCCGCCTTGAAGGCTGCCGCGTCATAGGCTTGCCTGCGGTCGAACATGCCGGCAATGGTTTTCGCAGCCGCCGCCATCTCCTTCATCGACGCCTGGCGGGCCGTGACGATCGGTCCGCTGCCGACGGAGGCGCCCATCCTAAGGGCACAGACCAGCCACAGCAGCGCCGCTTTCACAGTCCATCTCACGGCGCCATGTCCTTGCCCCATCCATCCGTGCTCAGCCAGCCGCAGCAGGGGTTCGACCTGCAGTCGGATTCTTCGGTCGTGATGCCGGTTCTCATCGGTAAATTCCGTCGCCGGAGGTCTCCGTCTCTGAGCAGATAGACCTTCCAGCCACCGGAAGGTCAACTGATTGAGAAGGCCGATCAGCGGGCAATCAGCACAGGCTTGCAGCAGGCTGACGCAGCGTTTCCTTGACTTGGATCGCAAAAACGGGCAGCAAGGCGGGGGTGAGGGAGAGCATTCTACCGTGGCGCAGACCATGGAGTGCTCTTTTTTTCGTATCAGGCGCCGCATAATCGGTGGCTGATGGAGGGATTGGTTAACCAACTTTGTCCATCTTTTGATTCAATCGGCAACAGACGCGAAAGGTGCAGGGGGCACCAGCGAACTGTGGATGTCACGGATGCGAGGGTCGCAAGCCTGCATGCCGATTGAGAGTGGTTGTATGGCGTTTTTGCGTTTGAAAGACCGGGGCGACACTCCTGAACGGGGTTTGACTTCGATGAGATCCGGCCAGCGCTGGGTGGTGGTGCCGGTTGTCGGCGCGGCCTTGGCGCTGTGGTCCGTGGCAACCATGGCCGGCCTCTATTCGCTCGGCGCCTCCCTCACCGCAGCCTCCAACAGCCTTCCGCACAGTCTGCTTCTGCCGAACGCAGCACTTGCCGATTCGCGCCGCAGCCTCGCCAATTCGTGGGCGCCGCGGCTTTCGGCGCAAAAATCACAGGCCTCGCTGCTCAGCCAATGCGACGCCGGCTGCGCGCATGCCGCCGCGAACTTCGCGCATGACGGCAAGATGGCGCGGCTGAAGCCGGCCACGCACGCTGTGGCCCCGAGCAGTGTCGCCTCAAACATTGCGCCAAACACCAGCGTCGCTCTCGCCACTTCGCGCGGCATGCGCTTCGACGGCGTGGTGGCCAAGGCAGGGCTGTCGCCGCAAAAGCTGGCTGCCGCCTTCGCCAAGGCCTCGAATGCGCCCTTCATGCTTGCCAGCCTTCCGGTCGCTGCCCGTTTCGCCGAAGTCCGGCTGCCCGATCAGCATGGCCCGGCCTCGGAACGCTTTGGGCCGGAAGTGGCTGAGATCGAACGCTCGTCGCGCCTGGCGCTGGCGCTGGCCAACAGCTTGCCGGAAGACGCTGACATGCTGGCCCCGCCGCCGGCCGTTGAAGCAATCGCCGGAGGGCAGGATCCTGAGCAGGCCGAGGTTCAGGTCGCTTCGCTGCCGCCGCAGGACGATCTGCCCGACAACATTGCGTTGCCCGGTTGGCGTCCACGCGCCGAAACCGCTCAGCCTGCCGAGGCTCGGCAAGCCAGCAAGCCCAGGGCAGCCAAGCCACAGACCGACAGGACGCCCGAGAGCCCCGCACCCCAGTCGCCGGGCAATTCGTCGCCGCGCTCGCCACGCAGTACTTCGGAGGTCGCCGCACTGCCTGGCGTGCCAGACAGCCAGAGCATCCGATCAAGCCGGATCAAGCCTGGCAAACGGTCGAAGACACAGGCCGGCGAGATGCTGGCCTATGCCAAGCCGGACGTCCCGGCGGGCGGTGTCGGTCGCGCCTTCAAGGATCTGTTCGCCACGCCCGGAATGGGCGGCGGCGTCGCCGTGTACGATATCTCGGCCAAGACCGTCTATATGCCGGACGGCTCGCGGCTGGAGGCCCATTCGGGGCTGGGTTCGATGGTCGACCAGCCGCGCTTCGTGCACAAGAAGAATGTCGGCCCGACGCCGCCCAACACCTATGATCTGCGTCTTCGAGAATCCCGCTTCCATGGCGTCGAGGCGCTCCGTCTCACTCCCGTCAGCGGCGGCAACAAGTACGGTCGCGACGGCCTGCTCGCCCACACCTACATGCTGCGCGGCGGCCGTGCGGAGTCCAATGGCTGCGTCGTCTTCAAGGACTACGCCCGCTTCCTTGCCGCCTACAAGAAAGGCAAGATCAAGCGCCTCGTCGTCGTGCCGCGCCTGACCAAGCCGCTGACGCGGGTCGCTCAGGAAGGCCGGGGAGCGTAAGGCAGTAGGCAGTAGGCAGTAGGCAGTAGGGCCCAGGAGCGTCCATCGCCTTTCCTTGTTTTTCTGCCCCTATTGCCTATTCCCCACTGCCTATTCCCTTTTGACCCCCAGGCAGATTATGACTGACCCCTGCGGGTCGGCTTCACCACGAGGACATCATGACAATACGCGCTGTCGTTTGGGGCGAGAACATCCATGAGCGGACCAATGAGGTGGTCGCAGCCCTCTATCCCGAGGGCATGCACACGACCATCGCCAAGGCGCTGAATGCCGACGAGGCGATCTCCGCCTCGACCGCCACGCTCGAACAGCCCGAGCATGGCCTGCCCGAGGCGCGCTTGGCCGAGACCGACGTGCTGGTCTGGTGGGGCCACAAGGACCATGGCGCCGTCGCCGACGAGATCGTCGAGCGCGTCGCCCGCCGGGTCTTTGAAGGCATGGGGCTGATCGTTCTCCATTCCGGCCATTTCTCGAAAATCTTCAAGCGGCTGATGGGCACGCCCTGCACGCTGAAATGGCGCGAGGCGGGTGAGCGCGAGCGGCTCTGGGCGACCAGTCCCAGCCATCCGATCGCCGAAGGCGTCGGCGAATATTTCGAGCTCGAGAATGAAGAAATGTATGGCGAGCAGTTCGCCGTGCCCGAACCGCTGGAGACCGTCTTCATCTCCTGGTTCCAGGGCGGCGAGGTGTTCCGTTCTGGACTGACCTATCGCCGCGGCGCCGGCAATGTCTTCTACTTCCGCCCGGGCCACGAGACCTATCCGACCTATCACGACGCCAATGTGCACAAGGTGCTGCGCAATGCGGTTAAGTGGGCGCACAATCCGCAGGGCACCAAGTCGGCGATCCTTGAGGCGCCGAACGTGCCGGTCGAAAAGGCGCTGGAGCCGATCGTCGAGCGCGGCGGCAAGCTGCACGTTTCGGGCGAGGCCGGCTACCGCTAAAGCAAAGTCCAGGAAAAAAGGCGTAGCGGCTTTCCGCATGGGTTTCCTAGACCGTATCTGCGCCATATGATTGAATCGAACCAATTCGCTCGGAGTGCAGAGAATGCGGCTTTTGATACTGGGTACCGGCTGGATGGCGCAGGAGCATGCCCGCCGTTTCGGCGGCGTCGACGGCGTCGAGATCGTCGGTGCTGTCGACGTCGATGAAAAGCGCGTGGGCGAATTCGCCGACGGGTTCAAGATATCGAAGCGATTCACATCGCTGGAAGACGCGCTGGCGTGGGGCGAGTTCGATGCGGTCGCCAACGTCACGCCGGACCGCATTCACCACCCGACCACCATGGCGTTGATCGCGGCCGGCAAGCCGGTGCTGTGCGAAAAGCCGCTGGCCGAAGACTTCGGCAAGGCAAGCGAGATGGCCAACGCGGCTGAGGCAGCCGGCATCGTCAACATGGTCAACCTCACCTATCGCAATGTCGCTGCCTTGCAGAAGGCGCGACAGATGGTGCTGGCCGGCGAGATCGGCACCGTCCGCCACGTCGAGTCCTCCTATTTGCAGAGCTGGCTGGTGTCGAAATTCTGGGGCGACTGGCGCACCGACCCGAAATGGCTGTGGCGGCTGTCGCGTGACCACGGCTCCAACGGCGTGCTCGGCGATGTCGGCATCCACATCCTCGATTTCGCCAGCTATGGCGCCGCACTCGACATCGACCACGTGTTTTGCCGGCTGCGCACCTTCGACAAGGCGCCAGGCAACCGCATCGGCGAATACGACCTCGACGCCAATGACAGCTTCGCCATGACGCTGGATTTCTCCAACGGCGCCTTTGGCGTCGTTCACGCCAGCCGCTGGGCGACCGGCCACATCAACGAATTGCGCCTGCGCATCTATGGCGACAAGGGCGGCATCGAAGTCGTGCACAATCTCGAGGGTTCGGAACTGAAGGCGTGTGTCGGCGAGGATATCGAGAACGCCAAATGGCAGGTGCTCGACGCCGGCACGGTGCCGACCAATTACCAGCGCTTCGTCGATGCGGTTCGCAGCGGCGTGCAGGCCGAGCCTTCATTCCACCATGCCGCCGAACTGCAGAAGGTGCTGGATCTGGCCATGGTTTCGGAACAGAAGCGGACGGAACTGAGGGCCAGCGCCGATACGCAGTGATGTGAAGGGGAGGGAGAAACTATGGTCTCGCGCCGCGCGCAATGTCTCTGCGGCCAGCTTTCAGCCGTCTGTTCGGGCGAGCCGGTGCGCATCTCGGTCTGTCATTGCCTCGACTGCAAGCGCCGCACCGGCAGCGCCTTCAGCTACAATGTCCGGTTTGCGCAAGCTGATGTATCGATCGAGGGACGGGCGAAGCAGTTCACGCGCACCGGCGACGAGGGCGGCCGCGTCATCTACAATTTCTGCCCGGAGTGCGGCGCCGCCGTCCACTATCGCATCGACACGCAGCCCGGTGTGATCGCCATTCCCGTCGGCGCCTTCGCCGACCCGTCGTTCCCGCCGCCATTTCAGTCTTTTTACCACGAAAGCCGGCGCTGTGAGTGGGTCGAGATCAATGCCGAGCCGCTGGCGACGTTCGACTGAAGGCCGCTTTTTGGATACCCGGAACCGTCCGCACGCTCCGCGCCTTTAAGAGGGCATCGCCCCTGATTGCCATTGCCGGGCCGTTAGCCATCGCGCTCGGCTGCCCCATGAATAGGCATAAGTCAAGACGAATCCGGCTTGCGGCCCGATTGCTGACATGCTTACCTGACGGCATGTGTTCAATGGGGGTATATGGATGGCTAAGGAATCTTCGAATTCCGCTTCTTCAGAAAAGAAGGCGGACGTAAATCTGATAGGTAACACAGAAGGAAACGGGCTGAACTTCATGGGAGTTCAGGCTCGCGAAAACGGAACCGCCGGCGACGCCGTCGGTGTCGACAAGATCCGTGACCTGCTGTTCGGCAACCAGATGCAGGACTATGACCGCCGTTTTTCCAAGCTTGAAGAACGGGTGTTGCAGCGCTTCAAGGATGTCGAGTCCGAGGCCAAGCGCAATCTCGAAATGTACGAGTCGAATGCAAAGAAGCAGATCGATTCGCTTGCAGGGCAATTGCGGAGCGAAAAAGATTCACGAGCCGATGCCGACAAGGAGATCGACCGGAATCTTCGCGAGCAAAACCAGGCTCTTGAAAAGCAGGTGCGCACGTTGTCGGATCAGTTGAGCGCGCTCGAGCGCGACGTTTCGGACCGGATAAATCGAAACGATCATTTGCTGCGTGAGGAAATCAAGCAGAAGAATGAAGGCGTTCAGATGCTGATAGAGAAGATGTTTGCAGACCTCAGCAACGTCAAGACCGACCGAAATCTTTTGGCTGGCCTGTTTGTCGAGGTTGCAAAGTGTCTCAATCAGGATCCCGTCGGGAGCAAGAGCAACTCGGACCGCAGCTGGAAAGTGAGTTGATGGGACCTTGACGTCCACCGTCGACCCATTCAACCTTCCGCAAAGAACAGCCTCGAACGATACAGAGATTGATCGCGAGGCTCTGGCTCGTCTTTTGATCGAAATTGCCCGGAACGTTGATCCGGACTACCGTGCGCAGTTCGAGGCGGTTCCAACCGCCGATCCGCGCATGGAAACGCTGCGGCAGTTGCTGGTCAGCCGCGAAATCTCCGAGCTTTCACGCGTCACGCATCTGCTCGACGAACCCGAGCAGCTTGCGGCGGCCGTGGGCGACGTTCTTCCCAGTGCTGCCGGACGAGCGCCTTACGCGCAACTCGGCGAGGCGCTTGCGCCAGCTGTCGAACGGGCCGTGCAACGGTCGATCCAGAAGAGCCCGCGCACGCTGACGGACATATTGTACCCGGTGTTTCTGCCGGCAATTCGCAAGTCGATCGGCGAAAAGATCGACCAGACCTTTCAGTCGCTGAATGAAACTCTAAGGCACATATTCACCTGGCACGGGCTCAAGTGGAGACTTGAAGCCTGGAGAACAGGGGCAAGCTTCTCGGCAGTTGTTCTGAAGCATTCCCTTGTCTACCGTGTGGAACATGCCTTTCTCATTCATCGGAATTCCGGCCTTTTGATAGCGCATGTAACTGCCGACAATGCGACGAGCGAAGATCCTCAGCTCATTTCTTCGATGCTCAGTGCGATTCAGGATTTTGTAAAAGACTCATTTAACGAGAAAGAGCAGAGCGGCCTGGACACAATCCGTTTCGGCGAGCTTCGTCTCTGGTCGGAAGTTGGACCGTTTGCGACACTGGTTTCGGTGATCCGGGGAAATCCGCCGGAGGAATTGCATGAAATCGTTCGCGATGTGTTGCTTCGCATCCATGAGCAATCCTCAGAGGCTTTAGAGCAGTTCGACGGCGACGGTTCGCAGCTGGCCTCCGTAGAGGCGCAGTTGCAGACCTGCGTCGAGCTCAAGCAAGAGGAATCAAACGACGGATTTCCGTGGCTGGTGGCGGCCGTTGCCCTGTTGCTCTTGAGTCTGGCAGGCGGTTGGTACTTTCTTTCCTGGCAATCAGCGCAGCGCTGGCAGGCTTACGTGTCGCGCTGGCAGGCTTACGTGTCGCGAGTGGAGGCCCAGCCGGGCATCATCGTTGCCGAACAGCAGGTACGCGATGGCCAGTTCTATATTGCCGGCCTGAGGGACCCGCTTGCCGTCGACCCGCAGTCGCTGTTGTCAGGCACGGGAGTCGATCCGGCCGGGGTTCATCCGCAATGGCAATTTTATCAGAGCCTTGAGCCGGAGTTCGTGCTGAAGCGGCTGACGGCGTCGCTGGCTCCGCCGGATTCAGTGCGACTTTCGATTGTCGATGGCCGCATCGTCGCCGAGGGTGAGGCTCCCGACACCTGGATCAGCCGGGCGCGCGCGGCGGCCCAGCAGCTTTCGGCAGGCGGGCCGGTCTTCGATATCTCGGGGGTTCGTGACGTAAGTCCCCAAGTGCGCGAGGCGGAGCGCTGGCACGCCTATGTGTCGCGACTGGAGACCCAGCCGGGCATCATCGTTGCAGACCAAAAGATAAGCGACGGCCAATTCTATATCGCCGGCCTGCGAGACCCGCTTGGCGCCGATCCGCAGTCGCTGTTGTCGGGAACAGAGGTCGATCCCGCCCGGGTTCATGCGCAGTGGCAGTTCTATCAGAGCCTTGAGCCGGAGTTCGTGCTGAAGCGGCTGACGGCGTCACTGTATCCGCCGGATACAGTACGACTTTCGATCGTCGATGATCGCATCGTTGCCGAGGGTGAGGCTCCCGACACCTGGATCGATCGCGCGCGCGCAGCGGCCCGGCAGCTTTCGGCAGGCGGACCCGAATTCGACATCTCCAAGGTTCGTGACGTGAGCCCCGAAGCACGCGCGGCGGAGCACTGGCAGTATTATGTGTCGCGACTTGAGGCCCAATCGGGAATCATCGTCGCCCAACAAAGCGCGAGGGGCGGACATTTCTACATTTCCGGCTTGAGAGACCCGCTTGCCGCCGACCCGCAAGCCCTGCTCTCCGGAACGGACGTTGATCCTGCCCGCGTTCATGCACAGTGGCAATTCTATCAGAGTCTTGATCCGAAGTTTGTGGTGAAGCGGCTGACGGCGGCGCTGTCCCCGCCGAAAACCGTTCAGCTCTCGATCATCCAGGGTCGCATCGTGGCCGTGGGTGAGGCTCCTGCCGGCTGGATCAACCGCGCGCGGGCCGCCGCTGAACAACTTTCGGCGGACGGAGTGGTTCTGGATGTCTCGCAGCTGCGTGAGCTGAACCTTGCAGAACTTAATCATTTGCGGCAGGCGATCCAGACGACCGATATTTTCTTCTCTTCCGGCAAGGTTGTGCCGGGACCGGAGCAGACGCCGGTTCTCGACAGGTTGGCGGATCAAATAAAGGAATTCGCCCAGAGTGCCCGCAATTCCGGCGTAACGGCGCGGTTCATGTTGACCGGGCATTCGGACACCACGGGCCGTGAGACGGCCAACGCGTCGATCAGCGCCGCCCGCGCCGAGACAGTTCGTGCGCTTCTCAACAAGCGCGGCGTTGCTCCCGAACTGCTGCTGGTTCGGGGCGCGGGCACTTTTGAGCCGGCTGTACCTGAAAACAGTCTAACCGGTAGCTCCACCAATCGCCGGGTTTCGATTACGGTAAACCTGGACTAGCGGAGCCCAACATGTTGCAAAAAAAGATCTGCATGCTGGGCGGCTTCGCCGTCGGAAAGACGAGTCTGGTCCGCAGGTTTGTGCAGAGCATCTTCTCAGAAACCTACTTGACCACCGTCGGAGTGAAAATCGACAAGAAAAGCGTCGCGCTCCCGGACAAAACCGTGGATCTGATTTTGTGGGATTTGGCCGGCGAGGACGATATCGGCTCATTCCGCGTCAGCTATGTTCGAGGTGCAACCGGGCTCGTGCTAGTCGTCGATGGAACCCGCGCCGCTACTCTTGCCGTGGCACTCACGCTGCGCGAACGGGTCGAGGCCGAATTCGGCGCCATGCCGTTCGTATTGCTGTTCAACAAGTCCGATCTGGCCGATCGGTGGGCGATATCGGATGGTGAGATCAACGAGTTGAGGCAACGTGGATGGCAAATCTATCTAACAAGTGCGCTTTCGGGCGAGCAGGTCGATGACGCCTTTCGTCAACTTGCCTTGATGGTCACCAAATAGACCATGCATGAATTGCCAAAAGAAGTCAGAAATTGGTTTTTCAATTTCTTCTTCGACGGGCACGCTGTCGCTTATCTGAAAATCGACGCTGAGCTTTGCATAGCTGCCAAGGGCGGTAATGTTGAACATTACGGGCTGTCATCGCTTCGCATCGGCAAGCCTGTTGCGGGGCAGCTTGAATTCATGGAAGGTTTGCTGCCTTGCCCGGAGCTTCCGTTTCGCATGGACATGATCGAACTGCCCGGCGGGCGTGTCGCCGACCTTCATTTTTTTGCTGACAATGCGTGCGTGTGGCTGCTTTTTCTGGACGCCACTGCCGAACGAGACAACAGGCAGCGGCTTCAACAGAAGGCCTATGAAATGACGCTCCTGCAAGAGAGGGAGCGTCAACTCAACGAAAAATTGCAATCGACGAACGAGGCGTTGAGGAAGAGCCAGGAGGGATTGGCGCGTGAATATCAGCGCGCCGAAAACCTGCTCCTCAACATTCTCCCGGCCTCGATCGCGGAGCGATTGAAAGCGCAAAAGAAAATTGCCGACAACCACGCAGAGGTGAGTGTGCTTTTTGCCGACATCGTCGGTTTTACGGAACGAGCGCGCAGCGTCGGAGCGGTGACGACGCTCGCTATTTTAAACTACTTCTTCAAGGCGGCGGATCGGCTCTCTGAGCGATACGGCTGCGAAAAGATCAAAACAATTGGCGATTGTGTGATGGTGGTCGCCGGCCTGCCCACGGCGCGATCCGATCATGCAAAGGCCCTCACGCGCTATGCGATTGAGCTGCGCAAAGCGGTCAAGCGGGAACGCTTCGCAGGAGAACCGATAAGGCTGAGAATTGGAATTCACTCAGGACCGATCGTCGCCGGCGTCATAGGCAAGAGGCGGTTCGCCTATGACCTGTGGGGTGAGACCGTTAATCTCGCCTCACGTATTCAAACGTCCGCGGAGCCCGATGAAATCCGTATTTCCGATGCAACTTACCAACTGCTTGGACCGAAATTTGCTTGCGACCCACTCGATGAAACGGAATTGCGCGGTGCGGGTCGCGTGCGAATGTGGCGGCTCCCGAGCTGATCCGTCGCCTGCGGTGCGACCGTGGAGCGCCGATAGCGGCGCCCGAAAGCCATTGGCGTGACCTGATCTTGCGATCGCAAAGCACCCTTTGCGCTTGCCCGGAAGGCCTCTATTCTGGAGCACAGTGGCCGCTGGTGGGATAGAATGTCGGTACTGCCTTTCCTGAGAATCTACGCACCGCTAAATGCGGTGCTCGCTGCGCCTGGGCTTCTGGCGGTGGCTGCGCTCACGATGCCGAACATGTCCGGACGAAGCAGACTGGCTCTGGCTGCTGTGCTCGCTGTCATTTGGGCCGCCTATCTTCTGCAGATGGCCGAGACCCTGCTCAAGCGCTGGGCGGGAGACCTCAGGGACAGGACGCCGGCAATCGCGATCGATGTGCTCGCGGTTTTGGTTCCAGTCGCCGCATTTCTGCTCGACGGCACGCCCGACCGGAGCCTCTACTGTGCTGTCTGGCTGCTGAAGCCGCTGCGCGACTCGACCTTCTTCCCGCTGCTTGGCAGGGTTCTGGCCAACGAAGCGCGCAACCTGGTCGGCGTCACCACGGTCTTCGGCCTGGTTCTGTTCGGTGTCGCACTCGCGGCCTATGTCATCGAGCGCGACGTCCAACCGGAAAAGTTCGGCAGCATCCCCGAGACAATGTGGTGGGCGGTGGTCACGCTGTCCACTACCGGCTATGGCGACGACATTCCGCAAAGCTTCGCCGGCCGCGTCCTTGCCGGGGCTGTCATGATGTGTGGCATCGGCATCTTCGGGCTCTGGGCCGGCATTCTTGCCTCCGGCTTTTATCAAGAAGTCCGTCGCGAGGATTTTGTCCGCAATTGGCAATTGATTGCCGGCGTTCCGTTGTTTCAGAAGCTTGGCCCGGCCACGCTGGTCGAGATCGTGCGCGCGTTAAGACCCCGCACGGTGCCGGCGGGCGCCGTGATCTGCCGCAGCGGCGAGACCGGCGATCGGATGTTCTTCGTCGTGGAGGGCCGCGTCAGCGTCGCGACGCCGAACCCGGTGGAGCTTGGCCCTGGCGCCTTCTTCGGCGAGATGGCGCTGATCAGCGGCGAACCGCGTATGGCGACCGTCACTGCCGCAACTTCTGTCTCACTCCTGTCGCTGCACGCGGCGGATTTCCAGATGCTGTGCAGCAGCAGCCCGGAAATCGCGGAAATCATCCGCAGGACAGCGCTCGAGCGGCGCGGCGCGGCGCCGGTGGCTTGACCGTACAGCCGATGGTGGCCCGGCTGGAACTGGATGGTACGGCTCTATCGACCACGCGCGAAGGTTCTGGACGGCACGTGGAAGTTCCCAGAGGCGTAGCCGGAGACCTAAACGTAGCCGATCCACTCTACCGGCGGCTCGTTTTTTTGGCGCTGTGCGTCGACAGTTCCTGCCCCGCGGCCTTTCGGACGACCGGCTTTGGCTAAACTCTAATGCCTTAGAATCTTGCTTAGAAAAGCCCGGCTGCGGTCGGTCTTCGGGTCGGAGAAAAACGCCTCCGGCGTGCCGCTTTCGACGATGGCGCCCGCGTCCATGAACACCACGCGCTGCGCCACCTTGCGGGCAAAGCCCATTTCGTGCGTCACCACCATCATGGTCATGCCTTCCTCGGCCACCGCGACCATGACGTCGAGCACTTCGGAGATCATCTCGGGATCGAGCGCGGAGGTCGGCTCGTCGAACAGCATGATCTTGGGCCGCATGCCGAGGCAGCGCGCGATGGCCACACGCTGCTGCTGGCCGCCGGACAACTGTGACGGGTATGCATTGACCTTGTCAGCGAGGCCGACCTTGGCCAGCAAGTCGCGCCCGGCCTGCTCGGCCTCGGCGCGGGGGATCTTGCGCACATGGATCGGCGCCAGCGTGACGTTTTCCAGCGCCGTCTTGTGCGGGTAGAGGTTGAACGACTGGAAGACGAAGCCGATCTCGGTGCGCAACTGCGTCATGTTGGTGGCGGGGTCGCCGAGGCGCTGGCCGTCGACGACGAGGTCGCCATCCTTGATCGCTTCCAGGCCGTTGATGCAGCGGATCAGCGTCGACTTGCCCGAACCACTTGGGCCGCAGACGACGACCACTTCGCGCGGCTCGACGCTGAGCGTGATGTCCTTCAGCACATTGAGCGAGCCGAACCATTTGTTGACGCCGCGAAAGTCGATCATGCCCGTTTTGGTCAGGTTTGGTTTGGTCGGGCTCGGATTGGTCATGGCGGTCAGCCCTTTGGGGTTCGATGTCACAGCTGCACCTCGCCATGCGCCGCGCCCATGCGTCGCTCCAACCGGCGGGCGAGCATGATCAGCGGATAGCAGACGACGAAATAGCCGACGCCGACCAGGAAGAAGACCAGCAGGCCGTTGGGCACACGCTGCACCACAAGCCAGCCGACGCGGGTGAGGTCGGTCAGCCCGATCGCCGAGACGACGGAGGAATCCTTGATCAAGAGTACATATTGCCCGACCAGCGGCGGCAGCACGATGCGCATCGCCTGCGGCAGCACCACCTGGCGCATGCGTTGCCAGCGCGACAGGCCAGACGCCAGAGCTGCCTCAACCTGGCCGGTCGGCACCGAGCGGATGCCGGCGGCGACGATCTCGCAGATGAAGCACGCGGCGAGGTTGGTGAGCGCGATGATGCCGGCGGTGAAGGCATCGAGCTCGATGCCGAATTCCGGCAGGATGAAGAAGATCAGAAAGATCTGCACCAGGAACGGCGTGCCGCGGATCAGGTCGACCCAGGCCCCGATCACGCTCGAGATCAGCCGGTTGCCGCCGGTGCGCAATATGCCGAGGCCGAAGCCAAGCAGCGTGCCCAGCACCAGGCTGATCGCCGACAGCATCACGGTCATGCCAAGGCCGCGCAAGGCGAGGGGGTAGCTGCCGGCCAGGCTTTGCAGCTGTTGCCAGATCATGTGCTGCTCCTTGCCGGCTGCAGACCGAGCCACCGACTGGACAGCCCCGCCAGTCCTTTGAGGCAGTAATAGAGCAGCAGATAGAAGGCGGCGATGGTGAGAAAGCCTTCCGCCGGCATGAAGCGGTCGGACGCCAGCAACTGGCCGGCGCGCGTCAGTTCGGAAACCGAGATCAGCGACAAAAGCGCGGAATCCTTGACCAGCACGATCGCCTGGCCGAGCAGCGGCGGGATCGTCACCTTGAAGGCTTGCGGCAGGATGACCAGGCGCATGCGCTGGACATAGGTCATTCCCGAGGCGACGCCGGCCTCGACCTGGCCGCGCGGGATCGACAGGATGCCGGCGCGGATGATTTCCGCGACATAGGCGCCGCTGTTCAGCGACAAAGCGATGATGCCGACGACGAGCTCGGGCAGGACGAAGCCGAGACGCGGCAGGCCGAAATAGAGGAAGTAGAGCTGCGCCAGCAACGGCGTGGCGCGCACGGCATCGATATAGCCCTTGGCCAGCACGCGAAACAGCTGGCCGCGCTGCAGGTTCATGGCGGCGAGCACGATGCCGACGGCCAGCGCGCCGGCAAAGGACAGCGCCGACAGCCATACGGTCGTGATCAGACCCTGCCCGAACAAAGGCAGATATTCGATGATGGTGCGGAAGCTGAAATTTTCGAGCATGGCGGTGAATTGTGAATGGTGAATGGGCAGTAGTGAGTAGTGAGTAGTGAAGGGCGTCCGGAATGGCCATTCACCATTCACCACTTCCTACTCACTATTCCCTGCTTACCTCTGCTTAGTGATCCTTCTTCCAGGCGTCGGAATTGACCCAGTAGTCAAGGTTCTTCTGCAGGCGGCCGTCGATGCTGACCTGGTTGAGGAACAGGTTCATCCAGATCAACAGGTCCGGCTCGTCGTAGCGGGTGGCGAAGGCAAGCGGCTCCTTCGACAACAGGTCCGGCATGATGGTGAAGGTGCCGGCGGGATAGGCTGTCGACTGACCCTTGACCGCCGAGACGTCGTTGACGCCGCAATCGGCCTGGCCGTTGTTGACGGCGTCGAGCAGCAGCGGGCCGCCGCCCTTGTAGCTCTTGATGTCGGCATCCGGGAAGGCGTTCTTGGCTTCCTTTTCGCCGGTGGCGCCCAACAGCACGGCGATCTTGGTGCCCTTGGCCTTGCAGTCCTCGGTGGTCTTGAACTTGCTGTCGGCCTTGGTGAAGACCGTGCTGCCCGTATACATGTAGGGCGTGGTGAAGGCGACCTTCATGCCGCGCGCCAGCGTCGGCGTCATGTCGGCGACCAGCAGGTCGGCCTTGCCCGAAAGCAGCGCCGGGATCAGCCCATCCCAGTCATAGTCGAGGAAGGTGATCTTGACGCCCATCTCCTTGGCCATCAGCTCGGCGAGTTCGACCGAACTGCCGGTGCGCTCGCCGGCCGCGCCGACCAGCGAGAAGGGAGGTCCTTGCGTCTGTACCGCGACGCGCAGTTCGCCGCGCTTGGTGATCTCGTCGAGCGTTCCGGCACTGGAAGCAGCGGTCAGGCCCGCAAGCGCAAGTCCGGCGATGAAAAGTCTGGCAATCTTCATTTGGCATTCCTCCTGTTATCGTTGTTGTTCCACTTTGTTATTCCACCCTTTTGGTGTTTTTTGAGCGGCGGCACCGTTTTCCGGCGGCAGCCACCGTTCGAAAATCCTCAGTCCCAGGCCACCGTCTCGGCAACCTTGATGCCACGCCTGGCCAGCTCGTCGAAGAACGGCCCGTCCGGCACATGCAGCAGCGGGTTCAAAAGCCCTGGTGTGGCGATCTCGCGCCGCGCCAGCATCTGCGCCACGATGCTGGCGGGATAGCCGACGCCAAGGCTCATGCCGAACAGGCCTGATGCCAGGTCGCGTTCGATGATCAGGTCCGACGTCACCGTTTTGGCGCGGCCGCCTTCGAGACCGGAAAAGACATTGCGCATCACGCAAAGGTCCTTCTCGTCGGCGCCATATTGCAGTTGCGGGCCGAGCAGACGGCCGAGAAATTCGCGTGGGCTGGCGCCGGTGCCGGGCACCTTGTCTTCGGAGAGGAAGCCGAGTTCCTTCAGCGGCGCCCAGAACGCCGACCATCCCGGCCAGCGCAGCGTATAGCGGCCCGAGCGTTGCAATCCCTTGGCGGCTGCCAGCATCTCGACATAGTGCAGAGCGTCGCCATTGGGGAAAGCTTCCAGCCGGCCGAGGCCCGCGACCTCGATCTCGTGGATGAAGGCATTGTCGTGCTGTCGGCCGGCCGGCACTTCGACGCGCTTGCCATACTCGATCATCACGCTGTCGCGGTTCTGGCTGACCAGAACCATGTCGAAATTCCAGCTTACCTTGTAGCAGAGCGGCTTGGCCATCGCCTTCGGTTCGGGGATGCCGCCGCAATAGGAATCGATCGAAGAAATCGTAGAGAACTGCTTTGCGGCGCGCGCATAGAGCACGAGGTCGATGCCGGGGTCGAGCCCGCATTCGGTCATGATCGAAACGCCGGCCTGTGCAGCCTCCGGCGCCAGATCGGCAATCGCCTTGCCGTAGTTGGTGGTGACCAGCGGCGTGCGCGTTGCGATCGCGGCCTGCACCGCCTCGCGCATCAATGGCTGCGGCAGCAGATCGATGGCGGCGTCGACATCCGCCAGCACGGTGGCAAGCGCCGGACCGATCGCGCCCTCGGGCATGACGAAACGCACGCGGGAAAGGTCGGTCAGCCCGGCAAGCCGGGCAGGGCCGTCAGCCGACGTATCGACGCAGACGACTTCCTCGACACCGGCGCTGGCGACGAGATCGGCGATGGCCGCCCGTCCCTGCAGGCCGAGGCCGCCGAGAACAGCTATTCTCATGCCGGCTCCTTGCGTGACGGTGTTTCTTCCGACCAGCAGCCTTCGGGAAGGCTGACCCATTTGTTGCATGAAGCCATGACGACGAAGGTTTCGCTGCGCACGACTTCCCCGGGAATGCCGGCGCCCGGAATCAGCTCGCTGGTGATGCGGTAGAGGTCGGCGACATCGCCGGCGACGGTCACGTCGACGATGATGTCGAAGCGCCCGGTAACCACCGAGGCCGAGTTGACGAAAGGCAGTTCGGCAATGCGCTGCGCCAGTTCCCGGGCGCGGCCACGTCCCTGAGCGTTGATGCCGACAATGGCCGAGATCAACTCGGGGCGTTCGGTCAGATTGAGCAGCCCGACGATCTTCAAGAGGTTGCGGTCGAGCAGATTGCGCAACCTTGAGCGCACCGTCGGCACCGAGATCGCCATCGTCTCGGCGAGCCGGTTGATGCCGGGCTGGGCATCCTGCGACAACAGCTTTACCAGCCGTCGATCGGTTTGATCGAGATGCTCACGCAAAAGGCAAGGCTTTCATAAAGGAGAAAAATGTGGTGGAATTTCTTCTTGATATGAAAATAGCCTACGAGATATTTATAATAACAGCAAGAGGTGAGTTTGTTGCTACGCTGATCGAATGGACTGGAAGATCGCCACCGCTGCCGCAGTCAGCGCGGCATTGCCGGCCGCAACCGTGCCATCCGGCAGATGCTTCCCATCCTCCAGCCCGACGCGCGTCGACCAGTTGCGATCCGCCGCACGGCGCACGAACGGCCACACCGTCGCGTTCTCGCCATGCAGCAGGATGGCACGGCGAATGCCGGCGCGCTCCAGGACCTGTTCGATGCCGCCGGCGACCGCAAAAGCCTCGTCTAGCGTCTGCTCGGAAATCTCGATCAGCACGCGCCCGCCATGGTCGAGGCCGACCAGCCGCTCGGCGTCGGCGACCGACGCCAGACCCGCCTCGATGCCGATGCCGCGCTGGCGCAGGCTCTCCATGACGATCGGAGCCGCCGCCTCGCTGAGATTGACCGAGGCATAGTCCGGCAATTCGCGCCAGCCGGCGATGGCGACCAGCGTGCTTGTATCGTCATTCTCGATCCAGGCGCCGGTGGAGACGCCGATCAGCGTACCGGGGCAGGCACGGCGCAGCGCTGCGATCGTCGGGTCCATCGCTTCCGGCGCAAGGCTCTCGCGGCGGTCCGCGCCGCGGGCATGGACATGCAGCTCAGCTGCGCCCACGGCAATCGAAGCCGCCCCGTCGCGCGCCATGGTGTCGGGGTCGAGCGGCAGGGTGGGGTGAAAATCGGCGGCGCGCGCGCCATTGATGCAGGCCTGGACGATCATGGCTCTCGCGCTCCTGTTGCGGATCGCGCGAGCCTAGCAAAGAGCAGGGTGGAGAGGAAACGGGCGCGGTGAAGACTGCTGACAGGGTGCCGCTTCTGCGGAGCTTGCGGCATCGGCCCAGGACATACCATATAGCGGGACAGGACACGCCACGGGCGATCCTTACCCCTTTGCCGGACTGCCGGCCAGAAGGATTTGCGATGGCTGAGTTGAAGGTCAGAACCCGCGTCACCGGCGCGACGGCGACGCTGCAGCCAGGCGGCTTGCCGGCTGTCACGACGCCGACCGGCGGCGCGGTCGATGTCGTCACCGGCGTGAGCGCGCCGGGCTTCAATCCGCTCGACCTGCTCTACGCCTCGCTCGCCTCCTGCATGGTGCTGAGCGCGCGCATCGCCGCCTCACGCCTCGGCGTCGCCGCCGAGCTTGGCGAAGTACGCGCCGAGGTCAGCGGCGAGAAGGCGAAGGACGAACCGTCGCGCGTCGAAAGGCTCAACATCAGGCTCGACATCTCAGGCGATCTCGACGCTGCGACCAAGCAGCGGATCGTCGAGGACGCCGAAGCGATCTGCACGGTGTCCAACACGCTGCGCGCCGCGCCGCAATTGCATACGACGCTTGGGTGAGGGTGTCGCAGAATGCCTCGCTACCACCAACCAAGGACCGTCCCATGGCCATGATCCCGCCGATCGACTACGCCTCGGCATCGCAAGACATCCGCGCCGAGCACGACAGGGAACTTGGCCTGCGCGGGCGCATGACCAACATGAAGCGCATCCTGCTGCATTCACCGGCAGCCCACCGCATCTATGCCGAATGGTTCACCCTGCGCGATCTCTTGAAGCCCACGCTCGACGACCGCGCCATCTGGCTGTTGTCGCTGGCGGTCTCCGAGAGATGCCGCGCCGAGATTCCGCTCACCTTCTTCCGCCGCGCGCTGATCGACAGCGGTCTTGATCCCGAGGCGATCGAGCCCAGCGCTGAAGAAGCTTTGCTGATCGAATTCGGCAAGGCAGTCGCTGCCGATACCAACGCCGTTCCCGACGATGTCTGGGCGGCACTCAAGGCTCGCTACGACGACACACTGCTGGTCAACCTCGTCGCCTTCGCCGGCATCATGGTGGCGACCTGCTTGTTCACGAATGCGGTGCGCGTTGATCTCGACCCGGAGCTGGAGGTGTATCGCAAGCGGTGAAGCGCGTTTTCCCTTCTCCCACAGGGGGCAAAGGGGAAGATCGCGCTTCACCTCCGCAGGAATCGGGTGGTTCACGCCCGCCGTTCGCCCCACTTTGATCATATCAAAGGAGGCATCGATGACCATCCATTCGATAAGCACCAAACGCGCAGCCCATTCGGCCGAAGCGCGCGTCGCAGCGCAGGACTGGAGTGCTCTGATCGGCGAACTGAACAGCCACGGCAGCACCGTCATGCCGGCGCTGCTTTCACCCGAGGAGTGCACCGAGATCGCCGGTCTCTATCCGCATGAGGACCATTTCCGCAGCCATGTGGTGATGGCCCGCCATGGCTTCGGCAAGGGCGAGTACCGCTATTTCCGCTATCCGCTGCCGGATCTGGTCGGTGGCCTGCGCGCCGCGCTCTATCCCAGGCTCGCCTGCGTCGCCAACGACTGGAACGAACGCATGGGCGCGGCACGGCGCTATCCCGATGACCACGCCGCCTTCCTCCAGCTTTGCCACGAAAGCGGCCAAACGCGGCCGACGCCGCTTCTCCTGCAATATGGCCCCGGCGACTTCAACTGCCTCCATCAGGACCTCTACGGCGATCTCGCTTTTCCCCTGCAGGTGGCGATCCTGTTGTCGCAGCCCGGCGAGGATTTCACCGGCGGCGAATTCGTCCTGACCGAACAGCGCCCGCGCATGCAAAGCCGTGCCGAAGTGGTGCCGCTGACCCGGGGCGATGCGGTGATCTTTGCTGTCCACAACCGCCCGGTGCAAGGCACGAAAGGCCATTACCGCGTCAACCTCAGGCACGGCGTCAGCCGCCTGCGCTCCGGCAGGCGGCATACAGTGGGGATCATTTTCCACGACGCGAAGTGACAATTCGTCGGACACAGCCAAAGCACCTCACTACCGCTGCTTATTGACATGGCGAGTTCGGCGGAACAGTCTCGCTTGTGTAAGAGAGGGGAATTTATGAAACGATCCTATGAGAAGCCGACACTCGTCAGACGGGGCAAGCTCGCCTCGCTCGCCGCCCAGCAGGTGCCGTCAATAGAAGCGGAAGTGCCCGCACCGAACTGAGTACAGAAGCTGGTTCAAAAACAGCCCGTTGCGCAAAATCGCGCGGCGGGCTGTTTTGCATTCTGGAGGTGCGGACCGCAGCGGCTTTTGCGCGCGGCGTCAAATGGGCGCTTCCTCTGGCGCGGCCGATCGCGTAAGGGCCGGGGAAAATCCTCCAAGGTTCTTCCAGTCGCATGATCCGTCTTGAAAGCATCAGCAAGCAGAACGGCCGCCAGCTTGTCTTCATCGAGGCCTCGGCCTCGCTACAGAAGGGCGAGAAGGTCGGCCTTGTCGGGCCGAACGGCGCCGGCAAGACGACGCTGTTTCGCATGATCACCGGCCAGGAACAGCCCGACGAAGGCCAGGTGCAGGTCGATCGCGGCGTCACCATCGGCTATTTCAGCCAGGATGTCGGCGACATGGCCGGCCGCAGTGCTGTGGCCGAGGTGATGAACGGCGCCGGGCCGGTCAGCGACGTGGCGGCCGAAATGGCCGAACTCGAGGCGGCCATGGCCGACCCCGAACAGGCCGACCGGATGGAGGAGATCATCGAGAAGTACGGCGAGGCGCAGCATCGTTTCGAGGAGCTCGACGGCTATGCGCTCGATGGCCGCGCCCGCGAAGTGCTCGACGGCCTCGGCTTTTCCCAGGAAATGATGGACGGCGATGTCGGCAAACTGTCCGGCGGCTGGAAGATGCGCGTGGCGCTGGCCCGCATCCTGTTGATGCGGCCCGACGTCATGCTGCTCGACGAGCCGTCCAACCATCTCGATCTCGAAAGCCTGATCTGGCTGGAGCAGTTCCTGAAGGGTTATGAGGGCGCGCTGCTGATGACCTCGCACGACCGCGAGTTCATGAACCGCATCGTCAACAAGGTGGTCGAGATCGACGCCGGTTCGCTCACCGCCTATTCCGGCAATTACGAATTCTACCAGCAGCAGCGGGCGATCGCCGACAAGCAGCAGCAGGCGCAGTTCGAGCGCCAGCAGGCCATGCTGGCCAAGGAGATCGCTTTCATCGAGCGCTTCAAGGCGCGGGCGTCACACGCCGCCCAGGTGCAGAGCCGGGTGAAGAAGCTCGACAAGATCGATCGTGTCGAGCCGCCCAAGCGCCGTCAGATCGTGAATTTCGATTTTCAGCCGGCGCCGCGCTGCGGCGAGGATGTCGTGACGCTGAAGAACGTCCACAAGGGCTATGGCAGCCGCTCGATCTATGAGGGGCTGGACTTCCAGGTCCGCCGCCGCGAGCGCTGGTGCATCATGGGCGTCAACGGCGCCGGCAAGTCGACACTGCTGAAGCTGGTGGCCGGCGCGTCTGACCCGGATGCCGGCACAGTTGCTCGGGGGCCGAGTGTGAAAATGGGCTATTTCGCCCAGCACGCCATGGAGGTGTTGGAGGGCGAACGCACCGTGTTCCAGACGCTGGAGGACGCGTTTCCGCAAGCCGGCCAGGCGCCGCTCAGGGCACTCGCCGGCTGCTTCGGCTTTTCCGGCGACGAGATCGAGAAGAAATGCCGGGTGCTGTCGGGCGGCGAAAAGGCGCGCCTGGTAATGGCGCTGATGCTGTTCGACCCGCCCAACCTGCTGGTGCTGGACGAGCCGACCAACCATTTGGACATCGCCACAAAGGAGATGCTGATCACGGCGCTGTCGCAATACGAAGGCACCATGCTGTTCGTCTCGCACGACCGCCATTTCCTGGCCGCACTCTCCAACCGCGTGCTGGAACTGACGCCAGAAGGCATCCACACCTATGGCGGCGGCTATACCGAATATGTGGAGAGGACCGGGCACGAGGCGCCGGGGCTGCGGACCTGACGCAGGTCCTGCGTCCGCATTTGCGTCCAGCAAAGCCAGGATTTGTCAGCTCGCCGCCAGCCATTTGCGCGACTGCGCGAAGGCCTTGAAGGCTTTGGCATCCATCGGGTAGCCGAACAGGAAGCCTTGCAGGATGTCGCAGCCAAGCTCTTTCAGGATGCGCGCGTGCTCCATCGTCTCGACGCCCTCGGCGATCACTTCGATCCCGAGCGACTTGCCGATGTCGATGATGGACGACACAAGCTGCCGCTGTGCGGTTGAGCTGGTGATGGGGGTGACCAGCTGGCGGTCGATCTTGAGGCGACGGGGCCGCAACTTCAACAGCGAGACGATCGAGGCATGCCCGGTGCCGAAATCGTCGATCTCGACGTCGATGCCGAGCCCCTTGATGTGTTCGATGTTCCAGCTGACCAGCTCGTCGTTTTCGTCGAGGAAAATCGACTCCACCAGTTCGAACGACACGGTCCCTTCCTTGATCGGAAGCTTGCGCAAACCCTTGATCAGGTCCCTGTCTTCCAGGCGCCGTGCGGAAACGTTGACCGAGACGCGCGAGATGTTGAGGTGGCTGCGCGACCAACGCTCAAAATTATCGAGCGCCTGCTCCAGGACGGTGCGGTCGATAAGCGCCACGACATTAAGTTCTTCAGCCACCTTGATGTAGGCGTCGGGGGTCAGCATGCCGCGTTGCGGATGATCCCAACGCGACAGCGCCTCGACGCCGACGATCTCCAGCGTCTTGGCGTCGAACTGCGGCTGATAGTAGACGATGAATTCGTTCCGCTCGAGCCCGCCCAGAATCTCGTCGGCGGTTTGCTTGGTCCGCACGATCTCGCTCTGCAGCTCTTCGTTGAAAAACTCGTAGCGGTTGCGGCCGCGGCCTTTCGCCCGGTACAGCGCCAGATCGGCATTGACAAGCAACTGCTTGGCATCGACGCCGCTATTGGCCGCAATGCCGATGCTGACGCCGAACCGGCACTGGTGACCCAGATAGTCGACCGGCTGGCGCATCGCATCGATAATGTGGTCGGCCAGCGCGGCGAGGTCCTTGTCGTCGCGTCCATGGCTCAGCACGACAAACTCGTCGCCGCCGATGCGCGCAACGAAATCGGCACTGCCGACGCTGGCCTTGATGACTTTCGAAGCATGCACCAGCAATGCATCGCCCGCTGCATGGCCGAGCGTGTCGTGATCTGCTTGAACCGGTCAAGGTCGAGATGCAGCAACGCCGCACGGCCGTCGGCTTCGCGGTTTTCGGCAAGCATCTCGTCCAGATACCGACGGTTGGGCAGACCAGTCAGCGAATCATGCATCGCGACATGCTCGATGCGGGCTTTGGCCAGGTTCAGTTCGGCATTTTTCGATTCTGAAAGGCGACGTTCACGCACGAGATTCTCGTTGAGCAGCACGTCGCCTGTCACATCCCATTCGGCGCCGATCATTTTTGGCGTGCCGTCGATGTCCCGGAAGAAACTGGCGCGGGTGCGCACATGGCGAATGGTGCCGTCCGGCCGCAGGAGCCGATATTGCGAAGAGTAGGGTCCTTGTGTTGCAACAGCCGAATCGAAATCTGCTTTAGCCCGTTCGAAGTCTTGGGGATGGATCGCCAGCGCCCAGTCGTCATAGCTACGGGTCTTGCCGCCGCCGGGTTTGCCATAGATTTCGTTGATGCGGTCGTCCCATACGAGTTGGTTGCTGACGGTATCGTGCTCCCACACGCCTATAGCAGAGGCTTCCAACGCCAACTCCAGCCGCCGGGACAGGCGCCTCAACTCGGCGTCACTTTTCTGCCGCTCACCGAAAAGACGTCCTGCCACGAGGATCGGCAGCACCACCAGCGCGCCGGCAAGCGCCATGAGCAGACGCAACAGCCACTCATTTTTCGGAGCGGTCGGCCAACCGCCCTTCGGTATGGCTGAAATTTGCCAGGAGCCTGAAGGCAATTGCACCTCTGCCATCACCGGATTGCCGGACACGACATTATCGCCGCCAAAGAACAGTTCCCCGCCGCCGCCGAGCGCATCCTTGCCGATAAGCGCCACATCGATATCCAGATCAGGGTCGGTCAGTCCGCTGGCAGCGTAGAGCCGATCGACATCGATCACGGCCGAGACGATACCCCAGAAACGGTCGCCGCCACCCGCCGTCGGCACGAAAACCGGGATACGGCCGATGAAGCCACGTCCGCCTTGCGCCAGTTTGACCGGCCCGGCGAGCACAAGCGCGCGCTGGTCACGAGCGCGAAGCGCGGCCATGCGTTGCGTATCGCTCTTGCGGTAGTCCAGCCCGATGGCTTTTTCATTGCCTTCCAGCGGATATATCAGCGCGATGACGAGGTCGGGGGCGCCGGCAATATCGCGCAACTGCGATCTTTGCTCGAACAAATTACGGGCGAGCGCCGCAAATCTTTGCTGGCCCATATAGGGCTCCGTAACGATTGTCGAAACGAGACCCTGAACCAGCTGGAGATTGCCGCTTATGTTGCCTTCGAGCTTGGCACGTATGATGTTGACCTTGGCCAGGACGTCGGCGCGCGCCAGCTGATCGGAGACCTCTCTGTTCCTCTGGTCGGCAACCAGGGCGCAGACGAGAAGCACGACAAAGGCAATCGCCGCCGGCAAGTTGGCGGAAGAAAAAACGGCCCGTTTCAACCGGCCGGAATTGAGCATTGCACCTGCCAACTCGATCCGAAGACCTTTCCAGGACAGTAGTCCTTCGGTCGACCATAGTAGCTAAAGCTTAAATTTGAGCTTCGAGACGAATCCGAGAACAAACGGTAAGCTTTTGGTTGCCAGGGTCCAGCCGAAATCTGAATGAGTGTCCGAAAGTAGGACGCCAGGTTGCAGAGTTCTGCAACCCAGCGGCGAAGTCATATTCGCCTCAGATTGCAACAAGCCGCCTGATCTGCCGCGCGGGCCCTTGCGGGAGGCTTACTTCCCAGCCATTTGATCGGCCAGTGCCTGCGCCTGGGCGAGCAGCGCCGGGAAAGCCGGGTCAGCCGGCAGGCGCTGCGCCATGCAGGCCCGGTAGTCGCTGTCGCCCTTGTCCCAGGCGGCGTTGGAGGAATCGAACGCTTTTTCGTCCTTGAGGTCCGATGCCTGGTAGGCCTCCTGGAATTTCTGCGCGGCGGCGTCCGCAGCAGCCCACACGGCGTCGCAGGCGGCGATCTTCGGAACGGCAGGGGCTGCCGGTGCTGCGATAATTCTCACGCTGTTGCCTTTGACGAGCGTAACGATGACTTCCTGCTCATAGATCGGCCCGACGTCCTGCGTCCAGCCGCCGAGCCGTGCGAAGGCGATGTCGGCGCCTTCGGGTTTCTTCAATGGAAAGTCGAGCGTTCCCTCGAAGGCGGCGTCGCTGTTGATCGCCTGGGTATAGAAGGCATCCAGCTTAAGCGCCTCATCGATGCCGGCGGGCAGTTTGAAACTTTCGTCGGTCTCGGCGGTTCTGGACTGGAGCCAGCGCTCCAGCAGCCCTCGCGTCGTTGCCACCAGGCTGGGGCCGTCGTCGCCCTTGGTGTATCGCAGCCCATCGAGCATGCCATAGCCGATATCGGAGTCGCTGAGGCTTTCGATATTGATTGTGCCGGTTGGCGGAAAGTCCTTGACCGCCAGCGGCCCGATAATGCCGGCAAGACGCTGCTGGAGGTCGGCCAGCGCCTTCTCGTTCTCAGCGTCGATGGTCTCGATTGCCGCGTTCGCACTGTTCAGCGCTGCGATATCAGCAATCGCCTTGTCACGCGCGGCCACATAGTCGTCCTCCGGCGAGGCCGCGAAAGCCACGCTGCTCACCAGTGCAAACAGAAACGTCCAGACCCACCGCATGATATAAACCCTGCTCTACGTTCGATTCCAAGGATACATGACAACATTGGGCTGAAAAAAGACGCCGTTGGAGCTGCAGATCTCCCCACATGAGGGGGAGATGGCCGGCAGGCCAGAGGGGGTCGCCGCGCGTGAAGCGCTGACTCCTTTTGCAGCGCGAGACGACGTTAGCGCTTCACGCGCAACGACCCCCTCTGTCGCCTTCGGCGACATCTCCCCCTCGAGGGGGGAGATTGGCGCCTAATCACGCCTTGCGCTTCTCCACCTCCGCCTTCCTCAGCAGGAAGCGCTGGATCTTGCCGCTTGGGGTCTTCGGCAGTTCCGTGATGAACTCGACCTCGCGCGGGTAGGCGTGCGCCGACAGCCGTTTCTTGACGTGCTGGGCCAGCTCTTCGGCGAGCTCCGAATTGCCCTTGTAAGCCGGCCCCAGAACGACGAAGGCCTTGACGATCTCGGTGCGCTGCGGATCGGGCACGCCGACGACAGCCGCCTCGTTGACCGCCGGATGCTCGATCAGCGCGCTTTCGACGTCGAACGGGCCGATGCGATAGCCGGCCGAAGTGATGACATCGTCGGCGCGGCCGATGAAGGAGACCGAACCGTCCGGCTCGTACTCCACCGTGTCGCCGGTGCGGTAGTAGCCGCCCGTGATCGCTGGCGTCTCGGCTTGGTGATAGCCGTCGAACCAGCGCAGCGGCGACTTCGCGATGTCGACGGCGAGGATGCCGGGCTGGTTGGGGCCGAGCTCGTTGCCGGCCTCGTCCAATACCACCATGCGATATCCGGGCATTGCGAAGCCGGCCGAGCCCACGCGCACGACGTGCGAGAGCCCATGATGGTTGTTGACCATCATGCCGTTCTCGGTCTGGCCGTAATGGTCGTGAATGGGCGCGGCGAGATTTGCGTCGAACCAGCGGATGACTTCCGGGTTGAGCGGCTCTCCGGCGCTGCTCACCACGCGCAGTCTGCCTTTGACACGGGCCGCAGCTTCCGCGCCTTCCGCCATCAGCAGGCGATAGGCGGTCGGCGAGCCGGCAAGGCTGGTGACGCCGAGCCGCTCGATGATGTCGTAAGTGCTCTTGGCGTTGAAGGCGCCTTCATAGAAGGTCGTGGCGATGCCGAGCTGCAACGGGCCGGTGATGGCGTAATAGAGGCCGTTGGCCCAGCCGGGGTCCGCGATGTTCCAGAAGATGTCGTCGGGCAGCAAGCCGATCGCGTCGCGCATATAGGCGCCGAAGGCGAGCAGGGCGCGAAGCGGCACCGGCACGCCCTTGGGCAGGCCGGTCGTTCCCGACGTCGACATCATCATGAACAAGTCGTCGCCCTTGCGCATCACCGGCTGGCACTCGGGCGAGGCGGCGGCAAGCGCGGCGCGGAAATCGATGTCGCCTGCAGGTAGCACATCGCCATTGCCAAGAATGATGGCGATTTGCGCTGATGTCTCGACCTCGTCGAGCTTGCCGCGATTGGCCGGGTTGGTGACCACGATCCTGGCGCCGCTATAGCCGAGACGGTGCTCGATGGCCTTCGGGCCGAAGGCGGTGAACAGCGGCTGGTAGACCGCCCCGATGCGCCATGTCCCGAGGATCAGCGCCACCAGTTCGGGGACGCGCGGCAGCATGCCGGCGACGACATCGCCGGCACCGACGCCGGCGGCCTTGAGCACATTGGCGGCGCGCCCCGACATGTCGGCGAGATCGTCGAAGCTGAATTCGCGAAGCTCGCCGCCGGCCGAGATCGCGCGCAGCGCCAGCCGGTCTTCTCCGGTGTAGCGGCCGCAGCATTCGACATAGGCATTGATGCCGGTTCCAGGGTTGCCATACAACCGCGCGATCTCATCTTCGATGCGAAAGCGCTGAACGGCATCCTCATAGCGCGGCATTTTGCTCATGGCAGTCCTCCCTAGGCGGCGCCCATCTCCCCTTGGAGCGCCTTATCGGTCAGATTGCCTGAAATTGCTGCGCTGGTCGATTACGGCGATAGTCGGGGAATGCGAAGGACCGCAGCGCAGCGACAATCCGCGCCGAGCCACTGGAGTTGACCGAACCGTCCATCCGGCCGATAGCACCGCCAGAATTGCCCCGAGGCCGCAATGACCCCAGACTCAACTTTCGATGACGCGGCCACAGCCGACGAAGAACGCGATGCCGACACCGCCTGGCAAAACGACATCCGCGCGGGCGTGCGCCACGTCCGCGATCTCGCCTCCCTGCCGCTGTCACCCGCCGAGCGCGCGGCGGCGCAGGAGGCGGTCGTACGCCACAAGGTGCGTGCCCCCAAAACCTATCTCGACCTGATCGACTGGAACGATCCCGCCGATCCGATCCGCGCCCAGGTCATTCCATCGCCGGATGAGCTGACGGAAACGGAAGGCGAGCTCGACGATCCCATCGCCGACCATGCCTTCAGTCCGGTGCCACGACTGACGCACCGCCACGCCGACCGGGTGCTGTTGTTTGCAACCTACCAATGCGCGGTCTATTGCCGTTTCTGCTTCCGCAAGGAATCCCTGACCTCGATCGGCCGCGGCTATACGCGAGAAGCGCTCGAAGAGGCTTTTGCCTATATCGAAGGCCATACCGAAATCCGCGAAGTGATCCTGACGGGCGGCGATCCGCTTTCGCTGCCCGACAAGGCGCTGGCTGAAATCCGCGCCCGCATCGAGGCGATCGCGCATGTCAGGCTGCTGCGTATCCACACGCGCGTGCCTGTCGTACTGCCCGCGCGCATCACGCCGGGGCTGGTTGGCGCGTTGCAGGGCCGGCTGATGGTCACAATCGTCACCCATTTCAACCATGCGCGGGAGATCACGCCGGCCACCGAATTGGCCTGCCGCGTCATGCGCCAGGCAGGCTTCGTGCTGCTCAACCAGAGTGTCCTGCTCAAGGGCGTCAACGACACGGTCGAGGTGCTGGAGGAACTCTGCCGCGAACTGATGTACCGGCTCGGCGTCAAACCCTATTACCTGCACCATGGCGACCTCGCGCGCGGCATGGCGCAGAGGCGCACCACGATTGCGCAGGGACAGGCGCTGGCCGGCGCGCTGCGCGCCCGCCTGTCGGGCATCTGCAATCCGGTCTATGTGCTGGACCTGCCGGAAGGCGGTGGCAAGGTGCCGCTCGGGCCATGCCATGTCGAGGGCCGGGACGGGCAGGACTGGCGCATCCGCGGCCAGGACGGCGAGGTGAGGCTGTATCGGGACGTCGTGGTGTAGGCAGGGCGCAGCGGCGACAATGACCGCCGCCGTCACATTGTCGATCGGGATGACCGATCGCACCAAACTCTCGCCACGACGCGTTCGCCTGCATTCCGTATGTTGACATAAAGATATCCTTATGTGATGGTTGTCGCCTCAAGGAAAAAAATGTCGCAGAATTCTGCATCGCTGGACGTTTTGTTCGGCCCCGTCGCGGCCAAGCCCGACGGTTCGGAAGTGCTTGCGGCGCTCACCGCGGCGGCACGCGAGCGCATCCTCATCCTCGACGGCGCCATGGGCACGCAGATCCAGGGTCTCGGTTTCGACGAGGAGCATTTTCGCGGCGAGGCATTCGCCGGCTGCGCCTGCCACCAGCAAGGCAACAACGACCTCTTGATCCTGACGCAGCCGAAGGCGATCGAGGAGATCCATTATCAATACGCCATCGCTGGCGCCGATATCCTCGAGACCAACACCTTCTCCTCGACCTCGATCGCCCAGGCCGATTACGGCATGGAGGATGCCGTCTACGCGCTGAACCGGGACGGCGCGCGACTGGTGCGTCGGGCAGCGGCGAGGGCACAGCAGGAGGACGGCAAGCGCCGTTTCGTCGCCGGCGCGCTCGGGCCGACCAACCGCACCGCCTCGATGTCCCCCGACGTCAACAATCCCGGCTACCGCGCGGTGACCTTCGATGAATTGCGCCTGGCCTATGGCGAGCAGCTGCGCGGCCTGGTCGACGGTGGCGCCGACATCATTCTCATCGAGACCATCTTCGACACGCTGAACGCCAAGGCGGCGATCTTTGCCTGCAACGAGATTTTCCTCGAAAAGGGCGTGCGCCTGCCGGTGATGATTTCGGGCACCATCGCCGATCTCTCCGGCCGCACGCTGTCGGGCCAGACGCCGACCGCCTTCTGGCATTCGGTGCGCCATGCCAACCCCTTCACCATCGGCCTCAACTGCGCGCTCGGCGCCAATGCGATGCGCGCGCATCTGGCCGAAATTTCAGGCGCCGCCGACACCTTCGTCTGCGCCTATCCGAATGCCGGCCTGCCCAATGAATTCGGCCGCTATGACGAGAGCCCGGACTTCATGGCCGCGCAGATCGAGGATTTTGCGCGGGAAGGGCTGGTCAACGTCGTCGGCGGCTGCTGTGGCTCGACGCCGGACCACATCCGCGCCATCGCCGAGGCTGTCAAGAAATATCCGCCACGCGCCATCCCCGAGATCGAGCGCAAGATGCGCCTGTCCGGGCTGGAGCCGTTCACGCTGACTGACGAGATTCCCTTCGTTAATGTCGGCGAGCGCACCAACGTCACCGGCTCGGCCAGGTTCCGAAAGCTGATCACGGCGGGCGATTATGTCCCCGCGCTCGACGTGGCGCGCGACCAGGTCGCCAATGGCGCCCAGATCATCGACATCAACATGGATGAAGGCCTGATCGATTCGAAGAAGGCGATGGTCGAGTATCTCAACCTGATCGCCGCCGAACCTGATATCGCCCGTGTTCCGGTCATGGTCGACTCCTCGAAATGGGAGATCATCGAGGCCGGGCTGAAATGCGTGCAGGGCAAGCCACTGGTCAACTCCATCTCGATGAAGGAAGGCGAGGAAGCCTTTCTGCATCATGCGAAGCTGGTGCGCGCCTATGGCGCGGCCGTGGTCGTCATGGCCTTCGACGAAGCCGGCCAGGCCGACACCAAGGCGCGCAAAGTCGAGATCTGCACCCGCGCCTACAAGCTGCTCACCGAACAGGCGGGTTTCCCGCCCGAAGACATCGTCTTCGACCCCAATGTCTTCGCGGTCGCCACCGGCATAGAGGAGCACGACAATTACGGCGTCGACTTCATCGAGGCCACCGGCGAGATCACCGCCACGCTGCCGCATGTGCATATCTCGGGCGGCGTCTCGAACCTGTCCTTCTCCTTCCGCGGCAACGAGCCGGTGCGCGAGGCGATGCACGCGGTGTTCCTCTACCATGCTATCCAGCGCGGCATGGATATGGGCATCGTCAATGCCGGCCAGCTTGCCGTCTACGACACGATCGAACCGGGACTGCGCGAGGCTTGCGAGGACGTCGTGCTCAACCGCGCGCCCAGGGCCGGCGGCACCGCCACCGAACGCATGCTGGAGATCGCCGAGCGCTTCAAGGGCACCGCCGGCAAGGAAGCCAGGGAGCGCGATCTCGCCTGGCGCGACTGGACGGTCGAGCGGCGGATTTCGCATGCGCTGGTCAACGGCATCACCGAATTCATCGACGCCGACACCGAAGAGGCGCGGCTTGCGGCCGAGCGGCCGCTGCATGTCATCGAAGGCCCGCTGATGGCCGGCATGAATGTCGTCGGCGATCTGTTCGGCGCGGGAAAGATGTTTCTGCCGCAAGTGGTGAAGTCGGCGCGCGTGATGAAGCAGGCGGTGGCCGGATTGCTGCCGCACATGGAGGCCGAAAAACTGGCCAACGCCGCCAATGGCATCGACAATGGCGAGCGCCAGACAGCCGGCAAAATCCTGATGGCGACTGTAAAGGGCGATGTCCACGACATCGGCAAGAACATCGTCGGCGTCGTTCTGGCCTGCAACAATTACGAGATCATCGATCTCGGCGTCATGGTGCCGGCGGCGAAGATCCTGCAGACGGCTCGCGAGCAAAATGTCGACATCATCGGCCTGTCCGGCCTGATCACCCCGTCGCTGGACGAGATGGTGCACATGGCCGCCGAGATGGAGCGTGAAGGCTTTGACATTCCGCTGCTGATCGGCGGCGCCACGACCAGCCGCGTGCACACGGCGGTGAAGATCCACCCGCGCTATTCCAAGGGACAGACGGTCTATGTCAATGACGCCAGCCGCGCCGTCGGCGTCGTGTCATCCTTGCTGTCGAACGAGACCAAGGGCGGCTACGTCGACACAGTGCGGGCCGAGTACAAAAAGGTCGCCGACGCGCATGCCCGCTCCGAGGCCGACAAGCAGCGGCTGCCGCTGGCCAAGGCCAGGGCCAATGCGCACAAGGTCGACTGGTCGACCTATGAGCCGCCGAAGCCGTCCTTCACCGGCGTCAAGGTTTTCGGCAACTGGGACCTGACGGAGCTCGCGCGCTACATCGACTGGACGCCGTTCTTCCAGACCTGGGAGCTGAAGGGGCGTTACCCCAAGATCCTCGACGACGAGAAGCAGGGAGCCGCCGCGCGCCAGCTTTTCGAGGACGCGCAGGCGATGCTGAAAAAGATCATCGCGGAAAAATGGTTCGCGCCGCGCGCCGTCATCGGCTTCTGGCCGTCCAATGCCGTCGGCGACGACATCAGGCTGTTCACAGATGAGGCGCGCTCGCAGGAGCTTGCCACTTTCTTCACGCTGCGCCAGCAGCTGATCAAGCGCGACGGCAAGGCCAATGTCGCGCTGTCGGATTTCGTCGCGCCGGCCGACAGCGGCAAGCCGGACTATATCGGCGGCTTCATCGTGACCGCGGGGATCGAGGAGGTGGCGATCGCCGAGCGCTTCGAGCGCGCCAATGACGATTATTCCTCGATCATGGTCAAGGCGCTGGCCGACCGTTTCGCCGAAGCTTTCGCCGAGCGCATGCACGAGAAGGTGCGCAAGGAATTCTGGGGCTATGCATCAGACGAGAAGCTGGCGCCCGACGAACTGATCGGCGAGCCTTATCGCGGCATCCGCCCGGCGCCCGGCTATCCCGCGCAGCCCGATCATACCGAGAAGGCGACCTTGTTCCAACTGCTGGATGGTGAGCGCAGTGCCGGCGTGAGCCTCACCGAAAGCTATGCGATGTGGCCGGGTTCATCGGTCTCCGGCATCTATCTCGCCCATCCCGAAAGCTATTATTTCGGTGTCGCCAAGGTCGAACGCGACCAGGTCGAGGACTATGCGCGGCGTAAAGCCATGCCGCTGGCCGATGCCGAGCGCTGGCTTGGGCCGATCCTCAACTATGTGCCCGTGGATTATGCCGAGGCGGCGGAATAGCCGGGACGTGATCTAGCCCAATGGCTGCTCGACCGCTCCCTTGATTTTTCACCGTCGAAAAAATCGCGCCGCACCGGTTCTCGGCGAGCTGCCGGTTGTCGGTCGGTCAGACTTAGGTCCCTCGCGCCTGCTTTTCTGGAACAAGCCGTGATGTCCCGCATTTTATTGGCAGGGACACAAGGAGTGTCGAGTGAAAGCGATTTTGGGACTGGTCGGCGGCTTCGTGCTGACCCTTGCGGTGTTCGGCAGCGGGCTGGTTTTCGCAGCCTGGCTGCTTGCCGCCAAGCCTGTGCGGGAGGCAAGGCCGACCGTCAGCGTGGCGGAACTGTGGACCCGGAAAGCGCGGCCGGTGGACAAGACGGCGCAGGACTTCGAACGTGTGCCGCCCGAGCAGTCCGCGCCTGCCGACATCGCCGCCAAGGAGCCAGCCCAGGACCCGGCCAGGCAGCAGCCCGATCCCACAGTCACCGGCGCCATCGCGCGGACCGAACTGCCGCCGCCGCATCTCGCCTGGTGCGCCAGCCGATACCGCTCCTACGATCCCGACGACAACAGCTACATGTCCTATAGCGGACAGCAGCGCACCTGCGTATCGCCCTATCTCGCCGCCGACCGCGTCGCGCCGCGAGAGGCAAGCTACGTCGAGGGCGCGGGCGCCTACGCGGCCGCCGGCGGCGACCATGTCGAATCCTGCTTCAGCCGCTATCGCTCCTACCGTCCGGAAGACAACAGCTACCAGCCATATTCCGGCGGGCCGAGACGGCAATGCGAATAGCCAGCGCGAAGGGCGCCGCAACCATTGCGACCGCGCGATTTCTGGGATCGTTCGGATCGTCCTCAAAGCCCAGGGGAGAACCACCATGGAAGACGACCGGCATCACAAGATACAGCAGCGCGCCTATCAGATCTGGGAGCGCGAAGGCACTGGTGACCCCGAGCACCACTGGCACCGGGCCGAGGCCGAAATCGACCGCGAAGCAGCCCTGCCGCTGACCGCCGACGACGCCCTGCCGCGCGAGATCGCCAGCACCGACATCCTGGCGGTCGAGGAACTGGCCATGCGCACCGGCATATCGGGCGAGGAAGCGCAGGAGCTGATCGACAGGCTCGGCACGGACCGGGCGGCGGTTGAGCAGGCGGCGAGGGGCTTAAAGGAAAGCGGGCGGCGAAATCTTGATCGGTAAAAATGCGGGCAAGAACCACGATTTACGGTCTGCCGAAGACAACCTGTGGACGGTCACCATCGACAAGGACAAGAAGATCATCGAGTGCGCCGCGTGCTTTTGTGCCTAGACCTGCAAACCGCACACGGCGTGGCGCACCGTTTGCCGTTATAACGCCGTGCCAAAGCCGAAGCGCGATAGCAACTGACTGGTGCACGGCGGAATGGCATCAGTCTCTGCGCCCAAGGCGCGTGATCCTTGATAAGTAGCTGCTGCTTCCCCATCACAGATGTAACCGCCATTGGACGGCAACGCGCATATCGCGTCACTCGCATGCAACATCCGCAACGACCACCTCTAAAGCCTAGGCACCCCGGAAATGCATTCGCGATATCTGTCGGTGCATCGGCGATGTTGGTTTGCAACGCATTCGGATCGCAAATGATCAAGCGATCAGCACCCCACTCGAGCTTTACGGATTGATCGGCAAAGTGTCGCTTCAGGTCGACCAGTTCTCCACCCGCGCAACGTTTCTCAACCTGAAAATCAATTTTAAATGGCGAGGGAGGGGCAAATTGTGTGAGAAACCAACTGTATCCGCCAGCTATCCAGATCCCCACGATCGTGACCGCGACAAGTCCCGCGACCCATAGTCCGAACTTCTTAAGTAGCTTCATCATCTGTGGTTCACGAAGAGGGAGGAGCGATCATATAGGCGAGCCATACATCTCCCACCCGAAATTCGATCCGCAGCCATCCGCTCGATTCCCCGACGCTACATTTGAGCCCACCTTCGCCTTCCAAAACCGCGCCACCCTTTCCGGACATCTTGTCCTGAAGGGCGTTTACGCATTGCATGATGAGGTCTTCATTCGCCTTCAGCAGACTAGGAACGACGTCACGCGCCAAATTGAGATCAAGTGGTAAGCTAGCGTCGGCTGCCGTCGACATGAATTGTTGGAATTGCTCTTGGAGCTTGGCATTAAGCGCCGCGGCATCGTCTTTGCGGTCAAGCAGTTGGATCACGATCGCGGCTTGGGTCTGGCTTCCTTCAAGACTTTGGACGGTAATATCGCACCATTGGCGGTCCTTAATTTCTGTCGACCAGCACGCAGTCGCATTTTTGACCCATGCGCCGTTAATCGGTTCCGACTCCTTCTGTGTGTCGCAGGTGCACTTCTCTCGCTCGGGATTTCCTGCGTTCGCCAACGCGACGTGAAAAATTAGCCCGGAGATCAACGACAGCATAAGTATTGCGCGTTTCATCAGATGCCACCGTCTATCTTTGTCGTTTCGAGTTCATCTTCCGGTAGCCTCTAAATCTTCGATGGCCTTGGTACCCATGACGACGGTGATCTTGGCCTCGCGGTCGCCGCTGATCTCGACTAGTTCGTCCAGATTGCGCATTCAACTGTTTGGCCGGTAGTGGAGTCGCGAACGCTCTTGTGGGACACACGGTGAAGTCCCAGTTTCAGCATAGCAGCTCTATTGGCCGCGACGAAATTCGGTTCGCCGACTTGCCACTCCCAGCGCTTGTTCTTCGGGTTGGGCTTCCAGGTAAACCTAGACCCATAAATCTGGCGGCCATCGATCCGGCAGTCCATACTCGCCGGCATGAAGCCCTGTCGCCTCATCGCCTCGTCGAGCGGCACAGCGGTGGTCTTGTTCTGCCATCCGTCCTTGTTGGCGGTCGAGACTGTAGTGCATCCCGCAAGGAATATGCTTGCCAGTACCAGCGCGCCGATTGCGGCGCTTGCTTTGGCTGCGCGCCTGCTACGATCTTGTCTCACCACTCACCTCCTGTGAACTTACCCGGCTCAATGATCCGCACTTACGTCTTCGTCGCCCCGCAGCGTCCCTTGAGAAACGCTATCTCGGCCTCGTGGTCGCCACCCGACATGGATGCAATCGGCACGCCGATCAGGAAGACGCCGAGCGCATCGCCGGTTGCTGACTTGTTCTGCTGGTTCGATATGACGGCAAGGTGCTGTCTGTCGGCCGGGGTGCAGGGCCGGAATTTGGAACGCCGGCTATCCTGTCGGGCGGCGTGGCGCATGCTGCGAGCAAGCCAGCAGCGATAGTGTCAAACACTGCGTTTCATAATTCCCCCCAAATAAAACCCGTCCCACGCCGACATTACGCGGCGCATGGCGGTGCGCAAGTATTCAACGCTCGGCAATACATGATTATTTTCAACATCTGCGCCGACACTTGCTGCGTTGCGGTCGTCGCGATTGCAGCTTGCCTAGCTGACGGCAGGGGAATGGTCGCGTCGATTAGCGTCTTTGCAAGGGTCGCAGGACCTGGCACGGGTTGTCAGGAAAAGCGCTCCCACTGCTCGTGAATACCCACCGCATTAACCTTTCATTAACCATACCACCGCTAGCGTTTACCTCTCAGTAAGGAATCGCCCGCCGTGACCTTTGCCGCTCCCCTCGAGGCCAAATCCATTCGCTTTCGCGCCCGCTCCTTCGTGGCTTTCACGCTGACGCCGGAGGCGCCTTTGGACGTTTGGCTGGAGAGCCTCGATCGCTGGGTCGGCAATTCGCCGGGATATTTTGCGGGGCGCCCGGTGGTGCTCGACCTGAACGTGCTCAAGCCCGATGTCGTGGCCATCGAAGCGCTGGTCGATCTACTCGGCCAGCGCGGCATTCGCATCTATGCCATCGAGCTCGACGGCGGCGCCGAGCTTGGCGCGCATCTGCCGCCGGTGCTGGTCGGCGCCAAGGAGGCGACCACCGACGGTCTGCTGCAGCCCAGCCGCAAGGCGGGCAGGGCGGAGGACGCCACTGCAGGAAGCGACATAAAGGCGGCCGGTGACATCAAGGCAGAGGCCGGCGATTTGAAGGCGGGCGATTTGAAACCGGCGAGCGATGCCAAGGCACAGCCGAAAGACGCCAAAATCGCCGCACCCGACGCCAGCACGCTGATGATCCGCTCGCCGATCCGTTCAGGGCAGCTGATCTTCCACCCGCATGGCGATGTCATCGTGCTGGGCTCCGTCGCGTCCGGCTCCGAGATCGTCGCCACCGGCTCGATCCACGTCTATGGCACGCTGCGCGGCCGCGCGTCGGCAGGGGCGCAGGGCAATACCGCCGCGCGTGTCTTCTGCCGCAAGAACGAGGCCGAGCTTCTCTCGGTCGATGGCTGGTATTGCACGGCCGAGGAGATGGACCCGTCAGTCCGGGGCAAGCCTGTGCAGGCATTTCTCGACAACGGCATGCTGCGCATCGCCCCTTTCAGCTAATGCGTCTCGCCCGACAACGACATAACGAACAACAACGGAGGCTTTATTGATGGGCAAGGTAGTGGTGGTCACCTCGGGCAAGGGGGGCGTCGGCAAGACGACCTCTACCGCGGCTCTGGGGGCGGCGGTCGCCAAGACCGGCAAGAAGGTGGCGCTGGTCGATTTCGATGTCGGCCTGCGCAACCTCGATTTGATCATGGGCGCCGAGCGCCGCGTGGTGTTCGACCTCGTCAACGTCATCCAAGGCTCGGCAAAGCTGTCGCAGGCGCTGATCCGCGACAAGCGGGTCGAGACGCTGTTCCTGCTGCCGGCCTCGCAGACGCGCGACAAGGATGCGCTGACCGAGGAGGGCGTCGCCGAGGTCATCGGCAAGCTGCGCTCGGTGTTCGACTACGTCTTCTGCGACAGCCCAGCCGGCATCGAGCGCGGCGCGCAGCTCGCCATGCGCTTTGCCGACGAGGCGGTCATCGTCACCAATCCGGAAGTGTCGTCGGTGCGCGATTCCGACCGCATCATCGGCCTGCTCGATTCCCGCACCTTGCGCGCCGAGGAGGGCGAGCAGATCGCCAAGCATGTGCTGGTCACGCGCTACGATGCGGGACGCGCCGCGCGCGGTGAAATGCTGTCGATCGACGATGTGCTGGAGATCCTGTCGGTGCCGCTGCTCGGCATCATTCCGGAAAGCCAGGATGTGCTGCGCGCCTCCAACCTCGGTTCGCCGGTGACGCTGTCGGAGCCGCTGAACGCCGCTGCCAAGGCTTACATCGACGCGGCCAAGCGCCTCGAGGGCGAACAGCTGCCGGTCATCGTGCCCTTCGAACGCAAGGGCTTCCTCGATCGTCTTTTGGGAAGGAGGGCGGCATGAACCTGCTCGACATCTTCAAGCGGCGCACCAGCGCGCCGGTGGCGCGCGAACGGCTGCAAGTGCTGCTTGCCTATGAGCGCCGCAACCGCAGCCAGCCCGATCTCGTCTCCATCCTGCGCGAAGAGATCATGGCGGTGATCGCCAAGCATGTGCAGATCGACCAGGATTATCTGCAAGTTTCGATGGACCGCGGCGAGACCATGTCGACGCTGGAGATCGACATCCAGATCCCCAACAAGAGCGCAGTGCCGCTGGCCATGGCTGGGTGAGGTTACCCTCCCCCTTGTGGGGAGGGTCGATCCGCAAAGCGGATCGGGGTGGGGGTCTGCGCGGACCTCCGCCATCTTGGGTTCCTCTCCCAGACTTTCGTGAGGGAAGAGGAAATCCACATCCCCCACGGTCAGCGCTAGTACCCCCGCCCGGACCTACGGTCCGACCTCCCCACAAGGGGGAGGTAGGGGGCCAGCGCCTCTCCCCAAAAAACATTCAACCAACTAGTTGACTATCTAAAATCTCGCCTCTATATTCAACTACATGGTTGAATTAGAGACGCCCCAGATGGACCAGGTTTTTCACGCCCTTGGCGACGCCACGCGCCGGAACATGCTTAACCACCTCGCCGGCGGCGAGCGCACGGTGAGCGAGCTGGCTCAACCCTTCGCCATGTCGCTGGCCGCCGCCTCCAAGCACATCAAGGCGCTGGAGCATGCCGGGCTGATCCGGCGCGAAGTGCGCGGGCGCACCCATGTCTGCCGCCTCGAGGCCCGCCCGCTGGCCACCGCCTATCAGTGGCTCGGCCAATACGCGCGTTTCTGGAACAGCCGCCTCGATGTCCTCGAACAGCTTATGCGCGAGGAGGCGGGGCGCAAAACGTCGACAACGCCGTCAACGCCGGCACCGGCAAATCCAGAACCATCCAAGCCGGAATCACCCAAGCCAGACACATCCAGGCCAACATCATCCGAGGGAGACGACCGATGAACCAGATGAACAGCTTCGACGGCTACGCCCAGCTGATCCAGCCGGCCACTTTGAGGATCGAACGGCTTTTGCCCGGAACCAGGGAGCGCGTCTGGGAATATCTGACGCAGAGCGATCTGCGCCGCCAATGGCTGGCGGCCGGCGACATGGAGATGGAGGAAGGCTCTTCCTTCGAGCTGGTCTGGCGCAATGACGAACTGACCGACCCGCCCGGCGAAAGGCCGGCCAGCTTCAGTGGCGGCGAGCAGCGGATGCACAACCAGATCGTCGAGTGCGATCCGCCGCGCAAGCTCACCATCACCTGGAACGGCAGCGGCAATGTCACCTTCGAATTGGCGCAGCGCGGCGACGACGTTCTGCTCACCCTGGTCCACCGCCGCCTGCCGGACCGCTCGAGCCTGATGATGCATGCCGCAGGCTGGCACGTGCATCTCGACCTCCTGGTTGCCCGCGTGGCGGCCGAGAAACCCGAACCGTTCTGGGACAGCTTTAGCCGTATCGTGGCGGAATACGACCGGCGCCTGCCGGCCTGACCTGACCTGACGCATCGCCCGGTCCAACCGGGCACCATCGATCCCTTGCGCCGGATGCCGGCGCAAGGGTCGGCGAAACACGCGCCTTCGCCAGACACCGCGGCGCGTCAGCGGAAGTGAAACCAGGCAACGTGCTTGCATCCCGCAAGCCCGAAGGAGGAAGTCATGCGTAAATTGATCACCGGAATGAAGATCTCCATCGACGGCAAGATGGAAGGCCCCGAAGGCTTCGCCGACTGGGTCGACAACTGGTCGGAGGAATACGGCCTGATGCCCGAGATCGACGCCTGCCTGCTCGGCGGCGTCATGTATGCCGGTTATGAGCGCTACTGGAGCGCGATCCAACAGAACGAGCCGGACCAGCCATTGCCGATGACCGGCAGGCTGGTCGACCCGGCCGAACTCGAATGGGCGCGCTTTGCCGCGAAAAGCCCGCACTATGTGCTGTCGAACACCATGACTTCGGCCGCCTGGGCCTCGACGCGCTTCCTGCGCAGCCTCGACGACATCGCGGCGCTGAAGCGCGAGCCCGGCAAGGACATCTATCTCATGGGCGGCGCCCGCATCACCGCCAGCCTGATTGAGGCGGGGCTAGTGGATGAAATGCGGCTCATCGTCTATCCGCTGCTCGCCGGCGACGGCAAGGCGCTGTTCGGCACGGTGCACGCCCGGCACGGACTGGAACTGCGCCAGGTCGGCCAGCTGTCGGATGGGCGGGTGAGGCTGGTGTATGGGCTGGCGAGCTAGCCTCTTTTCCTCTCCCCCGATCGACGGGGGAGAGGAAATGCGTCGGCGTTCGCCTTCCACGTCTTGCCCCATCAACAGTCTGCCCGTGCCACACGACAGCCAGGCCTATTATCCATATCTCGGGCCAACGCTGCGGCGCACCGCGCGGAGGGACTGGAATTGACGTCGACGCAGATTGCCGCAGCTGAAGCGAAGGGCTTGCCGATCGGCGCGTTGCTTGGCGCCATGGTGTCGATCCAGATCGGCGCCACCTTCGCCAAGGGCCTGTTTCCACTGATCGGCGCCAATGGCACCACGGCGCTGCGGCTGGTCGTGGGGGCGCTGATGCTGGCGGCGGTGCTGAGGCCGTGGCGGGTGCGGCCGTCGCGCGCCGTGCTGCCCTGGCTCATCGCCTACGGCGTCAACCTCGCGGCGCTGAACCTGCTGTTTTATGCAGCGCTCGCCAGAATTCCGCTCGGCGTCGCGGTGGCGCTCGAATTCTGCGGCCCGCTGCTCGTGGCGACGCTGTCGTCGCGGCGCGCCACCGACTTCGTCTGGGTGGTGCTGGCCGTTGCCGGCATATTGCTGTTGTCGCCCTTCATCCACTCCGGCAGTGCACTCGACCCGATCGGCGTGATGCTGGCGCTGGCCGCCGGCGGCTGCTGGGCGCTCTACATCGTCTTTGCGCAAAAGGCGGGCGCCGAGCTTGGCAGCCAGACCACGGCTTACGGGCTGGTCATTGCCGCTGCTCTCGCCCTGCCGTTCGGCCTAGCCGAGGCGGGTACCGGCCTGATCGCACCCGCGATCCTGGTCAGCGCGCTGCTGGTCGGGCTGTTCTCCAGCGCCTTGCCGTTCTGGCTGGAGATGGTGGCGCTGACCCGGATGCCGGCCAGGCTCTACGGCACGCTGACTTGTCTGGAGCCGGCGCTGGGCGCGCTGGCCGGCTTCCTGTTCCTGCACGAGACCCTGAGCCCGCTGCAGTGCGCGGGCGTCGCCGCCGTGGTCGTCGCCGCCTTCGGCGCCGCGCTGACCACCAAGCCGCCGGTGCCGTCGCCGGAATAGTTGCCCGAGATGGGTATATGAGGCCGACGCCATGTCCGCCGGTCCCGTGTCCGGTTGCTCAAGCGCCTGCAGCATCGATATATGGATCGATGTATGTGCAGGAGATCCAGATGAGCAGGGCCGACAGCATTGCTTGAGCCGTCCGTGATCAAGGCAATACTCCTTGCCGGGCTCGCCGCTGTCGTTGCGGCTTTGGCCTGGCGGCTGGCGCGGTCGCGTCGCAGAGCCCGGCTTCGTGAAGATCCGGCCAACGACTACGCCGTGCGCCGGGACTGGTCGGGCAACCACGGCAAGCTCAATCATTCGACCTTTGTCTACTTCGATGCCGATCGCGACGGCCGCTACGGGCTCGGCGACCGCCCGATGGCCGGCATCATGGTCAGACTGCATGATGGCGACGGCCGCTTCGTCGCCGCGGCGCGGAGCAACCGCGGCGGCTTTGCCAATTTCCTGGCGTCGGCGAAACGTCGGGCCGCGCCCATCCATGTGCCGGGCAGCTACCGCTTCACCGTGTCGGTTCCGCCCGGCTGGCGCTCCAGCAGCGCCAACGAGGTCCAGTCGCAGCACCTCCGGCCGCTGCCGGGCTCGCCCACCGGGCTGGCCTCGGAAGCAATGCTGCAGCCGGTCGGCCTGTTTGCGATACGCCGGCTCAGCGGCCGCGTAGCGGACGGTGCTTCGGCGAGCATCTCGGTGATGGCGAAAGGGCAAGAGGTGGCGGTGCATCCGCTAAGTGCTGGGGCTGGCTTCCGTCTCGATCTGCCCGATGACGCCGACGCGATCGAAATCACCGGCGGTGGCATGGAACGACGACTGGCCTTGTCGGCCTACCCGACCGAACTCGGCCTGCTGTCGCCCGAGAACGCGGCCGTCGACAGCGCCGCGTCCTTGCAGGCCATCGGTTTCGACGATGTCACGACGCGCGGCCTGCGCAAGGTGCCGTCCGGTTATGCCGGGTTGACCTGGTTCAACCTGAACGCACTGGCGCGCGATCATACCGAAGGCAGCGAAGGCTACGTCAACGGCAATATCTCGGGAGACCATGTCTGCTATACGAGCAGCGGACACCCGGCCGAATTCTCGAGCGACAAACCGTTCGGGTTCCATTCCGTGATGCTGACAGCGGCATGGTTGAAGTCCGAAGGCGAAACCGCACTGGTCGAGAGCTGGCTTGGCGACCGGCTGATCGCCAGCGACACGATCGTCCTGTCGGCAATGGCGCCCGTCCACTATGCGCCGATGCTGGCGGCGGTGACGCGCGTGCGCCTTTCAACGAGCCACTATTGGCAGCTCGTGCTCGACGATCTGGTGGTTGTGCGCTGAACGGTCCCGCCGCCTGCGGGAGATCATGCTCCGGAAACGATCAAGCCGCCCGACTCTGCCAGGAGGATCTCGATCTACCGGGGAACGAGTTTAGCCCGGAATAGGAGCAGAAGCGCCGTTCGCGGTGATCTGCGAGAGCTTGCCCTTTTTTACCAGCACTGGCTTGGAATAGGTCTTCCTCATTTTCCACTCTCCACGTCGGGCACCCAAAGCCCCGTTCCCGGCCAGACGGCACGAGGCGTCGGATAATCGGCTGCTAGACGGCGACCGGCCCGGAGCCGTTACCATTGTCGGCTGTAACCTGCGAGAGCTTGCCCTTCTTGACCAGCACCGGCTTCGAATAGGTCTTCTTCATGCCGCATCTCCAGTGTCAGGCGAGGCCGCCAGATCAGGCGACAGTCCGACTCAACGACTTCACTCGATCGGGCCGGAACCCGCTCCATTGGCGAGCGCCGTAACCTGCGAAAGCTTGCCTTTTTTGACCAGAACAGGCTTCGAATAGGTTTTCTTCATAGTGAATCCTCCAAGCTTACGCGATAATGCCAGACGGATCGGCACTGTCAACCTTCGCGGCGCCGTCGTCCCGCCCCGGGTTTTCTTGGCGCCGATGCGCTAACTGCAAGTCCACCTTCATCGACAAAGCGTTGTTCTTGGGCGTGCATGGCGTGGCCGGGTTGCGGTGCGAAAAATGTCCGAAACTGTGGCGGGTCTGGCCTGGTTGGTCGGCCTGCTCAAACAGAGCGGCAATGCAGCGCGGACTGGCCCAGCCTAAACATTGGCCTTGCCGTCGCGCCGCACTCACAGTTCCTTCTCCGCCAGTTCGCGGAAGGCATCGGGAACCGAGCGCCGGGCTTCCAGCGCCACGGCGCCATAGCCGACAGCCTCTCTGCCAAAGCGCTGGCGGATCTTGTCGATGGCGCGGTCGGCGCCAAAGCGCGCCAGGCCTTGCCTGCTGCCGGGCCGCTGCTTTTCATCGGCAAGCCCGAGCGGCAGCTCCAGCTGCAGCTCGGCACTTTCTTCCAGCTGCGACACCGAGATCGCCAGCAGCGAGATGGTCTTCTCCCGAGGGTTGGCGGCCAGCACGCCGCGCACCAGCTCCCCGGCGATTTCGGCCAGCATCGCGGTTGCCGAAATCGGCTGATCGAGCGTCAGCGAGCGTGTGACCGCGCGCAGATCGGCGAAACGCACGCGCACCGTCACCGTGCGCCCGGGCCGTGATTTCGCCCTGAGCCGGCTGGCGACCCGGTCTGCCAGATGCAGCAGGACGGGTCCGAAGATACGCGCCTCGGCCGGCCGTCTGCCAAGCGCCGACTGCGCGCCGGCGGAATGCGACCGCCTGTGGGTTTCGAGCTTTCGCGGGTCGCGGTTCCATGCCAGCGACGCCAGCTTTTCGCCGGCGGCGGGCCCGAGCGATCTTCGCAGCGCCCCACCATGCGTCTTTGCCAACTGGCCGATGGTCTCGATGCCGATCTCGGCCAGCCGCGCTCTGGTCGCCGGGCCGACGCCCCACATCAGCCCGACCGGCAGATCATGCAGGAAGGCAAGTTCGGTGTCCAGATCGACCACCACCAGCCCGTCGGGCTTGGCCACCTGCGAGGCGATCTTGGCCAGATGCTTGGTGCGCGCCACGCCGATCGAGATCGGCAGGCCGAGCTCTGCCCGGACGCGCTGACGCACCGTGGCGGCGATCTCGGCCGGCGGCCCGAACAGATGCGTGCAGCCGGCGACGTCGGCAAAGGCTTCATCGATGGAAATCCGCTCGACCAGCGGCGTGAAATCGTCGAGCACCTTGATGGCGGCGTCGCCCAGCCGCTGATAGTCGGCGAAATGGCCGCCGACGAAGATCAGTCCGGGGCAAAGCTCGCGCGCGCGTCGTCCGGGCATGCCGCCGCGCACGCCGAAAGCCCTGGCTTCGTAGGAAGCGGCAAGCACGACGCCGCCGCCGACGGCGATCGGCTTGCCCCTGAGCGCCGGGTCGAGCAGCTGCTCGACCGAGGCGTAGAAGGCGTCGAGATCCGCATGCAGGATGGTGGGCTCCATCCCGACCGTTCCCTTTGCGGCGTTGCAGCATTAGCCGCGTCTGTTGTGAGAGGCGTTTTTGCCGAACAAATAGAGAACAAACAGGGCCTATTGTCAAGCGAAGCGGTTGTCGCCGGCCGGCCCGTTCCAGGTCGGGCTGTCGAGTGCTCCGCCTGGGCATCGGACCTGCGGAACATTGTCTCTCGCCTCGGCGTTCATATCCGCGACGGGACGCTGTTTTTGTGGAGGCCGGTATGGGCCAGTTCGAGATGATCGACCTCGTCAGCGTCATTGACGCCTGCACGAGCGATCGCGTTGCCGGGCACTGCGTGTCAATGGCCAGGGCGGTGGAGGAGTTGCGAGTGCTGACCGGTGATTTCGTATCGCCGGACGAGACGGTGGCCAACGCGCTGTCGGCAGTGGCGCTGGGGCGCGGCTGCGCGGTGGTGTTCGACGAGCGAGCGGGCGCCGACATCTTGCTGACGCCGTAGCGGGGCGGCGCCGGGTTGTGGCAGCCAGAAAAGTCGAACAGCGTGCAAAAAGCTGTGCAGGCATGGCCCATAAGCGCGGCGTGGAAAATTTCTGTGCGTGGGTGTATTCTCCAGGACGCAAGCGGTCGCAGACCGCATAGGGGGAGAAATGACATGCCGAGGATTTCGGAACTCTTTTTCAAAACTGCCATCTTGTTCCTGATGTTGGGGATTGCGGCCGGCCTGCAGATGGCGATCTCGGGCGACCACGCCGCTTTTCCGGCGCACGCGCATATCAATCTGCTCGGTTGGGTGACGAGCGCCATCTTCGGCGGCTACTACGCGCTCAATCCGCAAAAGGCGGCGCGTCGCATCGCCATGATCCACTACGGGCTCTACACACTCGGCCTGGTGATCATGCTGCCGGCGCTGTATGTGATGCTGCAGGGAAACCCGGCGCTTGAACCGATCGTCGCCGGCGGCTCGGTCATTATCGCCGCTGCCGTTCTGGTTTTTGCTTTCGTGGTGTTTTCGCCCGAAACGGCGCGCTCGGTGTCCGGCGTGGTTCCGGCCTCTCGCTGACTGTTCGCGCGCGGCGATCAAAGTCCGACCCGCATTCGCGACCCGCGACACGGGTTGGCCAGGCCGATGGCCGCAGCCGCTGGCTGCGGTGTCTATCGCCGCGTCGGCGCTTAACATACCCGAGTCCCACCACGTATTATTTCGTGACTATTTGGCGCCGGAACCTTCCCAGATATCGCGCGTTGCGGCGACTGTATTCGCGCTGCCTTATATATAGGCAGACTTGAGTACGTCCACAGCATGGGTTGGGGGAGGAGCAGGCCACCATGTCGAACAGAGAAATCGGAACGTCGGCCTCACTGGGCCGACGCATCGCCGATCTGAAAGCCAGGATGCGAGACGCCAGCGTTACTGAACACGAGATGCAGACCTTCCAGAAGGTCGCGGCCATCATGGGGGGTGTCGAAGGCTCCCTACGCCTCGACGCCGACGACCTGATCGCGGCGTCCTTCGTCACCGAGGCGCTCGGCGATCCCGGGTCGAACTGAAGGTCAGAGCCCGTCGGCACTCAAGTGCCGGCGGGCGATGGCCCGGTTCGCAGCGTTGCGATGCTGGAGCGTGTCTGCGCCGCCCGCGGCGGGGATATCTTGCGCACTTTGAAGATTCAGGCGAGCGGCCTCAACGGCGCTTGAGATATTGGGCTTCGCGTTCGTGCTTCTCGGCTGCCTCGCGGCTGTCGAACGTGCCGAGATTGCGTCGCCGCCGGCCCTTGACCACAAGGGCTAAATTTAACCAAACCGCCAAGGCGCCTTAAACGAAGGATCAGACCAGCCGGATCCTTCGAAATATCAATCGCGATGCTCCGGCATCGCCTTCAGCTCATCCTTGGTCCAACTGGTGACGGCGTGGACGTCCCGGGAAACCTCTCGAAAGTCCGCGGTCGCTGCCCTTACACCTCGTCGAACGGGCCGCCGCGCCTCGCCAGGTCGTGACCAATGGCGGCTTCCTCGGCGTCGTCGGGCAAGGCATCGTCACTGTCCTGGTAGGGGTTGTCGTCATCCTCCTCGGGCAGTTCGCCTTCCTTCTCGACTCCGGTGGTGTCCGGCAGGCTTTCCTCATCTGCTCCGTCGGGCAGGACCGTTGCGCCACGCAGCGCATCCCAATCCTGCCGGCGCGGCGTCGGCGCCTCCACCTCGTCATTGGCGATCGTGTCGCGGGCATCGTTTTTGCTCGGTGGCGCCTCGACCTCGTCATTGGGTTTTCTGTTTCGTTCTTCCATGATTGCCTCCTCTGGGCGGCTTTGCGTCGAGAAGGTGGAACTCACTTCCGGCTGTCAGGTTCCGGCAACCACTCCATCTCCGTGGAACCAATTGCCGCCAGTCTGCTTTGCCAAGGACTAGTCTGTTTTGCCAAGGAGATGAATCCAGAGGAGCTGGACCATGAAGACTTTCCCCCTCATCCCATGCGTGCTGCTCTTGGCGCTGGCCGACCCGGCGGCTGCGCAGGACAATGGCGACCGGAACGGCCCTGCCGCGCCTTGCCAGGCGCAGCCTCAGGACGATGCTCGGAAGCCGCCGGTCGCCAATGGCGGTGGCGAATCGACCAGCACGCTCGGTCCCTGCGGCGGCGTGCTGCAGCCGCCGCCCAGTGGTGACCAGGGTATGACGCAGCCGCCGCCGGACCAGGGCAAGACGCCGGTGATCAAGCCTGGCGAGGTGCCTGCGCAGCCGCCGAAGCAATGACCTTTGCTTGAAACTTCACGGCGTGGCACGAAGGCGGTCGGTTCCGGTCTTGGCCGGGCGACGCGGTCACCGGATCAATGCCGGCGCCGGCCGCGATCGCCACCGGAATTTGGAGCCGTGCATCGTCCACGTCGAAGGTCTCCTGAGGGATTGTGCTTCAATGCGAATCTTGCGGGTGCGGGTTCTGCTGGCATGACCGGGAAGCCGATCAATTTAGTCTCCGCTTGCGGAACAAGACCGTACCGGCTGCGTTTGCCTCCAGGAGCCCGCCACCTCGATCTGCGCTGTTTTCGCCTCATGCGGGAACACGGCGGAGCTCGCCAACAACGACAGGAGACGAAGATGAAAACCATCCTTATTCCCGCCGTCGCCGGGCTCGCCATGATCGCTGGTATCGGCATTGCCGCCGCCGACGAGGTCATCGTCACGCAGCCGGCACAGCAGCAGGTGATCATCACCCCGGAACAGCGCACGGTCGTGCACCAGTACGTAAAGAAACATCCGCTTGCCTCGGTCAATCTGCTCGGCGTCGAATTGAATGTCGGCACTGCCTTGCCTGACACTGTCGAGCTGCAGGAGGTTCCCGACGTTCAGTACAGATACGCCGTCGTCGACAACCATACCGTGTTGGTCGACCCCAGCACGCGCAGGATTGTCGAGGTGGTCGAGTAACGCTCGACAACCTAACCATTCATCGGTGATACGGCCCTGTCGTTCTTCCCAAAAGGGCGGCAGGGCCGAATGACGAACATGATGAAAGGAGAATTGCCATGTTGCCGCATGTCGAGACCCCGAACTCCGCCAATGTTGCGGCGTGTTGCGACAAGTTGCTGGCCGAGCGCAACACGGCGCTGTTATCGATGAAGGAAGCGATCGCGCTCCTGCGGGAGCGCACCGGCACCGATCGTTCGGATGCCGACCTCGCGGGGCTGATCGTCAAGAAAGCGGCGCTGCTCGGCGTTGCGGTGATTTCCGACCCGCGCTGAGATGTCTCGTCACTCAAGACGCCGGCCGAATTTTCGGCTAATGTTTTCGTGGAATCTGGACCAACCGACCGGACCCAACCACGGAGGCTTAAGTGACGGACGACAAACAGGACCGCATTCGCCAGCGCGCGCACGAGATTTGGGAAAAGGCCGGCCGGCCTGAAGGCGCGCATCAGGAACACTGGGAGCAGGCCACGGCTGAAGTCGATGGCGCGGTCGCCAAGCCAAAAAAGGCGGCGAAGAAAGCTGACGCCAAGCCCGCCAAGGCAGCCGCCAAGTCAAAGGCAGCGAAGCCTGCCGCCGCAAAGTCCGGCAAAGCCAAATCGAAATAAGGCCAAGTTGAAACAAGGCCAGTCGAAATAAAGCAAGGCCGGAATTAGCTGGCCGGGCCATCCTTGGCGCCCGCCGTTCAGGCGCGCCCGAGCCTCTCAACCTGACGAATTGCGCCTGCGACGGGCAGCGCAATTCCTTGTGTTTGGCGACAGGCGCCCTCATGCCTCCCAGGCATAACTCGACAGCGCAAAGCGAATCCCGGCAGCTGTCATGGCCAGTTCGCATTCGGTGATCTGGCGCAGGTGGCGCAGATACCGCGCTACAGTCTGTGGCAGCCAGCCGGCGCAGGCCTCGACATAGGCGCGGCTGTGAACAAGGGTGCCGGTCGACAGCCTCTCGTCCTTCTCGGCAACGACTTTCAGATATTGGCGGATGAAGCGGATGTCGTCGGCGATGTCCTGGCTGGCCATTCGCCAGGCCCCGGCGAGGCGTTCGCACTGATCGAATGACAAGGGCAACAAAGGGGGCGGCAATAAAGGCGGCGGCAACAAAGGCGGCGGCAATGACGGGGGTGACAGCAAAGGACGAGAGAGATCGGCGAAGGCAACATGGTTCGCTGTGCTCAAGGACATTCCTCTCTGCGAAAAGAGATATCGTACTTTATGTACGAACGAGCGTCAAGCCAATTTCGTACAGTTGGGACGATGACAATGAATATAGCAGCGGTCGCTTCAGCTAATCACGCATCGTGAATCCTTCAGGACTCGCACCAATTTCGCGGAGGGATTTTCCCAGGATGGTGTTGACTGTTTCCCTCGTGTCGGCGTCGAACAGGTTCAGGCCGCGCCGGATCGTCTCGCGCCAGTTTTCGCCCTTGTCCCACGCGTCCATGAAGGCGAAGGCAAGGTCGTCCTGGCGACGCGTGGCTTCGAGCGCTTGGGTCAGCAGGCGCGCTTGATGGAGATCCTTCTCCCGCTTGGCCAGCGCTCGGCCCGAGTCGCGAGGCGACGATCAGCTTGTGGATGGCGTAGCGCTGGGGCGAGGGGACCAGCACAGGCAAGCCCTAGCGACGCAGCAGCACAGTTCGGATGGGGTCGCGGATAAGGAAATGCAGAAACCGTAAGGGCTGCGCGGAGGCTCTGCCGTTTTCTTGTAATTACGTTTATCAGCTTGAATTTCAACGCAGTTATAAGAAATTCGTGGAAATCTCATAACGCAACGAACTGACGAGTCGCTCTGAACGCCCGGGCGCCCGGCCCGTCTGGCCCAAAACACTTTGCCGCAGTGCCTTCAACAAACGGCTTCCCCAATGTCGCGAACAATGCTTTAACCCGCTCATCCACAGGGGTGCTCCGTATGGTCGGGGCTGAGATGAGGGCGGCAAGCCTTCGGACCCTAAAGCTGATCTGGATAATACCAGCGGAGCGAGGCGGGCGATGTTTTCAGGCGCACAGATTTCCCTTTATCCCATGACCGACGATTTCGTCGGCGTCATCCTTGGCGCGCTCGGCGCGCTCGATCCGTGGCGCGACCGGCTGCGGATCGAAACCGACGACATCTCGACGCTTATGGTCGGGCCGCCCGAGGTGCTGTTTCCCGCCATGCGCGACCTGTTCGTCGCGGCGGCCAAAAGCGGCAAGCACTGCGTGCTTTCGGCGGCGGTCTCGCGCGGCTGTCCGGGCGAGCCCGACGATCCGATCTGCCGCTCCGACGAGACCGGCGGCCCCGCCATTCCGCTGGACGAGCGCAAGATCGCCGCGATCCGCGCTGTCCAGGCCACGCCGTCGACCGGCCAGCCGGTGGCGGCGCAGTTCTCGCTCTACGTCATGGGCACGGGCGACCATATGGACGAGATCTACGGCTGCATCGATTTCCTGAAACAGTCCGGCGTCTTTGAGCGCTCAAAGAACTTCTGCACCAAATTGCGTGGCGATGCCGGTGCGGTGTTTGCCACGCTCAACGAGGCCTTCTGCCGCTTCGGCCCCGGCGCCGGCCACGTCACCCTCGACATCACGATCTCGGCGAACAGCCCGAGCGCCGTCTGAGCCGCGGCTCAAGCGTCGTTCCTTGAGGATATTGCCGTGGCTGGTTTATCTGACCCATTGCGTGGAGGAGATGCCTCTGACACCTCAGCACAGAGAGGAGGGGAGCCATTGGCGATTGGCGAAGACCGCGATGCCCACGAATCTCCCCCCTCGAGCAGGAGATGGCCGGCAGGCCAGAGGGGGTCCCAGCGCGTGGAGCGCCGACGTCCTTTTCGCATCGGCAAGGCGTGGGCGCTCTATGCGAGACGACCCCCTCTGTCGCCTTCGGCGACATCTCCCCCTCGAGGGGGGAGATTAGCCGCAGCCATCGCCAAGACCATCCCCGCCGCCTGCGCCTCCGCCCTGCTCCTCGCGGCGTGGGAGCTCTACGCCCGCTATGGTGGCGCTGCGCCCACCATGCTGCCGGCGCCGTCGCGCGTGCTGCAGCAGGCCTGGGAGCATCGCGCTGCCCTTGCCGACAACACGCTGCCCACCATCCGCGCCACATCAGCCGGCTTCGCCTGCTCGTTGGTCGCTGCCTTCGTGCTTTCGGCGCTGGTCGATTTCTTGGCCCCGCTGCGCCGCGCGCTGTTTCCGCTGCTGATTGTCAGCCAGACCTTGCCGCTGGTCGCGATTGCGCCGCTCATCGTACTGTGGTTCGGCTTCGGGCTGATGCCAAAAATCTTGCTTGTGGCGCTCGTTACCTTCTTCCCGATGATGGTGGCGCTGGTCGAGGGTTTTGCCGCGACCAGCAAGGCGATTTCGCAGATGCTCGCCACCATGGGGGCAGGGCGCTGGCGCATCTTCTGGCTGGCGCGCCTGCCTTCGGCGCTGCCCTATTTCTTCGCCGGGCTGCGCATCTCCATCACCTACGCCGTCGTCGGCGCGATCTTCGCCGAATATGCGGGGGCGGCGAAGGGGCTGGGCATCTACATGCTCAATGCCAAGAACAACTTTCGGCCCGATCTGGTGCTCGCCGCGGTCGCCGTCAGCGCCGCGCTCACGCTTGTCTTGTTCGCCATTGCGGTGCTCGTCCAGCGCTTCGCCATGCCTTGGGAGAATGCAGGGAGCGAAAGCCGCGACGGCAAGGTTGAAGCTGCAGAAGAGAACCGTCAATGACGCGGCTCGAACTCCGGGACATCAGGAAGAACTTCGGCGCGCTTGAGGTGCTCGCCGGCATTTCGCTTCATGTCGCGGCCGGCGAGTTCGTCTCCATCCTCGGCCCTTCCGGCGCCGGCAAGTCGACGCTGTTCCAGTTGCTGACCGGTGCGCTGAAAGGCGAGGGCGACATGCGCTTCGACGGCGCGCCATTGCAGGGCAGCCCCTTCGCCTTCATGCCGCAGCGCGACGCGCTGATGCCGTGGCGGCGCGTCATCGACAATGTGACGCTGGGGCTGGAAGTGCAGGGTCTTGGCCGCAAGGCGGCGCGCGAACGCGTCGCGCCGTTGTTCGCTGAGTTCGGCCTTGCCGGTTTCGAGCGCGCCTGGCCGGCCGAGCTTTCCGGCGGCATGCGCCAGCGCGCCGCCCTTTTGCGCACCGTGGTGCAGCAGCGCGACATGCTGCTGCTCGACGAGCCCTTTGGCGCGCTGGATGCACTGACCCGCGCGGGTATGCAGCGCTGGCTGGAAGGCATGTGGCAGCGCCACCGCTGGACGGCGCTGCTGATCACCCATGACGTGCGCGAAGCCGTCTACCTCTCCGATCGCATCTATCTGATGTCGGCGCGGCCGGCCCGCATCATCGGCGAGATTGCCGTGCCGCTGCCGCGCCCGCGCACCACCGGCAGCGATGCCGCGCGCCAGGCCGCCGCGCTCGAAGCCGACATCCTCGACACGCTGCTCAATCCCGGGACTGACCGGCCCTCGTTCCCGCAGACCGCTCAAAGGAGTTTTTCATGACCGAATTCACACGCCGGCAGGCTTTGCTGCTGACGCTGGCTGCCGGACTGCCGCTTGCCTCTCGCGCTCATGCGGCTACGCAAAAAATCACCGTCGCGCTCGACTGGACGGTCAACACCAACCATGTCGGCCTGTTCGTTGCCCGCGACAAAGGGTTCTACCACGAGGCCGGGCTCGATGTTGAGATCCTGCCCTATGGCGATACTGGCGCCGGCACGCTGGTCGCCAACCGCATCGCCGATTTCGGCATTGCCGGCGTCGGCCTGTTCACCCAGCGGGCTGCCGGCGCCGATCTCAAGGCGGTCTACGCCGTGGTCCAGCAGGAGACCGGCCGGTTGGTCTTCAACGCGGATCGCGGCGAGATCAAGAGTCCCAGGAATCTCGACGGTCTGACCTATGGCGGCTTCGGCAGCGCCTGGGAAAACACGCTGATCTCGACCATCATCCGCCACGATGGCGGCAAGGGCGTTTTCGAGACGGTGACATTAGGCACCTCGGCCTATGAGGCGCTGGCCAACGGCTCGGTCGACTTCACGCTGGAGGTCTCGACCTGGGAAGGCGTCGCTGCCGAGTTGAAAGGCGTCAGGCAGCGCGGCTTCCGCTACGCCGACTACGGCGTGCCCGACGAGCACACCACCTTGATCGCCTCCAGCAATGCATATCTCCAGGCAAACCCGAAGGCCGCATCGGCCTTCGTCGAGGCAACGCGGCGCGGCTACCAATTTGCCTGCGATCACCCGCAGGAAGCCGGCGATCTGCTGATCGCTTCCAACAGGGATGCGCTGACCGACCCGGCGCTGATCCACGCTTCGCTGAAAATGCTGGTCGACGGACACTTCTTGCGCAGCCAGGACGGCGTCATCGGCACCATCGCCAGGGCCAAGATCGAGGCGATCGGAACCTACCTCTTCAGGGCCGGCATATTGCTCGATGGCGATGGCAAGGTTCTGAAGGAGAAGCCGGATTTCGGGGGGTATTTTACGAACGAGTTTTTGGGCGCGTAATCTCCCCCCTCGAGGGGGAGATGTCGCCGAAGGCGACAGAGGGGGTCGGTACGTCCTGACGCGACTTCCTATCGCGGACAGAGGACGTCAGCGCCTTACGCGCGGCGACCCCCTCTGGCCTGCCGGCCATCTCCCCCTCGAGGCGGGAGATTGCGCCTCACCGCCTTCTCCCTCACATATCGATCATCGAGCGCTTCACCCGGCCGATGATGGTGATGGCGCCTTCGAGCGCCGGCGGCGGGATGTCCATGTAGGAGGCCGGCTGGAAGGGCGGGTTCTCGTTGGGGCGGTAACGCTTGTAGGTGGCGTGGCCGGATTCGTCCGAAATGACGTAGCAGCCATTGGTCACCAGCCGCTTGTCCCTGAGGTTGACGAAGATGATCGAATCCGGTGGCGAGATCTTGTTCATCGACGGGCCGTCGACGCGCAGAGCAATCCATTGGCCCTGCTCCAGATCGGTGGTGGGGATGGTCGGATAGTCGCTGAGATTGACCACCATGTCCTGGCTGCCGAGTTCGCCGGCGCTGATCCACGAGACGATGGGCACATCGACGGTGGCCAGCGACGGCATCGGGATCTGCCGGCCCGACTCGTCAAAGCCGAAATGGCCACCCGAAAGGCCGCCGCCATCGCCGTTGAACAAGAGCCAGCCGGGATCGACGCCGAACAGACGACCGTATTTCTCCGCCGCCTTGCGCGACAGCGGCCGGTTACCGTTCTCGTGACTGATCAGCGTGTTCTTGTTGATGTCGCGCAATGCCCGCGCCGCGTCGCTCGGCGAGGCATAACCCGCCTCCGCCCGTGCCTGCTGCAATCTATGCCTCGGTTCCTGCATCGTACAAACTGCCTGAAATTTATCGTCCAACACGTACGATTTCGCTTGCGTACGTTTCGTACATATCGTACGCTTAGCGCATGATCGAACAAACCGCAAGCGTTTCCGCAGACATCGTCAGCTTTCTCCCATCGTCCGGGCTGTCCTCCTCCCCGGTCCGGACGCAAACCGGGGCTCTTGCCCCGGATCCGGTCGAACCGTCGTTCCCCCGATCGACCGGAACGGCCGGAGCCGCTCCTCTCCCGGCTCCGGCCACCTCTTCGGCCCATGGCGCCGCCAGTGCGCCAAGGGCTGTTTCCGGCGGGCAGGGCATCTCCTGCATCCGCACGGAAGACGGCACCGTCATCCTGTTCGACCGGCTGACGGGCAGGGCGGTTTCCGCCCTCACCAAAGCGGCCGCCGAAGCCGCCTTGCGGCATCTCGCCAGCGCGCTGCCGGCCGCCAGTATCGGCTGACCGCACCGACCATCCGCTCTGATTTTTTCCCGTAGGCCCTCGGGCCGGCGCTCCGCCTTTGCGCGCGCAATCAATGGATACCGACATGACTGCCTATACCGAGACCGAATTGCAGGAGATCGCCGTCTGGCTGAGGGATGGCCTGTCGGCCACAGGGATCGCCGTCCGCTTCACGGCGCTGCGCGGCAGTCCGGTCTCGCGCAATGCCATCATCGGCATCGTCCACCGCAACAGCGCGTTGAAGACCATCGGCTTCGCCAACCCCAGAGGCGGCAGGTCCGGCGGCCGACCGAGGAAGAATGCGACGGCGCCGGCTGCAGCCAACGAGAACACGGCAGGGAAGATCCTGCCCGTTCAGCCGAGCAAGCCGGCAAGGCGGCCTGAAGTTTCGAAGCCGGCCGCACCGGCCACACCGGTCGCCAGGCAAGCCAGACACACGCCGGCCAGGCCATTGTTGCCAGCCCGTCCGGCGCCCTCGATCCCGGGCGAAGGACGGCTGGTGGTGGACGGCGAAGTCTATCGCTTCAATGTGCCGGCGCCGCGCCCTGCCTCGCTCGGGCGTCAGCCGCATGTCGCCGCCATGCGCTTCATCGACTGCCTGTTCGACCGCTGCCGCGCGCCGCTCGACCTGACGCTGGAGGAAGACCCCGACAACGATGCTCCCGGCAGTCGGCCGGGGCTCGAGATGCTGTGCTGCGGCCTGCGTACAAGGGCGCTGAAAAGCTACTGCGAATATCATCAGACGCGTTTCCACCGACCTGTGGCGGAGGTGGTGTGAGCGGCTGGGCTCCGTTCCTCGCCTCCGGACGACCCCACCAATGATCGAAAGCCGGCGGGACAGCGCCCCCCTCTGTCCTGCCGGACGTTCGTCGCTCGGAAAGCCAAGCAATTGGCTTTCCGTCCGCTTCGCGGACCACTCCTCAACCCCCACGAGGGGGGCGATCGGATATCGCCGCCGATTTCGCCAATTGCCAACGTTGCAGAGGCGCAGCCGCCGAAACTGCCAATCTCCCCCCAAGTGGGGGAGATGCCCGGCAGGGCAGAGGGGGGCGCGAAGGAACGCCAACCTTCCGGCTCAACAACCCAATCTCCACAAGGACCACGCCATGAGCAAAAAAACCGCGCAGAAAGCCAAACCGCCGAAGCTGCCGGCGGGCGAAGTCGAGCAGGTGCGCATCCGCCGCGAGATCGGCCATGATTTCGCGCTGAAGGACGATCGCTTCGGCCGCAAGCGGTTGAGCGTCGGCACCGAAGAGGCGCGGCGCGTCTACGAGGTCTCCAATGACGGCTACACCGCGACCGGCGGCATCGTGCGGGTGCGCAATGTCGATCCGCTGGTCGGCATCACCTCGCTGACCCGCCAGCAGCGCGAGGCCGGCCAGCGGTTTCGCGACGATTTCGAGCGCGCCTCGCGTGACGGGCTGCGGCCGATGCCGTGGGAAGAGCGCATCGACGGCGGCCGCATCAATGGCGGCATCCCCGACCGCGTGCTCAACGCCGGCCGCGCCCACACCCATGCCATCGCCGCCATGGCCCACTGGGAAGTGGCGGAGGTGGTTCGCAAAATCTGCCTCGAAGGCCAGTCGGTGAAGGCGCTCGCCGAACGCACCGGCGAGGGACGAGATGTGGTGGTGAAGCTGTTGAAGGTCGGGCTCGACCTTTTGGCCGTTGATTACGGGATGATGATGATGCGGAAGCCGCGATAAGGCCGGCAGCCGCGTAGTGAAGCGGCCGGCCGGCAGATGCCGGCCGAACCGGTTTCACCCTATCGGATCACCGTTCGCAAACGCGAATTTCCTCGACGATCCTGTGATGATGGCGCCAATGCTTGACCAACTCTATGCGGCAATGGCGATGATGCCTGTGATACCTGTGGTACCTGAAGCCGTTATCGTAGGCATCATACTGGTAGTAGGGGCGAGGAGCGTAGCGATCGTAATAGTCGCCATAGCTGTTATTGTAGTCATCGTCATAGTAGCCGTTGCCGATGCCGATCACGACGCGCCCGCCGGCATTCGCCGGGGCGATCATCGCCGCCGCCGCAGTGATAGCGATAGCCGAAGCAAGCAGGAGCTTTCTCATAGCTGCCTCCTATTCAAGGTTGCGCTAATATAACTCGCTGGGCACGACCTCGTTCCATAATTTTGCAAGATGCGAACGACCCCTGCGCTGTGCATTGCGAGGAAGGCCGGCGTCACCTCCTGTCAGCATCATCCCCCGATTTTTGAACCCTTCGCCGCCCCAGCCATTAATCCGGCATGAATCAGCAAGGGAAGGACGAGACCATGCATGTCATTCTTGGAGGTACCGGCCATGTCGGCTCGGCGGCGGCAATGGCGCTGTTGCGGCAGGGCGAGGATGTCACGGTGGTGACGCGCGACGAGGCGAAGGCCGCATGGTTGGTTGAACAGGGCGCGGAGGCCGCGGTTGCCGATGTGCTCGATGTCGAGGGGCTGCGTGAAGTCTTGCGGCGCGGCAAGCGGGCGTTTCTGCTCAACCCGCCGGCCGATCCATCGACCGACACCGACGCCGAGGAGCGCAAGACGGTTTCCGCCATTGCGGCGGCGCTGGATGGCTCCGGCCTCGAAAAAGTGGTGGCGGAATCGACCTATGGCGCGCAAGCCGGCGAGGGTGTCGGCGATCTCACCGTCCTTTACGGCCTCGAGCAAAAGCTGAAGGCGAAGGCCATTCCGGCAAGCATCAACCGCGCCGCCTATTACATGAGCAACTGGGATCAGGCCCTGGAGACGGCACGGCGCGAGGGCGTCATCACCTCCTTCTTCCCGGCGGATTTCGAGCTGCCGATGGTGGCGCCGCAGGATCTCGGCGAGGCTGCGGCGAGGCGTCTTCTGGAACCGGTCGACAAGACCGGCACGCACTATGTCGAGGGTCCTCGGCGCTACTCCGCCGCCGATGTCGCCGCAGCCTTCAGTGTGGCGTTGCGCAAAAACGTGCGCGTGGTCACGGTGCCGCGGGAGCGCTGGACAGAAACCTACGAAAAACTCGGCTTCTCCAAAGCGACGGCCAAGTCCTATGCCCGCATGACCGGGGCCACGCTGGACAAGCCGATGCAGCCGGAAAACCCGGAGCGCGGCACGACCAGCCTGGAAAGCTATATTGCCGCGCTCGTCGAGGGCCGGCCGGAAGACCTGTTGAAGGGTGCCGCGTAAAAGTTAACATTGTAAGACAGTGGCTTAGAGAGGTTTTGTGAATCAAACTTGAAACTGGCGAGTCGCTGAACGAGCCATTACTTTCAGGCGCCGCGCCGCCCCTCATCTGGCTGCCGCCATCTTCTCCCCGTAAACGGGGAGAAGGGGCTGGCCGCGACGGCGGCGCTTTTCCTGCAACGTTGGCGATTGGCGAAAGCATCGAAGACAGCATATTTCTCCCGTCACTATACGGGGAGTTGAGGAATGGTCCGCAAAGCGGACGAAAAGCCAACTGCTTGGCTTTTCGAATGACGAACGCCCGGCAGGGAAATGAGGGGCGGCGCGAACCGGCCGCCATCAAGCGCCTTTCTTGATCGTCCTCAACGGCTCTTCTTCCGCCGCCCCCTCCCACCCGAACACACTGCGCCCTCCCAGCAGATGCGACTGATCGAACTCGCCGGCGACGATTTCCTTCAGGCTCGGCCCGGTGACGTAGCGCTCCAGCCGACGCGACTCGCCATCCAGCCGCTTCAGCGCGCCGAGCTCTTCCTCGCGGCCGAGCTTGGCCTTGCCGACGGCCGATTTCAGCACCGCGATCGTCTCGTCATAGACTTTCAGCGGCACCGGGAAGGGATGCCGGTCCTTGCCGCCATGGGCAAGTGAGAAGCGCGCCGGATCGGAGAAGCGGCAGGGCGCGCCATGCACCACTTCCGCCACCATGGCCAGCGCCCGCACTGTGCGCGCGCCGACGCCGGGTACCAGCAGCAGTTCGGGAAAATCGGCCGGCCCGCTTTCGATGGCGGCCGAAATGTTGCCGTGCAGCCGGTGCATGACGATGTCGCTCTCGCGCACGTCATGATGCGCCGGCATCACCAGATTGGGCAGCATCGGCTGCGCCGGCGGTTTCGCGGGCGCCGCTTTCGGCGGCGGCTCCAGCAGGGCAAGCTCGTCAAGGATCCGCTCCGGGCTCATGGTCTTCAACAAATCGAGCTGCCCGGTCCGCGACGGCTCGGCGCGATGGTCGGTGAGGTTGACGATCTCGCCCTGCCGCTCGCCTTCGATCGCCGCATGTGGCTGGTCAACGAAGCTGGTCAACCCTTCCGACAGCCAGTGATAGCGCCGCGCCTGGCGGCTGTCGCCATTCATGCCTTGCTGCACCACCACCCACCGGCTGTCATCGGTGACGATGAAGCCGTGCAGATAGAGGTCGAAGCCGTCCTGCACCGCCGCGCTGTCCACCTTGGCGACGAGGCGGCTGGCGGTGGCGAGGGCCGCGCCATCGATGCCGACGCGTTCGCCGATCGCGGTCAGCTCCTGCGGCGTCTTGCGCGAATGCGCGCCGCGCCCGCCGCAGACATGAATGCCGAGCTCGCGCGACATCGGGTTCAGCCCGCGCTTCAGCGCGCCGACGACCGAAGTGGTGATGCCCGAGGAGTGCCAGTCCATGCCCATGACGGCGCCGAAAGACTGGAACCAGAACGGATGCGCCAGCCGCCGCAACAGCTCGTCGCGGCCATAGTGATGGATGATCGCCTCGCACAGCACCGCGCCCAGCCGCGTCATGCGATCGCCCAGCCATTTCGGAACCCGCCCGCCATGCAGCGGCAAGTCCGCACTGCCGCTTCGCTGCGTCAAGTGAAAGCTCCGTGGCTAAGGCGCACCGGCGGTGCGCCTGTGATCTAGATGGCATTTGGGGGGCGATTTGCAAGCGGGGTGGGGGGGCGACTATCGTCGCCCTACGCTCTTCTTGGCGTCTCGCCGAAAGATGCAGTTACGCCGCCTGTCACACCTGGCAATAAGGTCGGCTCCCTGCTTGTAGTTTCACACAATTGTCGCGGGTACAGCTTTCGACCGCGAAGCTTTGAGGCGTGGTGGCGCAAACAGTCTCACTTTCGAAGTCGTCAATGAAATTTTAGAGGACGTCGTTGAGCGCCGTATCCGAGACGACCTCCAACTCGAGGACACTGTAAAGACGAGCGTCATTCAAGCTCGTCGCGGCCAAGGTAAATTTCGTTCCAATGTCGAAGCCATGGAGCGCTCGTGCCGACTCACAGGGGTCACCAATCCCTCGTTGCTGATTGCAAGCCACATCAAACCTTGGCGCCTATGCGCTTCCGCGCAGGAGCGCTTGGACGGCATGAACGGGCTGCTCCTCACGCCTGATGCCGACCACCTCTTTGACCGTGGCTTCATCAGTTTTGAAGATAGCGGGCAGGTCCTCATATCCCAGCGCGTCGACAAGACTGATTTGCGGCGGCTCGGATTCGAGCAATTGGTGATGCAGAGTTTCGGCTTTGCCGAAGCCCCCGCCGTCTGGCGCACTAGCACCTTCACCCCGCCGCAGCAGGCTTACCTCGCTCACCATCGAGAGGATGTGTTTGTGGCATAGCTCGCATCAACTGAGCGTCAGCCGTCAGGTCCCCCTACCTCGCCGCCCCCTAAAACACCGCCTTCTCCAAGAGCGGCTCCAGTGATTCAGCAAATGGCGTCGCCAGGTGGTGCCGGTCGCGGAAGGCGAGTTGGCCGTTGATGAACACGTGGCAGGTTTGGGCGTCGCAGAACTGGCTGGTCAGGTCGACATAGGTGGCGCCGGGCACGCTGCGCACGACGTCGCGCTCGGCCGCGGCGATGTCGTCGTTCGCCGCCGCGTCCCTCGGCGTGTCGCAGACTTCAGGCACCTGCCCGCGCCACAACGCCCGCGCCACGCATTTGTCGGCATAGCTTCCATTGTAGGGAACGTCCCGGATTACCGCGACCTTGATCCCGGCCCGGCTGAATGCCGCCAGCGTCCAGCGCAGGCCGGTCTTCCACTCCTCGTTCCAATCGGCGTGCTTCAGTTCCTCGGGCGATTCCTTCATCACATTGCCGATCGAAAATTCCGAGATCACCACCATGTGCGGGTGCAACGCGATAATGTCCTTGACCGATTGCTCCCGCCACTGGTCGCATTCGGTGTAGTCGCGCTTCAGCCGCCAGTTCCAGGTCGTCACCCGCGAGGCACGGCAGGACGATTTGAGATAGGTGACGAGGCGATAATTGTTCTTGGCCGCCGCCTCGATCAGCGGCGTCGACCAGTGGTCGGCATGCGAATCGCCGAAAAGCGCAATCGAGCGCCCGGCGTCCTTGTTTCCGAACACGCAGGCCTTCGGCGGCACTGTCTCGAAGGAGAGAATACAGCCGGCCGCGCGCGCCGTGGAAGGCTGCGCGGCGCTGGCGGCAATGCTGCGCTGCGCAGGATCGAGATCGTGGACGGCGAGCCTGGCATTGGCATAAGCGGCGACGACGCCGGTACCGGTCAGGAGGAGGGCCGGCACCAGCGCCCGCGCCGCACTGGCCATCAGCCAGCCATTGCGGCGGATCGGGTTTTCGATGACATGGTAGGTGAAGACCGACAGCGCCAGCGTCAGCGCCAGGCAGCCGAGCCGCTGCAGCGGCGAAAGCTCGGGCGTCAGCATCGTGGCATAGACGATCACCGGCCAGTGCCAGAGATAGAGCGAGTAGGAGAGCTTGCCGATCCATTGCAGGGGCGGCAGCGCCAGTGCCTCGATCGGGCTTTTCTTAGCGCTCTCCTGCTGCGCGTGCGCCGCTCCCGCCAGCAGCAACAGCACGGTGCCGGCCACCGGCACTAGGGCGAGGAAACCCGGGAAGGGCGTTTCGTCGCTGAAGGAAAGATAGGCGCTGGCAATCAGCGCCAGGCCGAGCCACGCCAGCGGCGTGGCGAGCCGCGGGCGGTTTTGCCAGACTTGCTGCGGCACCATGCTGGCCAGCCCGCCGGCGGCGAACTCCCAGGCGCGTAGCGGCGAGAAATAGAAGGCCCAGGGCTGCGAGACCGTGGTGAGCCACGCGCAGACGGCGAACGAGACGAGGCCGGCAATGCCGATCACCAGGATCGCGCCGCGCTTGCCGGGGCGCAGCCATGCCGCCAGCACAAGCAGCGCCGGCCAGGCGACATAGAACTGCTCCTCCACCGACAGCGACCAGAAATGGACAAACGGGTTGCTGGCCGCATCGGCGGCGAAATAATCGAACGACCAGCGGATCAGCCACAGATTGATCATGTAGGCCGAGGCGAACATGGCGCCCCTCGAATAGAGCGATTGTTCCTCCGGCGACAGGATGAAGGCGCCGGCCACCAGCGTGGCGAGGATGACGAACAGCGACGCCGGCAACAGCCGCCGGGCGCGCCTGGCGTAGAAGCGCCACAGGTTCAGCCGCCCGGTCTCGGTGATTTCGGCAAGCAGGTGTTTTGTGATCAGATAGCCCGAGATGACGAAGAAGATGTCGACGCCGGTGAAGCCGCCGGGCAGGCCGGTGAAGCCGAAATGGAAGGCGATCACGCCTGCCACCGCCAAGGCGCGCAGTCCTTCGATATCGGGCCGGAACGATGCTGACACGATTTGCCACCTCGTGCTGGTGCATGACCCCGCCTCGGCGAGTAACGATCGCGCCGGGATCATACGTGCGGCAGCTTTGCGCCCAACGGGACACGGCGCTGCAACCGTTGACAGTCGGACCAAGACTCCGCCCTATAGGTCGATATCGCAATGCAACAAATCTAACGCAGTGCAACATTGGGGGAGATGAACTGCCAATCTCCCCCCTTGAGGGGGAGATGGCCGCGAAGCGGCCAGAGGGGGTCGTCTCGCGTGAAGCGCCAACTTCCGTCTGGTGCAGGGCGCCGCGTCCAGTCGAACCGACCCCCTCTGTCGCCTTCGGCGACATCTCCCCCTCGAGGGCATAGGCGCTAAGATAGATAGCTTTGGCATGGACTGGAATTTGCGCTTTCGTGGTGGTTCGCGCCAGCGATATCGCAAGGCATGGAGATTTTGGCGCAGGGCCGCCAAGGAAGGTTGAGTAAAGATGGTCGCGATCAGAGAGGCGACGATCTGGCGGGTGGCGCGCCACAGTAGCGGGCGCCCGTCGCTCAAGGGGGAGAGACACCCAACTCCTGCGAGAGGGGTTCGGTCACAAGCGCGATGAGGAAGTGTGCAAGGATCCAAGACCTTGCGATCCTTGGGTCTTTGGCGGGAGGAGAGCGCAGCCCGATCAGGCTCTTCAGGCGCTTGAAGGCGAGCTCGATGCGCCAGCGCATGCGGTAGAGCTTGAGGACCGTATCGGCGGGAAACTCCTCCCGGTCAAGCGAGGTCACAAGCAGGACGAAGCCGGCCGCAATCAGCGTCTGCGGTTGAACCTTGTTGCCCTTGGCCCTGGCTTCCTTGTTGATTTTGCGCCGCGCTTCTTGTGCCGCGGCCTCGGATTTGCGCAAGGCGATCAGGCGCATCTTCACAGGCTCGCCCTTCTTGAGTGCCAGCCGGGCAGGCGTTTCGCAGACTTCCTCCCGGCAGCTCTCCAGGAAGCCGATGAGATCGAACGCCCTGCCGTTGGCGTCGAGCCATCGCGCGTTTTTCCACGACGCGCGCACAACAACATCGCCGCCTTGCGCCATCACCTTGGCGATCCGCTCGGCCTGCAGATAGGCGCGGTCACCGATGCGGATCTCGCCCGGCACCACCGGCACGCGGTCGATCAGCTCGGCCTCGCTCTGGTCGGTGATCTCGATGAAGTCGAACTGCTCGCGCTCAAGCTCGAAGGCGCAGTGCATGCGCCAAAGACCATTGTTCTTCTTCTCATACGCACCGGCCTTGGCAACCGCTGTCGCATCGAGGATGCGGATCAGCCGGCCTTTGGCCAAACCTGCATCCTCGCGCTTCAAAAGGTGCCCAATCAACTGCTGCAGCCATGGTCCTGCATTGCGCAGCCGGCCGAGCAACGCCACGTCCGAAATGTCGGCTATCCCGCCGCCGCCGCCCAGGCCACGACGCCCCGCATGCCAACCTTGCCAAGGCAGTAAGCCAGTGTCAGGCGCAACAGGTCGCTCGCCGACCTGACGCCGCGCGGGCGCAGGAACGCCTTCGTCTCGCGGGCACTTGCTGCGATCAACTCTTCGCCGCCCAGAAGCTCAATCGTCTCGGCCCAGCCGTCATCAACAAGCGATTCGTGTGTCATCGCAGTGTAGAATCACACCCGATTCCGCAGGGCAATACCTATCTTAGCGCCTATGCCCTTTGAGGGGGGAGATTAGCGCGCGCGTTCGCCAATCTCCGACGCCACACGTCGGCCCTTGCGTTGCCCCTGTCGCACGCATCGGCTATCCAACCGGCAGCCATGCAATTCGAACGGAGCCTCCCATGACCAACACCACCATTTTCAAATTCGGCGCTGTCGAGCATGCCGAGGGCGGCGACTTACCGGGCTGGATCGTTGTCGCGGGCAGGCCGACCATGCAGACCGCCGTGCAGCACACCACCGCCGACGGCAAGGTGCTGTCGGGCACCTGGCGGGCCTCGCCCGGCACTTATCACGCCACCTACACCGACTATGAGTTCGTGCACATGATCGCCGGCCGCATCATCATCACGCCCCATGGCGGCACGCCGGTCGAGGTCGGTCCGGGCGATGCGTTCGTGGTCGAAGCCGATTTCAAGGGCACCTGGCAGATCCTCGAGCCGGTAACCAAGCACTTCGTCGTCAAGCTTGCTTGATCGACGTCGCCAGGCTTGCTTGATCGACGTCGCCAGGGTCGCCTGATCGGCTCGTCGTCAGGCTTGCTTGATCGCGTCGTCGGCAGTTCCTGATCGGTGCCGATACACCTCGGCCGGCGCGGTTCATCGCCAGCGTCCCCCTCGTGCCGCCAGGCGCGGTGGCGTTGACGGCGCGGGCGAAGGTGGCGGTGCCGGCGGTCTCGACGACGAGGTCGGCGCCGAGGCCGCCGGTCAGTTCCAGCACCTTGCCGTCCCAGTCGGGCGTCGCGCGGTAGTTGATGAGATGATCGGCGCCGAGTGCCTTCGCCCGCTCCAGCTTCTCGTCCGACGAAGAAGTGATGATGACGGTTGCGCCGGCGGCTTTCGCCAGCTGAAGGGTGAAGATGGAGACGCCGCCGGTGCCGAGCAGCACGACGACCGAGCCCGGCCCGACATCGGCGGCGCGGACGGCGTTCCAGGCGGTGGTCGCGGCGATCGGCAGGGTCGACGCCGCCTCGAAAGAGAGACGAGCCGGTACCGGCACGAGCGAGTTGGCCGGCAGCGCGACGTATTCGGCGAGCGACCCCGGCAGCGAAATTCCGCGCATCTGCGTCATCTCGTTAGGCCGGGGCGGACCGCCGATCCAGCGCGGCTTGGCATGGGCAACGACGCGATCGCCGACGGCGAAATCCGTAACGCCCTCCCCCAGCGCGACGATCTCGCCGGCACCGTCGGCGACGGGAATGAGCGGAAAGCCGGGCACGCGATAATTGCCGCTGGCCACCGCCACATCGACGAAATTCAGGCTCGCGGCGCGCTGGCGGATCAGCACTTCGCCGCGCTGCGGTTCAGGCGTGGCAATGGTGGTGGCGCGAAAGGCGTCCAGTTTGGCGGCGGTCAGTTCGATGGCTTTCATGGCTCACGCATTCCGGTTGAAGGGGTCGATCCTCAGGATTGAGTGAAGCTATCTGCTGCGCTACAAGCAGATAATCCGGAATCTCTACATATGAGTCCTGTGTTTTATGCAGCAATCACACGACCCCGCCAGCCTTGCCGAAATGGCCGCCTTTGCGGCCATCACCGAAGCGCGCTCCTTCACCAAGGCAGCGTTGCGCGTCGGGCGCGACTCGACGGTTCTGTCACGCCGCCTGCAATCGCTGGAGCAGCGGCTCGGCGTGCGGCTGCTGCACCGGACCACCCGAAGCGTATCGTTGACGGAGGCGGGAGCGGAGTTCCTGGTACGCTTCCGCGCCATCCTGGCCTCGGTAGACGAAGCCGAGGCTGCTGCTTCCGCGCATGCCAGCGGGACGCCGCGCGGCTTGCTGCGGCTGGCGCTGCCGGGAACCTTTGGGCGTATGTGGATCGGGCCGCTGTTGCCGCACTTTCTAGCGACGTTCCCGGATGTCCGCATCGAGGCCGAGTTCTCCAACCGGTTCGTCGATCTCGTTGCAGAGAACTTCGATGTCGCCGTCCGTCTCGGCGCGCTGGAGGACTCGCGCCTGGTGGCGCGCAAGATCGCGACACGGCGGCGGTTGCTGTGCGCTGCTCCCTCCTACCTCGCCCGCAGGGGCGCGCCGGAAGCGCCGGAAGCGCTGACCGAACACGCCTGCCTCGGCTTCTCCGGCTTCCAGACCTTTCCCACCTGGGAGATGACCGACAGTTCGGGCCGCCGCGTTAATGTCGACGTCTCGGGGCCGATGGTGTGCGAGGATGCCGAGGTGCTGGTCGAAGCCGCGGTGCAAGGCCTCGGCCTGATGATGAGCACCGACTGGCTTGTCGGACGCGAACTCGCCGACGGACGGCTGGTGCCGGTGCTGGCGGACTGGACGCTGGCCGACGAAGGCGCGGTCTATGTCGTCATGCCCTCGGCCAGGGGACAAGCCGCCAAGACACGCGCCTTCGCCGAGTGGATCGGCAAGCGCTTCGCGCCGGAGCCGCCCTGGACGTCGAGGCCGGTCTCAAAGGCTTGATCAATGGGGCGCGCCGGGGGCTAAGACGGCATATGCCGCTGTCACCAGGCCTTTTGTCCTGTATGATCTCGTTGAATGTAGCTTGGGAGGGGATCATGCAAAGTGCATTGGCGAAGTTCATGATGGCAGGTTCCGTTCTGGCCGCGCTGCAAGCCGCGCAGCCGGCTTTTGCCGCGTCCTGCAACTGGAGCGCCAAGATGGAAGAAGACGAAGGCGGCAGCGTGCTGACGGCTTCGGTGTGCGGCGGACCGAAGGCCGATGCGCATCTGATGCTCGTCTGTTTCGACAAGCCGGTGCTGAGCTACGATCTGGGTGCGGCCGGCCAGCAGCTGGAACCCGGCATCAGCGCTTCCTTCACCTTCAAGGGCGGTGACAAGAGCGTGACCAAAAAGCTCGACCTCGAGGCCATGTATAATTACTTCACGGCTGAGCTGAGCAAAGACGATCCACTGCTCGGCCTGTTGCGCGGCAAGGGCGACGTCACGGTTACGGCCGACAAATATGGCGAGAACAGCTTTCCGCTGACGGGCTCGAGCGCTGCGATCGGCAAGGGTGCTGGCGCAGTGCGGCAAAAGTTCGGCCGGCGAAGCGGACTGAAGCTCCCTACTTTCGACCACGCAGCTTGGTCCCGCGCCTCCATCAGGGCAAAGCCAAGCAGGTTCTCGCCGCGCCCGGTTTGCCGTTTCGCTCATCGACGGGGGCACGGGTTTGGAGGCGGCAATATGCGGCCTGAGTTTTCAACGCGAGCTGCGCTTTCCCTCCGGTGTCGCCACCAGCGAGGCGGCGGCGGCATTGGCCGTGGCGATCGCCGCTTCCATCGGATGGCCACGCGCGAGGCCTGCCGCGAAGGCGCCGACGAATTCGTCGCCGGCGCCATGGGTGCTGACGACCTTGACCGGAATGGCGGCCAGCGCGAAGGCCGCGCCCGTCCGGTCGCAATAGGCGACCCCCTCACCGCCGGCCGTGACGATCGCCGAGGGGTAGGCATCGATAAGTCGCCGCGCGGCTTCGGCTGCGCCGGCGAGCGTGTCTACGACCGGAACGCCGGCCAAAAATTCCGCTTCGATGGCGTTGACGATGACGATGTCTATCAGCGCGGTCAATTCGGCCGACAGTGTTCGCGCCGGTGCGGCGTTGAGCACGACGCGGCCTCCGGATGCCCTCACCGCGCGCGCGGCAGCGATGTTGGCGGCATCGGGCACTTCGTTCTGCAGCAACAGCACTGCCGTCTGTACCACCACCTCGCCCGCAGCCGCGATGTCATCACTGCCCAGGGTGAGATTGCTGCCGGAGACGATCACCGCACCATAGTCGCCATCGCTGTCGAAGATCGCCACGCTGATGCCGGAGCCTGCGCCTGCCGCCACGCGCACGAAGCGGCGATCAACGCCGGCGCGATCGAGATTGGCCAGCAGCGCCGTGCCGAAATCGTCGTCGCCGACGGCGCCGATCATCGCCGCACGCACGCCGGCGCGTGCCGCCGAGACCGCCTGGTTGCCGCCCTTGCCGCCGCATTTCGGCTGCCAGGCATGGCCGGTCACAGTCTCGCCCTTGCGCGGACGGTCGGGCGCGTCGACCATGATGTCGTAGTGCAGGCTGCCGAAGACGGTGACCAGCGGAACCGTCATGTGCCCCGGTCTTTTCGTTTCGAGGTGACCGCCGACATGGTGCGGCCGAGATTGCGCTCCGCCGCCTGGTAGTCGCGCTGCGCCACCGCCACGAACAAAGCGTCGAGGATGTTGAGTTGCGCGATGCGCGCCGCTGCGTTTTCGCCCATCAGCGGCGAGCCTTGCGCGGTCGAGCACAGCACGATGTCGGCAATCCGGGCCAGCGGCGAGTTGTCGTAGTTGGTGATGGCCAGCGTGCGGGCGCCGCTCTTGCGGGCAAGATGGATGGCGTCGATGACGGCCGACGTGTTGCCGGAATGCGAGAAGCCGACGGCGATGTCGTCGGCGCCGAGGAGCGAGGCCGACATCAGCATCATGTGCGAGTCGTCATAGACCGATGCGCGGATGCCGATGCGCAGGAATTTGTGCGAGACGTCGCGGGCGATCTGGGCGGAGCCGCCGACGCCATAAAAATCGCGGTTCCTGGCGCGGTAGAGCAGATCGGCAGCACGGTCGAAATCGTCCATGTCGAGGATCGCGAGCGTCTCCTCCAGCGCCTGGATCGAGGTGCGGAACACTTTCTGCACGATCTCGGCCGAGCTGTCGTCGACCGACAGTTCCTGGTGCATCTCGGCGGTCGGGAGGCGGCTGTATTCATAGACGGCGGTGCGGAAGTCGCGGTAGCCGGAGAAGCCGAGTTTCTTGGCGATCTTGACCACCATCGCCTCCGACACGCCGGCCTCCTCGGCGATCTGCTTGAGCGGAATGGTCTCGTCGAAACCGCGCCGGCCGAAGACGGTTTCCACCACCTTGGCCTCAAGCGGGGTAAGATGCGGCATCATCATGCGGATGCGCGGCCCCACGGCTTTCAGATCGAGATTGCTCAACGTCATCCACGTCCCCTCGTCTCCGGCCCGAGCATGGCTTCCTGGACGATAGCCTGCGACGTCACGGCGTCCTGGCTGGCCATCGCGGCGGACAGGCGGTTATCCTTCTCCAGCCGGTCGACAACGCGCAGCAGGCGATTGACGGTGGCGATGTTGACTTCGCATTCGCGCACCGGATCGAGCCCGGTCATGTCGGGGAAGGTGTCGAAGTAGATGGCGCCGGCGTAGCCGTCGCGACGGATCTGGCGCAGCAGTTCGATGGTCTGCAGCGTGTGCACCGCGCCGACCATCAGGCCGTCGTCGCGCTTGGCATAGCCATCGTTGAGATGGACGCCGAGCAGCTTGCTGTGGCGAGCGATCAGCGCCGCGGCGAAGGCCGGCTGTTCGTCGGCATAGAGCACATGGGCAAAATCGAGCGTGACGCCGAGATTGGGTAGGCCGACCTCGCGGATCGCCAGCAAGGTGGTCGCGGCATCCGGCATCAGCGAGTAGGAGCGCGGTTCGTTCGGCTTGTACTCCAGGCTGATCTGGCAGCCGGGATCATGCGCGGCAACTTCACGAACCCCATCGATCTCGTGTTGCCAGAGCGTCGCATAGTCGGCCTGGAAGGCGTAATCGAAACCATCCTGGCCGAGCCACAGCGTCATCAAACTGGCGCCCGCCGCGCGCACCGCATCGATACCGGCCTTGGTCAGGTCGATGGCTTCGCGGCGTACCGCCGGGTCCGGATTGGTGAAGGCGCCGAGCTTGAAGGCCGGATTGGAGTAGTAACGCATGGCAAAGCCATTGATGGAAAGCCCGAGACCGCCGAGCTTTCGGGCGATTTCAGCCGGCTTTTCACTGACATGATCGGGGAAATTAAGATCAAGATCGGTCAACCCGTCGACCTTGGCCGCGCGAGTGGCCATCTGCAGCATGGACGGCTTGCCGGTGAGATCAGGCCATTCGGCTTGCGGCCGCGAGGCGAAGGAATTCAGGCGGGTGGCGAAGCGACTGTTTGTCATGATGAACCTTTCAGTGATTTACTTCACATAAATACGAATATTTGTAAAGTTCTCATTTCCGAGGCGGTTTGTAGCGCGAAACATCCTGCTTAGCGGAGATCTTCGGCTGCGCCTCTGCATCCATGCCGGGAGTTTCGAGTCCCGCAACGGTGCGGATGCTGGTGCGAGCCCTTGCGCCCTGCCTGCCGATTGACCAATCTCGCCGACACTGTCATGAGCCGCGGTCGGGGGGATCACATATGCCTACGCTCTATGCTCTGAAGCCGGCCTTTCAGGCCAGGCTGCGGCCGCTGGCCGACCGGCTGGCCGATGCCGGCGTCACCGCCAACCAGATCACGCTTCTCGCCGCAGCACTGTCCATCGCCACAGGCCTGGTGGTCGCGGCCTTTGCCTTCCATCCCCTGGTTTTCCTCTTGATGCCGGTGGTGCTGTTCGTGCGCATGGCGCTCAACGCCATTGACGGGATGCTGGCCAGGGAACATGGGCAAGCATCAAAACTCGGCATGTATCTCAACGAACTCTGCGACGTCGTCTCGGACCTGGCGCTGATCCTGGCCTTTGCCACCTTGTTCCCGGCCTGGGGTGTCGTCGCCTTCGCTATTACCGCCATGCTTGTCGAGTTCGCCGGCGTGCTTGGCGTTGCCGCAGGCAGCGGGCGTAACTATGCCGGGCCGTTCGGCAAGAGCGACCGGGCCCTGGTGCTCGGCGTCATCGCCTTCCTCATCGCCTGCGGCCTGTGGTTCCAAGCGATTGTGCCCTTTGTGTTTCCGGTCATGGCTACACTGTCAGTCGTAACCGCCATCAACCGGATACGCGGCGGCCTTAGAGCGGGCGGCGCATGATGCCAAAGCGTCAGGCACCCGACCGCCAGAGGGAAACCATGATCCACCAGACCATTGCAGCCGGAGCACCGGCAAGCCTCGAGCGCATCGCGCAGGAGCGCACGTTCAAGAGCCATGACGGCACCGAGATCTTCTACCGCTACTGGCCGGCCGCCGGGTCGACGCCAAAGGGTGCGATCCTTCTGTTCCATCGCGGCCACGAGCATGGCGGCCGCATGGCGCATCTGGTCGACGAACTCGCCATGCCCGACCATGCCTTCTACGCCTGGGACGCCCGCGGCAATGGCCGCTCGGCCGGCGAGCGCGGCTATGCGCCGTCCTTTGCCGCCCTGGTTCGTGACATCGACTGCCTGGTGCGCGAGATCGGCCGGGATGGTTTTGGCCAGCGCGACATCGCGCTGATCGCGCAGTCCTTCGGCGCCGTGCTGGCCGCTGCCTGGGTGCATGACTATGCGCCCGACATCCGCGCGCTGGTGGTGGCTTCACCGGCCTTTTCGGTCAAGCTCTACGTGCCCTTCGCCAAAGAGGGCATTGCGCTGTGGCAGAAGCTCAAGGGCCGCTTCTTCGTCAATTCCTACGTCAAGGCGAAGTTCCTGACGCATGATGCCGAGCGCATCGCTTCCTTCGACGCCGATCCGCTGATCACGCGACCGATCGCCTCCAACATCCTGGTCGAGCTTTACGACCACGCTGCCCGCATCGTCTCGGACGCGCGCGCCATCACCGTGCCGACGCAGCTCTTGATCTCCGGCAGCGATTGGGTGGTGCGGCATGGACCGCAGCACGAATTCTTCGTCAATCTCGGCAGCAGCGCCAAGGAGCGGCATGTGCTGCCCGGCTTCTTCCACGACACGCTGGGCGAGCGCGATCGCAAGCAGGCGCTGGACTTGATCCGGCCGTTCCTCGAAAAGCAATTTGCCACGCCGGAGAAAACCATCGACTTGCTTCAGGCCGACCGCGCCGGCTACACCCGCGACGAGGCCGAGAGGCTCGCCTCGCCGCTGACGCTGTTGTCGCCCAAGGGAATTTTCTGGGCGATGAGTCGCGCCTCGATCCGCATGGGCGCCTGGCTGTCTTCGGGCATGAAGATTGGCATCGCCACCGGCTTCGATTCCGGCTCGACGCTCGACTATGTCTACGAGAACGACGCGCGCGGCACCGGCTTCATCGGCTGCATGATCGACCGCACCTTCCTCGACGCGATCGGCTGGCGCGGCATCCGCCAGCGCAAGCTGCATCTGGAAGAGCTGATCGGCAACGCCGCCGCCAGCCTGATGGCAGCCGGCCGTCCCGTCCACATGCTCGACATCGCCGCCGGTCACGGCCGCTATGTGCTCGATGCCGTCACCAAATGCACTGAACCGCCAGCAAGCGTGCGGCTGCAGGATTATTCCGAGCTCAATGTCGGGTTGGGTTCGAAGCTGATCGCCGAGCGGCAGCTGCCGACCAGCGTCACCTTCCATCAGGCCGACGCCTTCGATGCCGACATGCTGGCCGGGCAAAAGCCGGCGCCGGACCTCGCCATCGTCTCCGGGCTTTACGAATTGTTCGCCGACAACACGATGATTTCCCGCTCGCTCGGCGGGCTGGCCAGCGCCATGCAACCCGGCAGCCTGCTCGTCTACACCAACCAGCCATGGCATCCGCAGCTGGAGATGATCGCGCGCAGCCTGACCTCGCATCGCGGCGGACAGGCCTGGGTGATGCGGCGGCGCACGCAAGGCGAGATGGACCAGTTGGTGACGGCTGCCGGTTTCGCAAAGATCGACCAGCGCATCGACCAATGGGGCATCTTCACCGTCTCGGTCGCACGGCGCGTCTGAGACCATGGCCCTGCCTGTCGCTGACCCTGCCCCGGCGCGGGAACCCTATTTGGGCATCGTGCTGAGGGCAGCCCTTTGGCTGGCGCTGCTGGCGCCATTCTTCTATTCGACCTATGGCTTTGCCAACTGGCTGGCGTCGCGGCGCGACCATGTCGGCAGCATTGTGTTTGCCTGGGAATACGCCATCCCGTTCGTCGCCTGGACGATCGTGCCCTATTGGTCGATCAATCTGTTCTACGGCCTATCGCTGCTGCTCAACACGACCAGGCGCGGCGTCGACCGGCTCGCCGGCCGCTATCTCTCGGCGCAGATCATTGCCGTCGCCTGCTTCATCGCGTTCCCGCTGACGGCGACCTTCGTGCGGCCGGAAACCACCGGCCTGCCGGGTTTCCTGTTTGCGGTGCTCGGTGGTTTCGACAAGCCGTTCAACCAAGCGCCATCCCTGCACATCGCACTCCTGGTGATCATCTGGGACCATTGGCGTCACGTTCTGGCACGTCACCGTCTCGGCGGCATTCTCCGCCCGGTCTGGCACGTCTGGTGTTTTCTCATCGGCGCCTCGGTGCTGACGACCTGGCAGCATCATTTCATCGACATTCCGACCGGCGCCCTGCTCGGCCTGTTTGCGCTGTGGCTGTTTCCGTCCAAGGGCGAGCTGCCATTCTGGGGTTTTCGGTTGACCGCCGACCCAAGGGCGCGGCGGCTGGCGGGTTATTACGGGCTGGGGGCGGCCCTTGCCCTGGCCGGCGCTGCCGAGGGCGCGTTGGTCTCCGCCGATTTTCTCATCCTGTTGTGGCCGGCATTGGCGCTGGCCATCGTCGCCTTCGGCTATGCTGGGGCCGGCGCCAAAGTGTTCCAGAAGGCAGCCGATGGTAGCGTCTCACTGGCCAACCGTATCCTGCTCCTGCCCTACCGGCTTGGCGCCCGGATCAATGTGTGGGTATGGACCCGCCAACTGGCGCCGCAAGTGGAGATCACCGACGGTGTTTTCCTCGGCCGGTTTCCGAGTGCCGACGAGGCCAACCGCTTCGGCACAGTGATCGACCTTGCCGGCGAGATGGAACGGCCGCGCGGCGTGACCTGCCGCTGGATCAGCTACGCCATGCTCGACCTCGTGGCGCCGCCTCACGACAGGCTGGAGCGAGCGGTGGCGGCGATCGAGCTGGCGCGCCGGCGCGGCACCGTCCTGGTCTGCTGCGCGCTCGGCTTCCAGCGCAGTGCGGCCATCGTCGCCGACTGGCTGGTGGTGACGGGGCGCTCGTACACATTGCACAGGCGCGCAAGAAACTCGCCGCGTCGGGCAGGCCCGTGCACCTTCAGATCGGGCTGGATGAACCGGGGCTGGAAGAACCGGGGCTGGAAGAACCGACATGAGTTGGCCGGCATGAGTGGCGACAATTTTCCCGAGAAGGCCGAAATATTCGCCGCCGGGCTGATGGCGCAGGCGGTGTGGCCGATCCTGCTGGTGGTCGCGGCTGTGATGGCAGCGCCGGTCATCGGCCTGGTGGCCGGACCGCAGACGACAGCGCTGTCCGCGGCGGCCTGGCTGGTCGTGGCGGCGGGCGCCGTGGCCACGCTGGCTCTTTCGGCCTTGCTTTTGTTCGATGCGCTGCTGTTCCGGCTGATGGCAAGCCACGCCAGCGAGGCCGCCGGGGGTGCCGCGGTCGACGATGTGCTGGCGCGCATGCGCCTGAAGCCCACCGCTGCCGGCGGCCGCTCGCTTGACCGTCGCATTGCAGGCACGCGCCGCCTGCTGACAAGGCAGCGCATGGCGCTCGCCATGTTTGCTGCGGCATCCCTTTTCGCAGCATTTGTTTGAGCCATGACAAAACTTCACCTGCGCGCCAACACCTTCACCTTGCTGCAGACGGTGACGTCGGTCGGCCTGTCGGCGGCGGCCTGGGTGGTAACCGGCGTCAGACCAATCTGGAACGGCAGCCAGCCGTCGGAGCGGCAGCGCATCTACTTCGCCAACCATGCCAGCCATGGTGATTTCATCCTGCTGTCGGCTTGTCTGAGCGAGAAGGTGCGCGCCCGCACCCATGCGATCGCGGCGGCCGAATATTGGGGCAAGTCGCGGCTGCGCCGCTTCATCGCGCAGGACATGCTGTCGTCCGTGCTCATCCACCGGCAGTGGACCGACGAAACGCAACACCCGATCTCGATCATGCTGTCGGTGCTCGACGACGGCCACTCGCTGATCCTGTTTCCCGAAGGCACTCGCAACACGACGGAGGCGGATCTGCTGCCGTTCCGCTCCGGCCTCTACAATCTGTCGATGGCGCGGCCGGATGTCGAACTCATCCCGTGCTGGATCGAGAACATGTCGCGCGTGCTGCCCAAGGGCCAGTTCCTGCCGGTGCCGCTTTTGTGCCGCGTCGTCTTCGGTCCGCCGGTGGCGATCGCGCCCGGCGAAGAACGCCGCACCTTCCTCGAGCGCGCGCGCCAGACGCTGCTGTCGCTCAACCCGCGTCCCGATCGGGACCACTAGCATGACCAGGCAAAGAGACTTCGTATGACACTGCCGCCAATGCATGAAACCGTCATCCTGCTGGCCGGCCTGATCTGCGTGCTGACCATGGCGAGCATCGTTGCCGGTATCCTCTCATGGCGGGCGCCGAAGCCGCTGCCCTCGACGCTCGGCAACTTGAACCAGCGCATCAACGCCTGGTGGGTGATGGTGCTGGCGATCACCGTCGCCTTCTTCTTCGGCCGCACCGGCATGACCATCCTGTTTGCGCTGATCTCGTTTGCCGCGCTGCGCGAGTTCGTGACGCTGACGCACAGCCGGCGCAGCGACCACTGGGTGCTGCTCGGCATGTTCGGCATCATCATTCCCTTCCAGTACTGGCTGGTGTGGACCGCCTGGTACGGGCTCTTCACCATTTTCATCCCCGTCTACTGCTTCCTCTTGATGCCGGCGGTCACCGCGCTCAACGGCGACACCGAGCGCTTCCTCGAGCGCGTGTCCGCGCAGCAATGGGCGGTCATGATCTCGGTCTACTGCGTCAGCCATGTGCCGGCGCTGCTGACCCTCAACGTGCCCGGTTTCGAGGGCCGCAACCTCCTGCTCATCGCCTTCCTGATCATCACCGTGCAAGGCAGCGACGTGCTGCAATACATTTTCGGCAAGCTGTTCGGCAGGCATCTTCTGTCGCCCTCCGTCTCGCCCTCGAAGACCTGGGAAGGGCTGGTCGGCGGGGTGGTGGCATCGAGCCTGCTCGGCGCGCTGCTGTCGTTCCTGACGCCGTTCTCGCCGCTGGCGGCGGCAGGCGTCGCCTTCATCGCCTGCCTGATGGGGTTCCTCGGCGGGCTGGTGGCGTCGGCGATCAAGCGCGACCAGGGCGTCAAGGACTGGGGTCACCTGATCGAGGGTCACGGCGGCATGATGGACCGCGCCGACAGCCTGGTCTTCGCCGCACCGGTGTTCTTCCACATCGTCCGCTATTTCTGGACGTGAGCGAAGCCGTTCAATCGCGGATGGCCCGGCCTGCCTGCTGCAGCAATTCGAAGGCGGCGATGCGCTTGTCGTGCCAGGGCACGAGGTCGCCACCGGCCGGGCGATAGATGTCGCCGATGCGCGACATGCCGGTCATCGCCGCGATCACATCGGGAAATTTTTGCGCCGCCACCGCAGCCAATATGGCTGAGCCGAGCAGCACCGGTTCGGGCGAGGTCGAACCGGCGACGGTCAGACCTGTGGTGTCGGCCAAAAGCTGACGTACCAGCTCGCTTTGCGCCGCACCGCCGCTGACGACGATAGTGTCGATGGCAATGCCTTTTTTGGCCATCGCCGCCAGGATCTGGCGAACGCCGTAGCCGATGCCCAGCAGGCCGGCGACATAGAGCGCGACCAGACTGTCGAGGGACGTGTCCATGCCAAGCCCGGCGATCAAGGCCTTGGACTCGGGATCGGCGAAGGGCGAGCGGTTGCCGAGGAATTCCGGCACGACATGCAGTCCATCGGCCAGGTGCGCTACGGCGGACAGGTCGGCGGACTGCTTCGCCGCCTGCTGACCAAGCCAAGCGGTCAGGCCGAGACCTTCCGCCTTGGCTTTTGCGGATGCCTCAGCCGTGGCCGGATGGAAAGCGACGAGGTGGTCGATTGCAGCACCCGCCGCCGATTGCCCGCCTTCATTGAGCCAAAGCCCCGGCACCATCGAGGAAAAATACGGGCCCCAGACGCCGGGCACGAAGGCCGGCTCGCTGGTGCTGGCCATGGTGCAGGCCGAAGTGCCGAACACATAGGCCATGCGCGACTGCAAGGTGCCGACGGAGCCCTGCCCGCCAACCGTGCCGACTCCCCCGGCATGGGCATCGATCAGGCCGGCAGCAACCGGCGTTCCCGGCAGCAGGCCGAGATCGGCCGCGGCGGCCTCAGTGAGGCCTTGGGCAAGTGCCGTGCCACCCTCGACGATTTCGGTGCCGATGCGGGCAAAGCCTTCATCGGCGAGCGCGCCGAGGCCGATGGCACGGAAATAGGCATCGTCCCAGCGCCGCTCATGACCGAGATAGGTCCATTTGCAGGTCAGCGTGCAGATCGAGCGCGCCAGGCTGCCGGTTGAGCGCCAGGTCAGATAGTCGGTGAGGTCGAAGAAATGCTCGGCCGCATCGAAGGTGGCGGGCAGGTTCTCGCGCAGCCACAGCAGCTTCGGCGTTTCCATTTCCGGCGAGATGGTGCCGCCGACATAGTCGAGCACGGCGTGCTTTCCGGCATTGATGCGCTGCGCCTGATCGAGCGCGCGGTGATCCATCCAGACGATGATGTTGCGCTGGCTGTCGCCGGAACTGCCGACCGGCAACGGCGCGCCGTCCTTGCCGACCACGACCAGCGAACAGGTGGCGTCGAAGCCGATGCCGGCAATGTCGCGCCCAGCGAGCCCCGACTTAGTCACCGCCTCGCGCACGCTGGCGCAAACCGCACGCCAGATGTCCTCGCTCGACTGTTCGGCGATTTCGCCGGGCTCGATGAACAGAGCGATGTCGCGCTTCGCCGAGGCAAGCATGGTGCCCTTGCTGTCGAACACCCCCGCCCTGGCACTGCCAGTGCCGACGTCGATGCCGAGGAAGTGGGACATGGGAACCTCAGAAGCTAGGCAGTAGGCAGTAGGGAGTAGGGAGCAGGGAGTAGGGAGCAGGGAGTAGGGAGTAGGGAGTAGGGAGTAGGGAGTAGGGAGTAGGGAGTAGGGAGTAGGGAGTAGGGAGTAGGGAGTAGGGAGTAGGCGAGATGGTCAGCAGTGAACGGTCAGTTGCAAGAGCCTCTCCCCATGTCCTACTGCCTACTGCCTACTGCCTAACGCCTACTCCTCACAAATCATTGCTCTGCGGCAGGATAACCAGATCCCGGATAGTGACATTTCTCGGCCGCGTCAGCATGAACAGCACGGCTTCGGCGACCTCGACCGGTTGAATCAGGCCGCCCTTGGCCAGTTCATCCTCAAGCTTGTCCTTCGGCCAATCGCTGATCAGCGCTGTCACCACCGGCCCTGGCTGCACCGCGCCGACGCGCAGGCCATGCGGGGCGACCTGGCGGCGCACCGTATGGACGAAGGCCTGCACGGCGTGTTTCGACGCTGTGTAGATCGGCTCCCAGACCACGGGCACCAGTCCGGCGATCGAAGACGTGACGATGATGTCGCCGGTCTTGCGTTCGACCATATGCGGCAGCACGGCGTGGATGGAACGAAAGACCGCATTGATGTTGAGGTTCAGCATGCGGTCCCAGGCATCCGGGTCGCCTTCGAGCACCGGGCCGCCGACATAGGCGCCGGCATTGGCGTGGAAGATATCGAGCTGGCCGGCCTTGTCCAGGATTTGCGGCATCATCGTCGCTACGCTGGCCGGCTTCATCAGATCGATCACCAGCGGGATCGCGTTGGGACCGAGTTCGGTGCAGACGCTTTTCAGCGCGTCTTCGGCGCGATCGACGAGCACAACGCGAACGCCGGCGGCAATCAGCGCTCTCGCGCATTCCAGGCCTATGCCCGACGCCGCGCCGGTAATCGCCGCGACTTTTCCACTCAAATCCTGAGCCATTCTTCTATCCTCGTATTCTCTGTTGGTTCAGGCTCGGCCGTGGGAAACCCGCGAGCGGCGTGCCAGGGAGTCGACGATGACCGCAATTGCCAGAACGGCGCCGGTGATCATGTAGCGAAGCGACGATGACAGATCGAGCAAGGTCAGCCCGCTGGCGATCGACTGGATGACGATGATGCCGAGCAGCGCGGAATAGGCGCTGCCACGGCCGCCAAACAGGCTGGTGCCGCCTATGACCGCCGCCGCAATGGCGTTGAGGTTGACGTCGCCGGTGCCGGCCTGCTGGCTGGCGGAGGCCAGCCGCGCCGCCGACAGGACGCCGCCGAGGGCGGCAAACATCGAGCACATGACGAAGGCGCTGAGGTAGATCGAGCGCACCTTGATGCCGGCCCGGCGCGCCGCTTCGCGGTTGCCGCCGACGGCGGTCATCGAGCGGCCCCATTGGGTGCGGGTCAGCGCATAGTTCATCGCCACCACCAGGCCGACGAACAGGCCGAACATCCACGGTATGCCGCGCGCCTGGTTGAGATAACCGACGATCAGTTCGAGCAGGATGGTCAGGGCGGCGACGCGCACGATGAGGCCGCCGACAGACGGCGCCGACAAATTGACGGCCCGGCGGCGGCTGACGGTGCGCAGGCCGGTGATCAGCATGACGATGCCGGGCAATGCCGCCAGTGCATAGGACAGCCAGTCCGGCATGACCAGCAACTGGCCGAAATTCACCAGGTTCGAGCCATAGGGCAGATTGATCGAGCCGGTGGAGCCCAGAATATACAGTTGCAGGCCGAGCACGGCGAGCAGGCCGGCGAGCGTCGAGACGAAGCTTGGCATGCCGAGCCGGTTGAACAGCAAGGCATAGAGCGCGCCGATGAAACCGCCGACGGCAATCGCGGCGAGGATGGCGAGCGCCACCGGCCAGCCCTGGTTGACCCACAGCGTGCCCACCATGGCCGAGGCAAAGCCGCTGATCGAGCCGACCGACAGGTCGATCTCGCCGACCATCAGCACGCAGACTATGCCGAGCGCGATGACGCCGACGGTCGAGCAGTCGAACAACAGATTAACGAGGTTGCTCGACGAGACGAACACCGGATTGAGGGCGGTGAACACGCTCCAGATGATGACCAGGCCGACGATGACCGGCAGCGAGCCGAGGTCGCCGGAGCGGACGCGGTCGAAGAAGGCGCTGATGGCGCCACCAACGCCGGCCTGGTGCTTGACGCGTACGTCGCTGCGGTCGAGCGCCGTCGACGAGGAGGTGTCCTGCTTGGGCTCCGCGCTCATGGCCGCTGCTCCTGGTTGTGCGCTTGTTCGGCGGCCTTGCGCCGTTCGGCGCGGCGCGACACTGCATTGTTGGCGGCGCCGGTGATGGCGCTGACCAGTTCCTGGTTCGAGGCGTCGGGTTCGAAAACGCCGTTGTTGCGGCCAAGCCTGAGCACCACGACGCGGTCGGCGACGGCGCGCACGTCCTCCATATTGTGGCTGATCATCAGCATGCCGAGCCCACGCTCGCGCACCCGGTCGATGAGGTTCAGCACTTCCGCCGTCTGGGCGACGCCAAGCGCGGCGGTCGGCTCGTCGAGCAGGATGACCTTGGGGTCGAGCAGCAGCGAGCGGGCGATCGCCACCGTCTGGCGCTGGCCGCCGGACAGCGAGGCGACCGCCTCGCGGACGCTTGGAATACGCGCCGACAATTCGTTGAGCAGCGTCCAGGCGCGAATTTCCATCGCCACCTCGTCCAGCCGCAGCGGGTTGATCTCCTTGCCGAGAAAGATGTTGGCGACGACGTCGAGGTTTTCGCACAACGCCAGATCCTGGAAAACGGTGGCGATGCCGAGCGTCAGCGCGGCACTCGGGTCAGGCATGGTCACCTGCCTGCCGCGGAAATTGATGGTCCCCGAGCTCGGCTGGTGGACGCCGGCCAGGATCTTGACCAGCGTCGACTTGCCGGCGCCATTGTCGCCGACCAGCGCCACCACCTCGCCGGCATGGACATCGAGATCGATATCGGTGAGCGCCGAAACGGCGCCGAAATTCTTCGAGATGCCGCGCAGGCTGAGCACCAGCTCGCCTGCCGAAACCGGTCCGTCAGAGATGTCAGACATGGTGGCAAACCTTTCCGGATGGGCGGTCAAGAGTGACTGCGGACTTCCGGCCACCGCAAGGGCGGCCGGAAAGCAGGATCAGGATTCTAGGTCATCCTTTTATGCATGTCGTTATCCCAAAACCGCTGCGCACTTTTGGGCGACCTGCATTGTCACTTTGTGATGCCGAGCTTCTTGCAACCTTCGGCGTAGCGGTCGACGCAAAGCTCTTCGGCGGTGTTGATCTTCTTGTCGATGATCTCGGCCTTTAGGTTTTCCTGCGTCACCACCGCCGGCGTGAACAGCTGCGAAGGAGTGTCGTAGAGGGTCGTTTCGGCCTTCGGCGTCTCGCCCGACAGAAGCTGGACGGCGACGTTGGCGGCAGCCGCCGCAACGATCTCGCTCGGCTTGGAGATGGTGTTGTACTGGTCGCCGGCGATGATCAGCTGCAGGGCGGCGATGGTCGCGTCATTGCCGGTCACCGGCGGCACCGGATCGACACCGGCGGCCTTGAAAGCGGCGATGGCGCCACCACCGGTGCCGTCATTGGCCGCAACGACGCCGACGATCTGCGTGGAGAAGCGGGTGATCTGGCCGCTTGCCCATTGCTGCGCCTTCGGCGGCGCCCATTCCGGCGTGTCGTATTCGGCAAGGATCTTGTAGCCGCTGTTGTCGAGGCTGGAATGGATGCCCTTCTTGATCAGCCCGGCGGCCGCGTCGGTCGGCGAGCCGTTGATCTGCAGCAGGCCGCCGCTGGCGGGGTCGACCTTCAGCGCCTTGAGGTGTTCGACGAGCGAGTCGGCAATGGCCTTGCCGATGCCTTCATTGTTGAACGAGACGTAGAAGTCGGCAGGTGCAGTCGGGATCGGGCGATCATAGGCGATGACCTTGACGCCCTGGCTCTGCGCCAGCTTGACCAGCGAGGCGGCGGCGGTCGAGTCGACAGGGTCAAGCACAATCGCCTTGGCGCCTTGCGAGATCACCGAGTTGAACTGCTGCTGCTGACGCGAGGCGTCGGCATCGGCGTTCTGGTAGATCACCTTGCAGCCGGGGCAGAGTTTTTTCATCTCGGCGACGAAGCCGGGATAGTCGTGCTGCTCGTAGCGCGTCGAGGCCTGGTCGGGCATCAAGAAGGCGACCGTGGCGTCGGTAACCGGGGCGGCAAAGGCAGCGGTGCCGCCAAGAAGAGACAGAGTGAGCGCAATGGCTCCCGTCGATTTCCAGGCAAATCTGGTCATTTTGATAGCTCCGTTTCAAGGAATGGTTTCATGAAGCCCTGGACACCACATGGCGCCGGGCCTTGACTGCAGTCGGCTGTTGCGAGGAACAACGGAGCACTTGATCCGTGCTGCGCATCCCCTTGATATCCCTGGATTTCGGGACAAGCGATCTCCAGCACGGGGCGCCTCCAACGCACCCCGCGTTCTTACCTCAGTAAATGTCTAGGCTCCTCCCGGTCCTCCCTGTTAGGCGGCAATCTCCGCGCTGATGTTTTCCGCCAGCAGGGCCCTGAAGCGCGAAGGCGACATGCCTTTCTGGGTCAGGAACTGGCGGTTGAAATTCGAGATGTTGTTGTAGCCGGCGGCATAGCAGATCTCGGTGATCGGCATGTCGGCCTCGCTCATCAGCAGTTGGCAGGCGAGGTTGATGCGCAACCGGTTGACATACTGCACCAGCGCCATGCCGGTATGGCGGCGGAAGCTGCGCGAAAACGCGCTCGGGCTGCGGCCGGCGATCGCCGCCAGATCGCTTTCGCTGAACGGCTCGGTCAGGTTGGCGTTGATATAGGCAAGCGCCTTGTTGACGCCGGCCGACATGAAGCCTGAGGGATCTGGCAGATAGCTGGCGCTGGTGAGCGTCCGCACATCGGCGGCGCGGCTCAGAATATCGATCAGCTCCATGAACAAAGCGATGCGGCGAACGCCTTGCGCTTCGACCAGTTCGGCCAGCACAGGTGCGGCGAGCTTGGCGGTAGCGGTGGAGAACAGCGCGCCGCGGCGGCTGAGCTCGAGAATGTTTTCACAACCGGCAAGTTCCGGCAACGCGGCGGTGGCGTCGGCAATGAACTCTTGCGAGAACTGCACGACGCGGCCGCGCAGCGGCACGCTGGCGCCTGCCGGCACGTCGCTGACCCAGTTGTGCGGCAGGTTCGGGCCGGTGAGCACGAGATTGCCGGGCTCGAACTCGCCGATGAAGTCACCGACGAAATAATGGCCCGTGGTGGCGACGACATGATGGATTTCGTATTCGGGATGGAAGTGCCAGCGCACCGTGTGGAAGGGGTAGCCGTGGGCCCAGGCCTTGAACGACTCGCCGCGTCTGATCTGGACGACTTCCAAGTCCGGATTCATGTCAGTTCCTCCCGGCGCCGGTCCGGTCATGCGACCAGTTGCAGTGCCATCTCCCGCAGGCCGCGTTTGCCGCTCTCTGCAGTGATCGAAGCTTAGGCGGCAATTCATGCAGCCGCCACCACGGTGTGTCCACCTCACTGATACTTTTTTGACGTTTTTGTGGTCAAGGCGATACGTTTGCGAGTACGCGGGAGAGATCAGGGCCCGCTTGCGAGACGGTGACGACGCAAACGATGTCGTCGGCAGCGAGAGCTGGCCGCTCGATTTCGGCTCCGTCACAGTGATAATATGCAAAGGGAGCGGATCGGCATGACAAGGACGTTCACCTACTCCGGCAGCCCTGCGCATATTGTCTTCGGCAATGGCGCGTCGTCCGAGGTGGGCACCTGGATCGAAAAACTCGGCTGCAATCGCGCGCTGGTGCTGTCGACGCCGCATCGGGCTGCCGACGGCGAGGCGCTTGCCGAATCCCTCGGCGCGCTGGCGGCCGGCACCTTTTCGGGCGCCGCCATGCACACGCCAGTCGAGGTAACCCAAACGGCAATGGCCAAGGCGACCGAGGTCAACGCTGACTGCGTTGTCGCGCTTGGCGGCGGCTCTACCACCGGTCTCGGCAAGGCGATCGCCTGGCGCACCGACCTGCCGCAGATCGTCATCCCGACCACCTATGCCGGCTCGGAGGTGACGCCGATCCTCGGTCAGACCGAGAACGGCGAAAAAACCACAATGCGTGACGCCAGGATCCTGCCGGAAGTGGTGATCTACGATCCAGAGCTGACCGTCGGCCTGCCGATAGCGATGAGCGTCGCGTCAGGACTCAACGCCATGGCGCACGCGGCCGAAGCGCTTTACGCGCAGGATCGCAATCCGATTTCCACCCTGATGGCGAAAGAAGGATTGCGCGCCATGAAGACTGCGCTGCCGGTGTTGACCAAGGAGCCTGGAAACATCGATGCACGCGGCGATGCGCTTTACGGCGCCTGGCTGTGCGGTACGGTGCTCGGCGCCGTCGGCATGGCGCTGCATCACAAGATCTGTCACACGCTGGGCGGCTCTTTCGACATGCCGCATGCCGAGACCCATGCGGTGATGTTGCCGCACACGATCGGCTTCAACGCCGTCGCGGTGCCCGACTTGTTGAGCCCGGTCGCCGACTTGTTTGGCGGCAGCGCGGGCGGCGGTCTCCACGATTTCGCCAACGCGGTCGGCGCGCCGTTTACATTGAAAGAACTCGGCCTCAAGCAGGCCGATCTCGACCGCGCCGCTGAGATTGCGACCAGGCACCCATACTGGAATCCGCGGCCTTTCGACCGCGCCGCAATCCGCGCCCTGTTGCAGGACGCGTGGGAGGGAAGGCGCCCGCAAAACTGACGGCAACAAGCAAGGAACTTACCCGCCGCGAATTCATCAGGATACCGCCACGAGTGGCTCCGCCTGATCGGCGCAGGCCGCTCACGCTTTTGTGCGCGGGAAAAACTGAGCGGCTCAACAAGCCCATTGACATCAGCCGTATTTTCGACGCAAACGTTATATTGTTACTGTTATACAGTTACACAGCCCGCCTCTCCGGCGACATACATTTCAGACTGCAAGGAGACCACGGATGCGTCGCATTCCCTTTCTCGCCGCGCTGCTCGTCGCGGTGCCGCTTTTGACCGGCACGGCTGTCGGCGCCGAAGACAAGCTGACCATCGTGGCGGCCGAGAATTTCTATGGCGACCTTGCCCGCCAGATCGGCGGCAGCAACGTCACCGTCACCAGCATCCTGGCCAATCCCGACGACGATCCGCATCTGTTCGAGACCAGCCCGTCGACGGCGCGCACCATCGCCGATGCAAAGATCGTCATCTATAACGGCGCCGATTACGATCCGTGGATGGACAAGCTGCTGTCCGCCTCGACAGCCAAGGATCGCACGACCATCGTCGCCGCCGACCTGATCGGCAAGAAGTCGGGCGACAATCCGCATCTGTGGTACGACCCGGCGACGATGCCGGCCATCGCCAAGGCGCTGAGCGCCGATCTTGCCAAGCGCGATCCGGCCAATGCCGTGCATTATGAGGCGAACCTGAAGGCATTCCAGACCTCGCTCGAGGCCATTGACAAGGAAATCGCCGACGTCAAGAACACCTATGCCGGAACCGAGGTGACGGCTACCGAGCCGGTCTTCGGCTACATGGCGGAAGCGCTCGGTCTCAAGATGCTGAACTACGATTTCCAGGTGGCCTTGATGAACGATGCGGAGCCGAGCGCCACGCAGGTGGCGGCGTTCGAAAACAGCCTGAAGGACGGCTCGGCCAAGATCCTGTTCTACAATTCGCAGGTGACCGACGAGGCAACGACAAGGCTGCTCGACATCGCCAGGCAGAATAAGGTCACGGTCATCGGCGTCACCGAGACGGAACCGGCGGGCCAGACGATCCAGACCTGGTTCGGCGGCCAGATCGACGCGGTTCAGAAGGCGCTCGCCGCCCGCACACAATGAACGTGACTGCGAATGAATGTGACTAAATGAACGCAATCGAATTCGACAAGGTCACGCTGACCTATGGGGGACGCCGGGTTTTATCCGACGTCTCCTTTTCGATTCCGCAAGGCGCCTTTGTCGGCCTGCTCGGCGCCAATGGCGCCGGCAAAACGACGATGCTGCGCGCCATTCTCGGCCTGATCAAGCCGGCCGGCGGCGCAATTTCCGTGCTCGGCAAAGCGCCGACGCGCGGCAACGCCGACATCGGCTATATGCCGCAGGCGCGGCGCGCGCTTGGCGATGTCGGCGTCAGCGGCCTCGACTTCGTGCTGAGTGCTGCCGGCGGGCATCGCTGGGGCTGGCCCGTCGCGTCGGCTGCCGAGAAGGAGGGGGCGTGGAAGGCTCTTGAAGAGGTGGGCGCCGGCGACCTTGCGCGGCGGCCGCTGGGCGAGCTTTCCGGTGGCGAGCGCCAGCGCATCCTGATCGCGCAATCCTTGATCGGCAATCCGCAACTGCTTTTGCTCGACGAACCGCTGATCAGCCTCGATGCCGGCCATCAACGCGCGATCATCGACCTCGTGCATCAGATCGGCGAGCGGCTCGGCATTGCCGTGCTGTTCTGCTCGCACGAGATCAACCCGCTGCTGCGCGCCGTCGACCGCGTGCTCTATCTCGGCAACCGCAAGGCGGCGATCGGCTCCGTCGACGAGGTCATCAGCGGGCCGGTGCTGTCGAAACTCTACGGCACGCATATCAATGTGGTGCGGGTTGCCGGCCGCATCTTCGTCATGGCCGACGATGTCGAACTGGAGAGCGGGGCGCATGTCCACGATCTTTGACTATGAATTCATGCGCAACGCCTTTTATGCCTGCACCATCGTCGGCATCGTTTCGGGCGCGGTCGGCTATTTACTCGTGCTCCGGGGCCAGACCTTCGCCGGCCATGCGCTCTCCCATGTCGGCTTTCCCGGGGCCACCGGCGCCGGCCTGATCGGGCTGTCGCCGTTTCTCGGCCTCACCGTGTTCACCGTCGCCGCCGGCATCGGCATCGGCCTGCTCGGCGAACGCGCGCATCGCGACGTCGCCATCGGCATCGTTTTGACGCTGTCGCTCGGCCTGGGCTTGCTGTTTCTGCATTTCTACACCGCCTTCGCCTCGCAGGCGACCAACGTGCTGTTCGGCAATGTGCTGGGCATCAGCCTGCGCACCGTTATCGTGCTTGCGGTGCTGGCGGTGGCGATCCTTGTCGCGCTTTTGCTGATCGCGCGGCCGCTGCTGTTCGCCAGCCTGCAGCCGGAACTCGCCGAAGCGCGCGGCGTGCCGCTCACTCTTGTCTCGACCCTGTTCATGGTGCTGGTCGCCGTCGCCACGTCCGAGGCGGTGCAGATCGTCGGCGTGCTGCTCGTCTTCGCGCTGATGGTGGCGCCTGCAGCCACCGCGCTCAGGCTTACCAGCGGCGTCGGAGCCGGCGTGCTGACGTCCATCGCGCTTGCCGTGATCATCGCCTGGATCAGCCTGACGCTCGCCTTCCTGACCGACTGGCCGACGAGCTTCTGGATCACGGCGCTGGGCGCGGCGGCCTATGTCGTCATCGGCATGGTCCGGCGCCCGTCGGTCCGAGAGACTCAGAGCGCCGACGCCGGCCCCTGAGGCTTGCCCTCCGGCGGGTCGATCGGGCCGGCTGGAGTGCAAAACTGACGTCAGGGAAATACACCCAAAAAAAGTCAGGTTTACAAACCGGCTCCTGAAACGTTTCAGCCGCGAAAGACAAATTCATCCAATCGCCTAGATCGCGACCTCTGTCGCGCCAAAGGGCCGCTCCGGAGCGGCCGGAACACCCGGAAAACTGCCATTTCAAGCGCATTTTGTAGCGGCGAATGGCGTCCGCGCGGCCGGTTGGAAGCTGGCCGGGAGGTGCAAAGGCGACCCCCCGCGGCCATCGCGGGCGGCGTTGACAGACCGCGGTGCTGCATGCGTATAGCAAGCCATGGGTCACGCCATGGCCGTGGCGGTTGAGACGGGGCTGGGGGGTTTCGTAACAACAGCATTGACGGCCCGGCGCCGGACGGGCGGCATGCACTCTCGAAGTGCGCCGCTCGCTCTTGGCTGACGCGCCGGCGACCCGGCAGCAGTCCTGGCCTGCGTTATCTCGACCAGGCTCCGCAGAACGCCATCGTCTCAGCTTTTCGATCCGCATCGGTTCGAAGCGAACGAGGTGACGCCCTCTTAACCGATATTCGCTTCGCTACGTCCCCCTCCCCCTGCTGGGCGCTGTTCACCATCGGTTTCGTCACCGGCGCCGAGGCCACGGTCGACCTGCTGCCGATCATCATCAAGGCGCTGAAGGTGGTCGGCAACAACACCGGGTCGGTATCTGACCTTCGCGCCGCCGTCCGCGCCATCGCCGCCGCCCGCATCGACCCGGTCGTCGACAAGGTGTTCAGCCAGGAGCAGGCGGCCGAAGCCTACGCGCACATGGCGGCAGGCGGGCAGCATTTCGGCAAGCTTGCGTTCAAGCTCGACTGGTAGCCGAGGCGCGCGAGCTGCCAATCTCCCCCTTGAGGGCATAGGCGCTAAGATAGGTATTGCCCTGCGGAATCGGGTGTGATTCTACACTGCGATGACACACGAATCGCTTGTTGATGACGGCTGGGCCGAGACGATTGAGCTTCTGGGCGGCGAAGAGTTGATCGCAGCAAGTGCCCGCGAGACGAAGGCGTTCCTGCGCCCGCGGGGCGTCAGGTCGGCGAGCGACCTGTTGCGCCTGACACTGGCTTACTGCCTTGGCAAGGTTGGCATGCGGTGGCGTCGTGGCCTGGGCGGCGGCGAGCGGGATTGCCGACATTTCGGACGTGGCGTTGCTTGGCCGGCTGCGCAATGCAGGACCATGGCTGCAGCAGTTGATTGGGCACCTTTTGAAGCGCGAGGATGCAGGTTTGGCCAAAGGCCGGCTGATCCGCATCCTCGATGCGACAGCGGTTGCCAAGGCCGGTGCGTATGAGAAGAAGAACAATGGTCTTTGGCGCATGCACTGCGCCTTCGAGCTTGAGCGCGAGCAGTTCGACTTCCTCGAGATCACCGACCAGAGCGAAGCCGAGTTGATCGACCGCGTGCCGGTGGTGCCGGGCGAGATCCGCATCGGTGACCGCGCCTATCTGCAGGCCGAGCGGATCGCCAAGGTGATGGCGCAAGGCGGCGATGTTGTTGTGCGCGCGTCGTGGAAAAACGCGCGATGGCTCGACGCCAACGGCAGGGCGTTCGATCTCATCGGCTACCTGGAGAACTGCCGGGAGGAAGTCTGCGAAACGCCTGCCCGGCTGACACTCAAGAAGGGCGAGCCTGTGAAGATGCGCCTGATCGCCTTGCGCAAATCCGAGGCTGCGGCACAAGAAGTGCGGCGCAAAATCAACAAGGAAGCCAGGGCCAAGGGCAACAAGGTTCAACCGCAGACGCTGATTGCGGCCGGCTTCGTCCTGCTTGTGACCTCGCTTGACCGGGAGGAGTTTCCCGCCGATACGGTCCTCAAGCTCTACCGCATGCGCTGGCGCATCGAACTCGCCTTCAAGCGCCTGAAGAGCCTGATCGGGCTGCGCTCTCCTCCCGCCAAAGACCCAAGGATCACAAGGCCTTGGATCCTTGCACACTTCCTCATCGCGCTTGTGACCGAACCCCTCTCGCAGGAGTTGGGTGTCTCTCCCCCTTGAGCGACGGGCGCCCGCTACTGTGGCGCGCCACCCGCCAGATCGTCGCCTCTCTGATCGCGACCATCTTTACTCAACCTTCCTTGGCGGCCCTGCGCCAAAATCTCCATGCCTTGCGATATCGCTGGCGCGAACCACCACGAAAGCGCAAGTTTCAGTCCATGCCAAAGCTATCTTAGCGCCTATGCCCACAAGGGGGAGATGCCCGGCAGGGCAGAGGGGGTCGGTCCGACCGGGCTCGACCTACTGCGGCGGAAGGAGGTTGGCGCTCTACGAGAGGCGACCCCCTCTGTCGCCTTCGGCGACATCTCCCCCTCGAGGGGGGAGATTACGCACGCCGCTTCCTAGATCAACTTCTCCAGCGTGATCGGCAAGTCCCGCACTCTTTTTCCCGTCGCATGGAACACCGCATTGGCGATCGCCGGCGCTACGCCGACGATGGCCAGTTCGCCGACACCCTTGCCGCCGAGCACCGAAGAGTGCAGGTCGGGAACGCCGACCGAGATGACCTCGATATCGGGGATGTCGGCATTGGTCGGCACCAGATAGTCGCCGAGATTGTTGTTGACGATGCGGCCATGCCTGCGGTCGACAATGCCTTCTTCAAGCAGCGCCTGGCCGATGCCCATGATGATGCCGCCCTTCCACTGGCTCTCCGCGAGTTTCGGGTTGTAGAGCCGGCCGGAATCCAGCGCCGACACCACGCGGGACACGCGCACGGTGCCGAAATCCTCGTCGACGCGCACCTCGATGAAATGCGCGCACCAGGAGTGGCGCGAATAGTCGCCCTCGGTGTGCGGCAGCGCCGCCGCGATGGTGGTGTAGTTCTTGTAGCGATCCTCGGAGGTCGAGTTCGCCGGCATGGTGTCGCCGGTGGCTTCGATGCGGTCGCGGCCGACGCTGGCCAGCAGCTCGGCAATCGAGACATCGGGTCCATCGCCGCGCGGCGACCTGATGCGGCCGTTGGCGACGATCAGCGTGTTGGCCTGGAGCGCGTGGAAGGGCGAGCGCGGATCGCTGATCGCCAGACCAACCAGCTGGTCGAGTGCCGATGTCGCTGCCTTGTAGACCGCGCCCGTCATCACGCCGGCCAGCCGCGACCCGCCGGCCACGCCGGCGCGGGGATACCGGGAATCACCGAGCTTCACCACGACATGGTCGGCCGCCACGCCTACCGTTTCGGCCGCTGTCTGCGCCAGGATCGTGTAGGTGCCCTGGCCCATGTCGATCGAGGAGCTTTCGACCTCGACCGAGCCGTTGGCAAGGATACGCACGATGGCCTCGCCGTAAGCGCGCCGCACGGGATAGGTGCCGGCGGCGACGCCCCAGCCGATCAGCTGGTTGCCGTCGCGCATCGAACGCGGTTTGGGCGTGCGCTGGGCCCAGCCGAAGCGTTCGGCGCCAGCCGCGAAAGCCTCGCGCAACTGCCGCGTCGACCAGGCCTTTTTTGCGTGCGGATCCTGCTCGGCGTAATTCCTCAGCCGGATCTCCAGCGGATCGATGCCGACCCCGTAGGCGAGCTCGTCAATGGCGCTTTCGATGCCGAAGGCGCTAGGGTTTTCGCCCGGCGCGCGCATGGCGCCAGGCACCACCGAATTCACCCGCACGACATTCTGCTTCGAGGAGAAGTTGGGCGTCGCATACATGATCGAGGTGACCACGCCCAAAGGCTCGACCCACATTCCGTCTATGGATGTTTCGTTGACGCCGCGATGCACGATCGACTGGATCTTTCCGTCACGGTCGGCGCCGATCGTCACCGTCTGGCGCGTCGCGGCGCGGCCGCCATAGCCGGTAAAAGTCTGCGGCCGCGTCATGACCACCCTCACGGGCCGTCCCAGCATCTTGGCTGCGGCAGCCGCTACCGCGCCGTGGCCGAGCGCCAGCGCCTTGGAGCCGAAGCCGCCACCGATATAGGGCGAGACCAGCCGTACATTTTCGAACGGCACGCCGAACCATTCGGCATAGGTGCGGGCCATACCGTCGAGCCACTGGCTCGGTTCCCACACGGTCAGCCGGTCGCCGCCCTCCCAGCGCGCGATGAGGCCATGCGGCTCCATCGGCGCCTGGTATTCGCGCGGCGTGTTATAGGCGCCGCAGACGCGCACCGGGGCAGCGGCGAAAGCGGCCTGCGCATCGCCCCATTCCTTGGTCATAGCGGCGATCGGAATGCCGTCACCGGCCTTGGCGTCGCTGATGTCTACGATGGCCGGCGTCTCGTCATAGCTGACCTTGACCATCGCCGCTGCCGCGACGGCCTGCTCGAAAGTCTCCGCGATGACCGCGGCGACATGCTGGCCCGAAAAGGTGATGTCGCGCGCCAGCGGGCAGTAGGGTTTGTCCGGCGGCGGCGTGCCGAACCAGTCTGATGCGGTCCGCAGGCTCATGATGGTATCGGGCGTCAGCACCTTGAGCACGCCAGGGGCCGCCTCGGCAGCTGACGTGTCGATCGAACGTACCTTGCCGGCGGCGACAGTGCTTTCCACCAGCACGCCATAGGCAAGCCCGTCGAGCTGCTGTTCGACGGCGTATTTTGCCGCGCCGGTGATCTTGGCCGGGCCGTCGACGCGCGACAGCCGCCCGCCGACCTGATCGGCAGTGCCGTCCGAAGCGTCGCCGTGCCGAGTTCTTGGGTCGTGAATGGTCATGCCATGGCTCCCGTCTTGAGGATCGCGCGGGCGACGACGCGCGGCGCCAGTTCGATCTTGTAGTGGTTGGCGCCGTGGTCGACGGCGCCTTCCACGGCGAGCAAGCTGGCGGCCCGCACCCTGTCTTCGCTGGGCACCTTGCCCTTCAACGCCGCTTCCACGGCGTGCGCCCGCCACGGCTTCGTCGCGACGCCGCCCAGCGCGACGCGCAGGTCGCGAATGGTGCGGCCATCGGCTTCGAAGTCGATGCCGACCGCGGCGCTTGCAGCCGCGAACGCATAGGACTGCCGGTCGCGAACCTTGAGATAGGTCGACCGCCGGGCGGCGGCTGAAGCCGGGATGCTGATGGCCGTGATCATCTCGCCCGGTTGGATGGCATGTTCCCTGTCGGGCGTGGCGCCGGGCAGGAGAAAGAAGTCGTCGACGGCAACCTGGCGTTCGCCAAGATGAACCACGGCGTCGAAGGCGACCAGCGCGGTGGCGAGATCGCCGGGATACATGGCGATGCAGGCGTCGCTGGTGCCGAGCACGGCATGGCCGCGGGTGACGCCGCCGATCGCCGAGCAGCCGCTGCCGGCCGAGCGCTTGTTGCAGGCGGAAAAATTCGCGGGATCGCGGAAATAGGGGCAGCGCGTGCGCTGCATCAGATTGCCGCCGATGGTCGCCATGTTGCGCAGTTGCGCGGAAGCCGCCTGCCACAGCGCTTCGGAGACCGCGGGAAAGCGGCTCTTGATTTCGGCATGGTCGGCGACGTGGCTCATCTTGGCCAGCGCGCCGATCATGGCACTGTCAGCGTCGACCTTGATGGCGTCGAGCCCTTTGAGATGGGTGATGTCGACAAGGCTGTCGGGTTCGGCAACGCCGCATTTGGCGAGATCGACCAGCGTCGTGCCGCCGGCAAGCAGCATGGCGCCGGGCAGGGCGGCAGCTTGGCGTGCGGCGTCGATGCTATGGGCGCGAACGTAGGAAAAATCCCTCATGACGCGACCTCCAGTGCCGCCTGGCGCACGGCGGCAACGATGTGCGGATAGGCTCCGCAGCGGCACAGATTGCCGGCCATGTATTCGCGGATCTCGTCATCCGAGCCGGCATGGCCCTCGCGGATGCAGGCCACCGCCGACATGATCTGTCCGGGCGTACAGTAACCGCACTGGAAAGCATCCTGGTCGAGGAAAGCAGCCTGAACCGCGTTGAGCGTGCCGCCGTCGCCGGCCAATCCTTCGATGGTGGTGATCTCGCGGCCTTCGACCTGAGCTGCAAGCGTCAGGCAGGACAGCACGCGCTGTCCCTCGACATGCACCGTGCAGGCGCCGCACTGGCCCTGGTCGCAACCCTTCTTGGTGCCGGTCAGGTTAAGACGGTCGCGTAAGGCGTCGAGCAACGTGACGCGCGGCTCGACCTGCAGTTCGTGACTGTGTCCGTTGATGGTGAGACGGATTGGGATAGTGGTGGATTTGGTTTGGTCGGTCATGAGGCGTCTGGCTCCAGTTGCTTGACGCTAGGGGATTGAGATGGCGTCCGAGTGGGAGAGGACAAGGGAAGAGGCGACGGTGCGCCTAATCTCCCCCCTTGTGGGGGAGATGTCCGGCAGGGCAGAGGGGGGCGCGAAGGAATGCGACGTTCCCGATTTACATGCGTCGAAACGAATCTTGGCCGAGGAGGCGCCAGTCAGGCCTCGATAGGCTGGCGGGACAGGGCCCCCCTCTGTCCTGCCGGACATCTCCCCCACGAGGGGGGAGATTGACAGCTCTGCCGCCCCGACTCTCCAGCGGGCAGGGGATGCTTCAGTCTTCACAATCTCAACACGTGACATACCGGCTCCCCTGATTATATGA
>NZ_JAMYVF010000012.1:0-203027 GCF_040323735.1 Mesorhizobium sp. M0029
GCTCGACGCGGCCGGTCACGACCGTGCCACGGCCCGAGATCGAGAACACGTCTTCGATCGGCATCAGGAACGGCTTGTCCAGCGGACGAACCGGCGTCGGGATGTAAGCATCGACCGCAGCCATCAGCTCGCGGATCGCGTCTTCGCCGATGGTCTTGTTGGAGTCTTCCAGAGCAGCCAGCGCCGAACCCTTGACGATCGGAATGTCGTCGCCGGGGAACTCGTTCTTCGACAGAAGCTCGCGAACCTCGAGCTCGACCAGTTCGAGCAGCTCGGCATCGTCGACCTGGTCGACCTTGTTCAGGAACACCACGATCGACGGCACGCCGACCTGACGGGCAAGCAGGATGTGCTCGCGGGTCTGCGGCATCGGGCCGTCGGCGGCCGACACGACCAGGATCGCGCCGTCCATCTGCGCGGCGCCCGTGATCATGTTCTTCACATAGTCGGCGTGGCCGGGGCAGTCGACATGGGCGTAGTGGCGCGCAGCCGTCTCGTATTCGACGTGCGCCGTCGAAATCGTGATGCCGCGGGCCTTCTCTTCGGGCGCCGCATCGATCTGGTCGTAGCGCTTGTACTCGCCAAAATACTTCGTGATCGCCGCCGTCAGCGACGTCTTGCCATGATCGACGTGGCCAATCGTGCCAATGTTCACATGAGGCTTGTTACGCTCGAATTTACCTTTTGCCATGTGATGTCTCCAATCTGCTCGCCCGTACGGGCCTTGAATTAAGTTACCGATGCAACCCGTTCAGGTTACGCGTATTTCTTCTGGACTTCCTGGGCGACCGCGGTCGGCACAGGCTCATAGTGATCGAACTGCATCGTGTAGGCCGCGCGGCCCTGGCTCATCGAGCGCAGGTTGTCGACGTACTTGAACATGTTGGCCAGCGGCACCATCGCGTTGATGACGACAGCCACGCCACGCGCTTCCTGGCCCTGGATCTGGCCGCGACGGCCGTTCAGGTCGCCGATGACGCTGCCGACATAGTCTTCCGGCGTCACGACTTCGACCTTCATGATCGGCTCGAGCAGCTGCACGCCAAGCTTGGGTGCGGCTTCACGGAAGCAGGCGCGGCCGGCGATTTCGAAGGCCAGAACGCTGGAGTCCACATCGTGGTAAGCGCCGTCGATAAGCGTCGCCTTGACGCCGATCATCGGGAAGCCCGCGAACGGACCCGACGACATGACGCTGTTGATGCCCTTTTCGACACCCGGGATGTATTCCTTGGGAACCGCACCGCCGACAATCTTGGTCTCGAACTCGAACTCCGAGCTTTCCGGGTTCGGTTCGAACACGATCTTGACGCGGGCGAACTGACCGGTACCGCCGGTCTGCTTCTTGTGGGTGTAGTCCTGCTCGTGCCTGCGGGTGATGGTCTCGCGGTAAGCCACCTGCGGCGCGCCGACATTGGCCTCGACCTTGAACTCGCGGCGCATGCGGTCGACGATGATGTCGAGGTGAAGCTCGCCCATGCCCGAAATGATGGTCTGGCCGCTTTCCTCGTCGGTCTTGACGCGGAAGGACGGATCCTCGGCGGCCAGGCGGTGAAGGGCGAGGCCCATCTTTTCCTGGTCGTTCTTGGTCTTCGGCTCGATGGCGATCTGGATGACCGGATCGGGGAATTCCATGCGCTCGAGGATGACCGGGTGCAGCGGATCGCTGAGCGTGTCGCCGGTGGTCGTGTCCTTGAGGCCAGCCAGAGCAACGATGTCGCCGGCAAAGGCTTCTTCGACGTCGGCGCGCGAATTCGCATGCATCTGCAGCATGCGGCCGATGCGCTCTTTCTTGCCCTTGACGGTGTTATCGACCGAGATGCCCTTGGTCAGCTTGCCCGAATAGATGCGGGCAAAGGTCAGCGAACCGACGAACGGGTCGTTCATGATCTTGAAGGCCAGCATCGACAGCGGCTCGTTGTCGTCGGCATGACGCTCGATCTCGGCGTCGGTCTTGGCGTCGACACCCTTGATGGCGGGAACATCGGCCGGCGACGGCAGATATTCGACGACGGCGTCGAGCAGCGGCTGCACGCCCTTGTTCTTGAAGGCCGAGCCACAGAACATCGGGTAGAACTTGACCGCGATGGTGCCCTTGCGGATCAGCGCGCGGATCTCGTCATTCGACGGCATCTTGCCTTCGAGGTAATTCTCGAGGGCCGTCTCGTCCATTTCGACAGCGGCTTCGATCATCTTCTCGCGGTATTCTTCGGCGCGAGCCTGGAGGTCGGCCGGGATCTCGACGACGTCCCAGGCAGCGCCCAGCGTCTCGTCGCGCCAGACCAGCGCGTTCATCTCGACGAGATCGACGACACCCTTGAACTCGGTCTCGGCGCCGATCGGCAACTGCATGACGACGGCATGCGCACCAAGACGCGAGCCGATCATCTCGACCGAGCGGTAGAAGTCGGCGCCGATCTTGTCCATCTTGTTGCAGAAGATCATGCGCGGAACTTTATACTTGTCGGCCTGGCGCCAGACAGTCTCGGTCTGCGGCTCGACACCGGCATTGGCATCGAGCAGCGCAATGGCGCCGTCGAGCACGCGCAGCGAACGCTCGACTTCGATGGTGAAGTCGACGTGTCCGGGAGTGTCGATGATGTTGAAGCGGTACATCTTGCCGCTGCGACCCTTCCAGAAGGTCGTGGTGGCGGCGGACGTGATGGTGATGCCGCGTTCCTGCTCCTGCTCCATCCAATCCATGGTGGCAGCGCCGTCGTGGACTTCGCCGATCTTGTGCGACTTGCCCGTGTAATAGAGGACGCGCTCGGTGGTCGTCGTCTTGCCGGCGTCAATATGCGCCATGATACCGAAATTGCGGTAGTCTTCGATTTTGTATTCGCGGGCCATCGTGGATGCCTTCTCAGTCTCGTTCGCGCTTTACCAGCGGTAGTGCGCGAAAGCGCGGTTGGCTTCTGCCATCTTGTGGGTGTCTTCACGCTTCTTCACGGCGGTGCCGCGGTTGTTAGCCGCGTCCATCAGCTCGCCGGAGAGGCGGTCGACCATGGTGGTCTCGTTGCGGTTGCGCGCAGCTGCAATCAGCCAGCGGATCGCCAGGGCCTGGCGGCGCTCGGGGCGCACATCGACCGGAACCTGGTAGGTTGCGCCGCCGACGCGGCGCGACCGGACTTCCACATGCGGCGCGACATTGTCGAGCGCCTGATGGAAGACGGTGACCGGCTCCTGCTTAGTCTTCGACTGAACCTGGTCGAGCGCACCGTAGACGATAGTCTCGGCAACCGACTTCTTGCCGTCATACATGACGGCGTTCATGAACTTGGTAACGATCAGATCGCCGAACTTCGGGTCCGGATTGATCTCACGCTTTTCTGCACTGTGACGACGGGACATGGCTTTTGTCTCTCAATCTCGTAGCCCGACGCATTCAAGCAGCGCCAGGGCCGGAAAATCTTACTTCGGACGCCCCTTACTTCGGACGTTTGGCGCCGTACTTCGAACGGCGCTGCTTGCGGTTCTTCACGCCCTGCGTGTCGAGCACGCCGCGGATGATGTGGTAGCGCACGCCCGGAAGATCCTTGACGCGGCCGCCGCGGATCATGACCACGGAGTGTTCCTGAAGGTTGTGGCCTTCGCCGGGGATGTAGCCGATCACTTCAAAGCCGTTGGTCAGGCGGATCTTGGCCACCTTGCGCAGTGCCGAGTTCGGCTTCTTCGGCGTCGTTGTATAGACGCGCGTGCAGACGCCCCGCTTCTGCGGGTTCTGCTGCATGGCCGGGACCTTGTTGCGCTTCACCGGCGCAATGCGCGGCTTGCGGATCAGCTGGTTGACGGTAGGCATTAAACCCTCTTGTCTCTCAATTCCGTGTCTCGCCCGGTCAGGGCCGCTCAAAGCGCCAATTCCATACGCAAATTCGGGCCATAAACCGCGCCTCGCGGTCCTGCCCGAACAAAATGCAGAGGAAGCGGGAACCGCTTCATGCGCGCCGGAAATGTCTTTTCGCTCGTAAAACGAACCCTGTTTGAGGCAAACTCCAAAGCGTGTCGCTTCGGAAGGGAGAGCCTCACATCGGTTCTGACTGGGCGGCTTCTACTCGCAAGACCGTGAACCGTCAACCCCGGCACGCCAAATATTGCGCGCTGACGACGGCTTGGCAGCCATGCGAAAAACGCATGTAATTTTCTTTCTTCATTTTGCAAGGCAGAGGAAGAAAGTGACCGGGGCAGACAAGAAAGTGACCGGCTTTTGGCTGTCATGCGCGGGTTCTTCATGGCAAAAGGCGCCATGGACAGCCCAAAACCCCTCGCCCGCCCCCGTCTCAAGAGGAATCAGCCCGTGAACGACAATGAGGAACGCCCGGTCACCATCATCACCGGCCGCGTCTGGAAAAAGAAGGGCGGCAAGCCGGAAGGCGTCCATGTGATGCTGGTTGCGCCCGACGACGATTCGGCCGTGCGCCGGGTGCTCGAATCGCTTGCGGCCGAAGGCTATGCCGAAGTCGAGCTCGACCAGATCGGCGATATGGACGGCGAACCCGACGAGGAGCCGCATCTGTCAGCCTTTCAGGGTGCCCTCGAAGGTGAGGTGTCGATCGTCACGTTTGACGTGCCGCTCTGAGCGTCACAGGCTGCTTGCGCCTGTACCGCGCCGGCTTGCCCGGCACCGGTTCTCTGCTAAGAACCAAGCGACTTAACAAGCCAAATTCGAATCCGCGGAGTTCCCATGCCCTCGAACAATGGTCCCATCAAGCTCGGCATCGTCGGCGTCGGCAAGATCGTGCGCGACCAGCATCTGCCGGCAGTGGCCAAGGATGCGGACTACCGCCTCATCGCCGCTGCCAGCCGGCACGGCAAGGTGGACGGCATCCCGAATTTTCCGACCATTGAGGCGATGCTCGACGCGGTGCCCGACCTCGAGGCCGTCTCGCTGTGCATGCCGCCGCAGTTCCGCTACGACGCGGCACGCACGGCGCTGATTGCGAAGAAGCATGTTTTCCTGGAGAAGCCGCCGGGCGCCACCGTCAGTGAGGTCGAGGACCTGAAGCAGCTGGCGGCAGCCAATGGCGTTTCACTGTTCGCCAGCTGGCATTCGCGCTACGCGCCGGCAGTGGAGGCCGCGCGCGCCTTCCTAGCGTCGGCCAAGGTCAACTCGGCTGCCATCGCCTGGAAGGAAGATGTCCGCCGCTGGCATCCGAACCAGGATTGGATCTGGGCGCCGGGCGGTTTCGGCGTCTTCGATCCCGGCATAAACGCACTGTCGATCGCAACCCACATCCTGCCGGCGATGTTCATCACCTCGGCCGTCCTCGACTTCCCGGAAAACCGCGCCTCGCCTGTGGCGGCCCACGTGACCTTCCGTACCTCGGATGGGTTGCCGGTGACCATGGAGCTCGACTGGCTGCAGACGGGACCACAGAGCTGGGACATCTTGGCCGACACCGACAAGGGCAAGATGGTGCTGTCCGGCGGCGGCACCAAGCTCGCCATCGACGGCAAGGTGGTTCACGACGAGCCGGAAGCCGAATATCCCCAGCTTTACCGGCGCTTCGCTGAAATCGTACCCGCCGGCGTCTCCGATGTCGATTTGGCACCCCTGCAGCACGTGGCCGACGCCTTCATGCTCGGCAAGCGCAATGTGGTGGAAGCGTTCTTCGATTGAGCGATGAGTTCTGCCGGACCGCAGTCCGGACACTCATCATGCAGCCTTACTCGACGATCGCAATCGCAAACCCGTCATAGCCTTTGGCGCCGACGGTCTGGATGGCGGTGCCGTCCAGGCGCTTGTCGCCGCCGATGAAGGAAAACGCACCGCGTGCGCCTTCGACATACGCGTCACGGCCATCGTCGTTGAGCACGGTGCCGTCGCGGATGACGTTGTCGCAGATGATGACCGTCCCCGGCCGCGACAGGCGCATGGCCCATGACAGATAATTCGGGTTGTTCGGCTTGTCCGCGTCGATGAAGATCAGATCGAACGGACCGGCATTTTCGGCAGCCAGCGTCTCAAGCGACTGAAGCGCGGGGCCGATCCTGAGCTCGACCTTGTCCGGCACCCCTGCCCGCTCGAGATTCGAGTGCGCGACTTTTGCATGATGCGGCTCGAGTTCGAGCGTCACGATCTTGCCACCGACGGGCAATCCCCTTGCCATCCAGATGGTCGAGTAGCCGCCAAGCGTGCCGATCTCCAGCACCTTCCTGGCGCCGCTGATGCGGACCAGCAGCGACAGCAGCTTGCCCTGCGCCGGCGATACGTCGATGGCCGGCAGGCCCTGGTCGCGGTTGGCCGCAAGCACCGCTTCGAGGATGGGATCTGCCTCGAAGAGAGAGGAAACGATGTAGTCGTCGACGTCAGTCCAAACCTTCTTGCTCATGTTTTCCTCGATTCGATTGGGGGTCAAAACGCGAAAAGGGGCCACTTGGGCCCCTTTCCTTCTTCTCGTCCTACCGCGCTTACTGCGCGGCGTTGACCATGTCGGTCAGCATCGGCTCGGCGACCTCGACACCGGAGGCCTTGCGGCGCTCGTCGATGATCAGTTCGTCGCGCGAGGTGGCGATGCGCCGGATCTGGCTCATCGTGCCGCCGGTACCGGCCGGGATCAGCCGGCCGACGATGACGTTTTCCTTCAGGCCCTGCAGCATGTCGGTCTTGCCGGCAACCGCAGCTTCGGTCAGCACCCTGGTCGTCTCCTGGAAGGAGGCGGCCGAGATGAAGGACGGCGTCTGCAGCGAGGCCTTGGTGATGCCCAGCAGCACCGGCTGGCCTTCGGCCGGCTTCTTGCCGTCCTCGACCAGGCGCTCGTTGACCTCTTCCAGTTCGATCACGTCGACGTGGTCGCCCGGAATGTAGGTCGAGTCGCCCTGCACCGTGATCTCGACCTTCTGCAGCATCTGGCGAACGATCACCTCGATGTGCTTGTCATTGATCGACACGCCCTGCAGACGGTAGACTTCCTGGATTTCGTTCACGAGGTAGGAAGCAAGTGCTTCCACGCCCTTGATCGCCAGGATGTCGTGCGGCGCCGGATTGCCGTCGAGGATGTAGTCGCCCTTCTCGATGACGTCGCCGTCCTGGAGATGGAACGGCTTGCCCTTCGGGATCAGGTATTCGACCGGCTCAAGCGTCGAGTCATGCGGCTCGATGATGATGCGGCGCTTGTTCTTGTAGTCGCGGCCGAAGCGGATCGTGCCATCGATCTCGGCGATGATGGCGTGATCCTTCGGACGACGTGCCTCGAACAGTTCGGCAACACGCGGCAGACCGCCGGTGATGTCCTTGGTCTTGGCGCTTTCCATCGGGATACGCGCCAAAACGTCGCCGGGACGAACCTGCGAACCCGGCTCGACCGAAAGAATGGCCTCGACCGAGAGCAGGAAGCGGGCGTCGCCGCCCTTCGACAGCTTGCCGACCTTGCCCTTCGGGTCAAGGATGGCGATCGCCGGCTTGAGGTCGTTGCCGCGCGGCGTCGAGCGCCAGTCGATGACCTCGCGCTTGGTGATGCCGGTCGATTCGTCGGCCGTTTCCTGAACGGAAATGCCGTCGACCAGATCCTCGTACGACACCTTGCCCTCGATTTCGGTGAGGACGGGGCGGGTATAGGGATCCCATTCGGCGATACGTTGGCCGCGCTTCACCTTGTCGCCATCGTCCACGAAGATGCGCGAACCATAGGTAAGGCGATGCGAGGCACGCTCCTTGCCGGCTTCGTCGAGGATCAGCACCGCCATGTTGCGGCCCATGACCATCTGCTGGCCGTCCGAGTTGCGCACCACGTTGCGGTTGCGGATCTCGACCTTGCCCTCATACGAGGCTTCAAGGAACGAGCTGTCCACCACCTGCGCCGTACCGCCCATGTGGAAGGTACGCATGGTGAGCTGGGTGCCCGGCTCGCCGATCGACTGCGCCGCGATGACGCCGACGGCTTCGCCCTGGTTGACCGGGGTGCCGCGGGCAAGATCGCGTCCGTAGCAGACCGCACAGACGCCGATCCTGACCTCACAGGTCAGTGCCGAGCGAATGCGGACCGACTGCACGCCGGCCTTTTCGATCTTTTCCACGTCACGTTCGTCCATCAGCGTTCCGGCCTTGACCAGAACCTCGCCCGAAACCGGATGCGTGATGTCGTCGAGCGAGGTGCGGCCCAGCACGCGCTGGCCGACCGAAGCGACGACCTGACCGGCATCGACGATCGGCTGCATGGTGAGGCCCTTGTCGGTGCCGCAATCCACGGAGTTGACGATGCAGTCCTGCGCCACGTCGACCAGACGACGGGTGAGGTAACCCGAGTTCGCCGTCTTCAAGGCGGTGTCGGCCAGACCCTTGCGGGCGCCGTGGGTCGAGTTGAAGTACTCGAGCACGGTCAGGCCTTCCTTGAAGTTCGAGATGATCGGCGTCTCGATGATTTCACCCGAGGGCTTTGCCATCAGGCCGCGCATGCCGGCGAGCTGACGCATCTGGGTGGGCGAACCACGCGCACCCGAATGCGACATCATGTAGATCGAGTTCATCGGCTTTTGACGGCCACTGTCCTCGAACTCGACGGCCTTGATGCGGGCCATCATCTCGTCGGCGACCTTTTCCGAGCACTTCGCCCAGGCGTCGACGACCTTGTTGTACTTCTCGCCCTGCGTGATCAGGCCGTCATTGTACTGCTGCTCGTATTCCTTGGCCAAAGCCTCGGTGTCGGAAACCAGCTTGATCTTGGCGTCCGGGATCAGCATGTCGTCCTTGCCGAACGAAATGCCGGCGCGGCAGGCGTGGCTGAAGCCGAGGGCCATGATGCGGTCGCAGAAAATGACCGTCTCCTTCTGACCGCAGTGGCGGTAGACGGTGTCGATCATCTTGGAGATGTTCTTCTTGGTCATCTCCTGGTTGGCCGTCTCGTAAGGCACATTGACGTTCTTCGGCAGCAGCTCGCCGATGATCATGCGGCCAGGCGTGGTGTCGTAGATTTTCGACACGACCTTGCCTTCGGCGTCGACCGTGCGGAAGCGACCCTTGATCTTGGAGTGCAGCGTCACCGCCTTGGTCTCGAGCGCGTGCTGGAGTTCGCCCATGTCGGCAAACACCATGCCCTCGCCCGGCTCGTTCTGATTGACGATCGAGAGATAGTAGAGACCCAGGACCATGTCCTGCGACGGCACGATGATCGGCGCGCCGGAAGCCGGGTGCAGGATGTTGTTGGTCGACATCATCAGCACGCGGGCTTCAAGCTGCGCTTCGAGCGACAGCGGCACGTGAACAGCCATCTGGTCACCGTCGAAGTCGGCGTTGAAGGCGGTACAGACCAGCGGATGCAGCTGGATCGCCTTGCCTTCGATCAGGATCGGCTCGAACGCCTGGATGCCGAGGCGGTGCAGCGTCGGTGCACGGTTCAAGAGCACCGGATGCTCGCGGATGACCTCGTCGAGGATATCCCAGACTTCCGGACGCTCCTTCTCGACCAGCTTCTTGGCCTGCTTGACGGTCGAGGAGAACCCCTTGGCGTCGAGGCGGGCGTAGATGAACGGCTTGAACAGTTCGAGCGCCATCTTCTTCGGCAGGCCGCACTGGTGCAGCTTGAGCTCCGGACCGGTGACGATGACCGAACGGCCCGAATAGTCGACGCGCTTGCCGAGCAGGTTCTGGCGGAACCGGCCCTGCTTGCCCTTCAACATGTCGGACAGCGACTTCAGCGGACGCTTGTTGGCGCCGGTGATGACGCGGCCGCGACGGCCGTTGTCGAACAGCGCATCGACGGCTTCCTGCAGCATGCGCTTTTCATTGCGCACGATGATGCCGGGGGCGCGCAGCTCGATCAGCCGCTTCAGGCGGTTGTTGCGGTTGATGACGCGGCGATAGAGATCGTTCAGGTCGGACGTCGCGAAACGGCCGCCATCCAGAGGAACCAGCGGGCGCAGGTCCGGCGGGATCACCGGAACCACCTTCATGATCATCCATTCCGGACGGTTGCCGGACTCCATGAAGTTCTCGACGACCTTGAGCCGCTTCAGATACTTCTTCTGCTTCAGCTCGGACGTGGTCGAAGCCAGTTCCGAACGCAGATCGCCGGCGATCTTCTCCAGGTCCATGCCGGCCAGAAGGTCATGAATGGCCTCGGCGCCGATCATGGCGGTGAACGAATCCTCGCCATACTCGTCGACGGCGATCATGTACTCTTCTTCGCTGAGCAGCTGGTGCTCCTTCAGCGCGGTGAGGCCAGGCTCGGTAACGATGTAGTTCTCGAAGTAGAGGACGCGCTCGATGTCCTTCAGGGTCATGTCGAGCAGCGTGCCGATGCGCGACGGCAGCGACTTCAGGAACCAGATGTGAGCGACAGGTGCCGCCAGCTCGATGTGGCCCATGCGCTCGCGGCGAACGCGCGACAGCGTGACTTCGACGCCGCACTTTTCGCAGATGACGCCCTTGTACTTCATGCGCTTGTACTTGCCGCACAGGCATTCATAGTCCTTGATCGGGCCAAAAATGCGCGCGCAGAACAGACCGTCACGCTCCGGCTTGAAGGTGCGGTAGTTGATGGTCTCCGGCTTCTTGATCTCGCCGAACGACCAGGACAGAATCTTCTCAGGGCTGGCGAGCGATATCCGGATGGAATCGAACACCTGCGCCGGCGCCTGCGGATTGAAGAGATTCATGACCTCTTGGTTCATGCCGTTCTCCTTTTCGGGGTCCTCGAAAACCCCTTGCATCTAACGCGGGCCAAATGCCCGCTGAGTGGTCGGCCCACTGGCCGTAGAATTTGTTGCATCCGGTCGCGGCGTTCCGCGACCGGATGTCTTGCTTACTCGGCCGCGCCCCTATTCGGCAGCATCTGGCAGCCGGACAGGGTTGTCGTCGAGCTTGGTATTCTCCAGCTCGACATTGAGGCCGAGAGACCGCATTTCCTTGACGAGCACGTTGAAGCTCTCGGGAATGCCGGCCTCGAACGTGTCGTCGCCGCGCACGATCGCCTCGTAGACCTTGGTGCGGCCGGCGACATCGTCCGACTTCACCGTCAGCATTTCCTGCAGCGTGTAGGCGGCGCCATAGGCTTCCAGCGCCCAGACCTCCATTTCGCCGAAGCGCTGGCCACCGAACTGCGCCTTGCCGCCCAGCGGCTGCTGGGTAACGAGCGAGTACGGACCGATCGAACGCGCGTGGATCTTGTCGTCCACCAGGTGGTGAAGCTTGAGCATATAGATATAGCCCATCGTCACCTTGCGATCGAACGGCTCGCCGGTGCGTCCGTCATAGAGCTGCGACTGACCGCTGGTGTGCAGGCCCGCCTGCTCCAGCATGATGTTGATGTCGACTTCATGCGCGCCGTCGAACACCGGTGTCGCGATAGAGACGCCGCGGCGCATCTGCTCGCTGAGGCGAACGATGCTCTCGTCGTCATATTCGCGGACCGGCTCGTTGCGGTCGTTGGCTGGGATGAAGCTCTCGAGCGTCTTGCGCAACGGCTTGATGTCTCCAGCCGTCTTGTACGCGTCGATCAGCTCGCCGATCTTCTTGCCCATGCCCGCGCATGCCCAGCCCAGATGCGTTTCCAGGATCTGGCCGACATTCATGCGGCTCGGCACACCCAGCGGGTTGAGCACGATATCGGCATGCGTGCCGTCCTCGAGGAAAGGCATGTCCTCGACCGGAACGATGCGCGACACGACACCCTTGTTGCCGTGACGTCCCGCCATCTTGTCGCCCGGCTGCATCTTGCGCTTCACGGCCACGAAGACCTTGACCATCTTCATGACGCCCGGAGGCATTTCGTCGCCGCGCTGGACCTTCTCGACCTTGTCCATGAAGCGCTGCTCGAGCGCCTTCTTGGAATCGTCGTACTGGCCACGCAGGGCTTCCAGTTCGCTCTGGAGCTTTTCGTTCTCCACCGCAAACTGCCACCACTGCGAACGCGGATACTCGTCAAGCGTGTCCTTCGACAACTTCGAGCCCTTCTTGAAGCCCTTCGGCCCGGCAATCGCTTCCTTGCCGACGAGAACGTCGGAAAGGCGCGAATAGACGTTGCGGTCGAGGATCGCCTGCTCGTCGTCGCGGTCCTTGGCGAGGCGTTCGATCTCCTCGCGTTCGATCGCCATGGCGCGCTCGTCCTTCTCGACGCCGTGGCGGTTGAACACGCGCACTTCGACGACTGTGCCGAAGGTGCCCGGAGGCATGCGCATCGAGGTGTCGCGAACGTCGGACGCCTTTTCACCGAAGATGGCGCGCAGGAGCTTTTCTTCCGGCGTCATCGGGCTTTCGCCCTTCGGCGTGATCTTGCCGACCAGGATGTCGCCCGGCTGCACTTCCGCGCCGATATAGACGATGCCGGCTTCGTCGAGGTTCTTCAGCGCTTCTTCCGAAACGTTCGGAATGTCGCGCGTGATTTCCTCCGGTCCGAGCTTGGTGTCGCGGGCCATGACCTCGAATTCCTCGATGTGGATCGAGGTGAAGACGTCGTCGGCCACGATGCGCTCGGAGAGCAGGATCGAGTCCTCGTAGTTGTAGCCGTTCCACGGCATGAACGCGACCAGCACGTTGCGGCCGAGCGCCAGATCGCCGAGCTCGGTCGACGGACCGTCGGCGATGATGTCGCCCTTGTTGACGCGGTCGCCCATGCGCACCAGCGGACGCTGGTTGATGCAGGTGTTCTGGTTCGAACGCTGGAACTTCATCAGCCGGTAGATGTCGACGCCCGACTTGCCGGGATCGAGATCTTCCGTGGCGCGGATGACGATACGCGTCGCGTCCACCTGGTCGACGATGCCGCCGCGGCGGGCGCCGATGGCGGCGCCCGAGTCACGGGCAACGATCGGCTCCATGCCGGTGCCTACGAACGGCGCTTCGGCGCGCACCAGCGGCACGGCCTGACGCTGCATGTTGGAGCCCATCAGCGCGCGGTTGGCGTCGTCGTTCTCGAGGAACGGGATCAGCGCCGCGGCCACGGACACCATCTGCTTGGGCGACACGTCCATGAGATCGACGTTTTCGCGCGGCGCCATCATCACTTCGCCGGCGCTGCGGCAAATGACGAATTCGTCGACGAAACCACCATTCTTGTCGAGCTCGGCATTGGCCTGCGCGACGTGGTGCTTGGACTCTTCCATAGCGGAGAGATAGACGACCTCATTGGTCAGCTTGCCGTTGACGATCTTGCGGTACGGGCTTTCGATGAAGCCGTACTTGTTGACGCGCGCGAAGGTCGCCAGCGAGTTGATCAGACCGATATTCGGGCCTTCCGGCGTCTCGATCGGGCAGATGCGGCCGTAATGCGTCGGGTGCACGTCGCGCACCTCGAAGCCGGCTCGCTCGCGGGTAAGACCGCCCGGTCCAAGTGCCGACAGCCGGCGCTTGTGGGTGATCTCCGACAGCGGGTTGGTCTGGTCCATGAACTGCGACAGCTGCGAGGAACCGAAGAACTCGCGCACGGCGGCAGCCGCCGGCTTGGCGTTGATCAGGTCCTGCGGCATCACCGTATCGATCTCGATCGAGGACATACGTTCCTTGATCGCGCGCTCCATGCGCAGCAGGCCGACGCGGTACTGGTTCTCCATCAGCTCGCCGACAGAACGCACGCGGCGGTTGCCGAGATTGTCGATGTCGTCGATCTCGCCCTTGCCGTCGCGCAGCTCGACCAGCGTCTTGACCACGGCCAGGATGTCGTCCTTGCGCAGCACGCGCACGGTATCCTCAGCCTTGAGCTCGAGGCGCATGTTCATCTTGACGCGGCCGACGGCCGACAGGTCGTAGCGCTCCGAGTCGAAGAACAGCGAGTTGAACATGGCTTCGGCGGTTTCAAGCGTCGGCGGCTCGCCCGGGCGCATGACACGGTAGATGTCGAACAGTGCGTCCTGGCGGCTCTCGTTCTTGTCGACGTTGAGCGTATTGCGGATGTAGGCGCCGACATTGACGTGGTCGATGTCGAGAACCTTGATCTCGCTTTCGCCCGTGCCGAGCAGCACCTTCAGCGTCTTTTCGTCAATCTCGTCGCCGGCTTCGAGGAAAATCTCCCCGGTGCCGTAGTTGACGATGTCCTCGGCCAGGTAATTGCCGAGCAGATCCTCGTCGGTCGCCTTGATCGCCTTCAGACCCTTTTCGCCAAGCGCTCTTGCCTGGCGGGCGGTGATCTTCTTGCCGGCCTCGACGACAACTTCGCCGGTGTCGGCATCGACGAGGTCGCCAACGGCCTTCAGTCCGCGGAAACGCTCGACGTTGAACGGGATGCGCCAGTGGTCGCCGGCGCGCTTGTAGGTGATCTTGTTGTAGAAGGTCGACAGGATTTCTTCGCCGTCCATGCCGAGCGCCATCAAGAGCGACGTCACCGGAATCTTGCGGCGGCGGTCGATACGGGCGTGCACGACGTCCTTGGAATCGAACTCGATATCGAGCCACGAACCGCGATAGGGAATGACGCGCGCCGCAAACAAAAGCTTGCCCGAGGAGTGCGACTTGCCCTTGTCATGGTCGAAGAAGACGCCCGGCGAACGGTGCATCTGCGAGACGATGACGCGCTCCGTGCCATTGACGATGAAGGTGCCGTTGAGCGTCATGAGCGGCATGTCGCCCATATAGACGTCCTGCTCCTTGATGTCCTTGATCGACTTTGCGCCGGTATCCTCGTCGATATCGAACACGATGAGGCGCAGCGTCACCTTGAGTGGCGCGGCATAGGTCAGGTCGCGTTGACGGCATTCGTCAACGTCGAATTTCGGTCCTTCGAACTCGTACTTCACGAACTCCAGCATCGAGGAGCCGGAGAAATCGGAGATCGGGAAAACCGACTTGAAAACGGCCTGCAGTCCCTCGTCCGGACGCCCACCCTTGGGCTCCGCCACCATCAGGAACTGGTCATAGGATGCTTTTTGAACCTCGATCAGGTTCGGCATCTCCGCAACTTCCGGAATCTTTCCGAAGAACTTGCGTACGCGTCTGCGGCCATTGAAAGTCTGGGTCTGGGCCATCGTCGCTCCTTAGCTATAAACTCGGGGCGAGCCTCGCCGCGGCTCACCTTGCATGCGCGGCCACCTCGGCGGCGGCCCCTGATCTGTTTCCCGCCGCCTGGCGGCGACGGCTAAAACGGGAGAAAACCCGTTTCCTGAAGGCCGGTTTCGGCCCTCAGGAAAGAGGTTCTCGTACATCTCGCGCTACGCATCCTCCCCTCTGATGAAGGGAGTGGCGGACGGCGCGAGGCCGCCCGCCGCTTTTACGCTTACTTCAGGTCGACCTTGGCGCCGGCTGCTTCCAGCTGGGCCTTGAACTTCTCAGCGTCAGCCTTGGAAACGGCTTCCTTGACCGGCTTCGGAGCTGCTTCGACCAGATCCTTGGCTTCCTTGAGGCCCAGGCCGGTGATGGCGCGGACTTCCTTGATGACGTTGATCTTCTGAGCGCCTGCCTCGGTGAGGACGACGTCGAATTCCGTCTTTTCCTCAGCCGGAGCAGCAGCAGCGGCAGCGCCGCCGGCAGCGGCAACCGCCACCGGAGCAGCAGCCGAAACGCCCCACTTTTCTTCCAGAAGCTTCGACAGCTCGGCCGCCTCGAGGACGGTCAGCTTCGAAAGGTCGTCTACGATCTTTGCCAGATCAGCCATTGTTGTATTCCTTCATCAGGTTCGAACGTGTGTTTGTGATAGCGAGGAACGGCCTCATGCCGCCTCGTCCTTCCGGGCGTAAGCGCCGATGACGCGCGCGACCGAAGCCGCTGGCGCATTGACGATCTGGGCGATCCGGGTTGCCGGCGTGGCGATCATGCCAACCAGCCTGGCGCGCAGCTCATCGAGCGACGGAAGTGTGGCGAGTGCCTTCACACCGTCGGCGTTGAGCGAGGTGGTGCCCATTGCGCCGCCGAGAATGACCAACTTGTCATTTCCCTTGGCGAAATCGGACGCGACCTTCGGCGCCGCAATCGGATCCTCCGAATAAGCGATCAGCGTCTGTCCCTTGAACAGGTCGATGATCGATGCGGAGTCCGTGCCCTGAAGAGCGATTTTGGCGAGACGGTTCTTCGCGACTTTGACGGTGCCACCGGCAGCGCGCATTTTCGACCGAAGGTCGTTCATTTGCGCGACGGTGATACCGGCGTAGTGGGCCACGACGACTGAACCAGCGCCTGCAAAAGCACCATTCAGGCCCGTGACGAGTTCGCGTTTTTCCGCTCTGTCCACTGCCTATCTCCAGTTGACCCCTGCCCCGCTAGTGGGACAGGCGTCGGGTTGCCTTTTTGCCGGCCGGGCCATCCATTACAGATCTCCCGAACGACGCTCGAGGATCCTGCCCCCTTTCGCCACATCGACGGCAAGCCGGAGATGCGCAGACAAAAGGCAAACACGGTTCGAACCTTTCATTGGAGCTTGTCGCTCCGTTGTCCGGTTTTCACCCGTCTCATGCAGGCCCAATTCGATTAAGGCTTCTGGGCCGCCTGCAATCTCGGACAGGATGTCCGGAAGCCTCTCGACTTCCGGTACCGGGCCGCCGACAAGTCGGAGGCCCGGAATTCACTTGCGGATCAACGCCTTGGCAGCCGATCCAGATGTTCGTATCAAGACGCTGCGAGCGTCGAGACGTCGAGCTTGAGGCCCGGGCCCATCGTCGAGGTGACCGACACCTTCTTGACGTAGTTGCCCTTGGCGCCAGCCGGCTTTGCCTTGGTCACGGCATCGGCGAAGGCGCGGACGTTTTCTTCCAGCGCCTTGACGTCGAACGAGACCTTGCCGACGCCGGCATGAACGATGCCGGCCTTCTCGACGCGGAACTCGACAGCGCCGCCCTTCGATGCCTTGACGGCGGCGGCGACGTCGGTGGTGACGGTGCCGACCTTCGGGTTCGGCATCATGCCGCGCGGGCCGAGCACCTTGCCCAGACGGCCGACCAGCGGCATCATGTCCGGCGTGGCGATGCAGCGATCGAAGTCGATCGTGCCCTTCTGGACGATGTCGACCAGATCCTCGGCACCGACGATGTCGGCGCCGGCGGCGCGAGCCTCATCGGCCTTGCCGCCACGTGCGAACACGGCGACGCGGACAGAGCGGCCGGTGCCGTTCGGCAGGTTGACCACGCCGCGGACCATCTGGTCGGCATGGCGCGGGTCGACGCCGAGGTTCATCGCAACTTCGATGGTCTCGTCGAACTTCACCGTCGAACGGTCCTTGAGCAGCTTCAGCGCCTCACCAAGGGCATAGGCCTTGTTGGGGTCGATGCCGTCGCGGGACTTCGATACACGCTTTGCAATCTTTGCCATGATCTCAGCCCACCACTTCCAGACCCATCGAGCGGGCGGAGCCCTCGACCATGCGCATGGCCGCCTCGACGTCGTTTGCGTTCAGATCCTTCATCTTCTGTTCGGCGATGGCGCGCACCTTGTCGCGACCGATCGTGCCGGCCTTGATCTTGCCCGGCTCTTTCGAACCCGAAGTCAAGTTCGCCGCCTTTTTCAGGAAGTAGCTCACCGGCGGCGTCTTCATGACGAAGGTGAAGGACTTGTCCTGGTAATAGGTGATGACGACCGGGATCGGCGATCCCTTTTCCATTTCCTGGGTCTGCGCGTTGAACGCCTTGCAGAATTCCATGATGTTGATGCCGCGCTGACCAAGTGCCGGGCCGATCGGCGGAGACGGCGTAGCCGATCCCGCTTTGACCTGGAGCTTGAGCTGGCCTGCAATTTTCTTAGCCATCTCTTTCCTGCCTTTATCTCATGCCGGCCCCAGTATCGGGAACACCGGCGGTTGCAGTCTGGTGGTGCGGTCCGCGCGGCCGGCTAAAGCCGCATTCGCCTCCCACCCGTTCATGGCCGCGCGCTTTCCGCGCCGCCTCCCCTTGCCGGCGAACCGGCGCAGGGTTTTCGGATCAGCCCTTTTCGACCTGTCCGAATTCCAGATCGACCGGCACGGCGCGCCCGAAGATCGAAACTTCCACCTTGAGCCGCGCCCGCTCCTCGTCCACTTCCTGGACGAAACCGTTGAACGAGGCGAACGGACCATCCGAAACGCGGATCGCCTCGCCGATCTCGAAAGTGACCGAGGGCTTCGGCCGCTCGACGCCTTCCTGAACCTGGTTCAGGATGCGCTGCGCCTCGGCTTCGGTGATCGGCACCGGCTTGGAGTCACCGAGGAAGCCGGTGACCTTCGGCGTGTTCTTGACCAGCGAGAACACCGCATCGGTCAGATTGGCCTTGAGCAGCACATAGCCCGGAAAGAACTTGCGCTCGGCATCGACCTTGCGGCCGCGGCGGATTTCGACGACCTTCTCGGTCGGCACCACGATCTGCTCGATATCGGCGGACAGGCCCTTCTGCTTGGCCTTGTTCTCAATGTCCTCGGCGACCTTCTTTTCGAAGTTCGAATAGGCGTGGACGATGTACCAGCGCGCGGTCATTTCAAGACTTCTCCGTAATCGCCGGACTTAATGGCCGAGGCTCAGTAACCGCTCGATCGCGTAGCCCATGGCCACGTCGGCGGTGAAGAAAAAGATCATCGCGATGACCGCGAATACGAGCACCATCACCGTCGAGATCATCGCCTCCCGGCGCGACGGCCAAGTCACCTTGGCAGTTTCCGCGCGGACCTGCTGGAGAAAGACGAAAGGATTTGTGGTTTTCGAAGCCATATGCCGCTCTGTCTTCAAGACCCGTTGGCCGGGTCTCCTGGATGATCCCGCTGGCCGGGACGTGCCGCCTGGGTTCAAGTCGACGCCGAATCAGCGCCATTTCGCCCATGCAAATCGGACGCGTAAAGCCGGCTTCCCAGCTCCACGCGTCGCGTGTCTGTTGTGTCTACATAAAACCGATTCTTGATCCACGCAAGTGGCAAGTGTCCGCTTTATGACCAAACGCCGCCTCGGAACCATCCAGTCGTCCCGTCCCGGCTATCGGGGCCTTATGCCTCAGTTCGCCCAATATGGCAAGCCACCTGCCCTTTTTCAATGCCGGACCCCAATTCCAGGAGGTGGATCCGGAAATCAGGCACGCTATTACAAGTTCGAGGAAATGGCGTTGCGGACGAACCTGCGACCTGCTGTTTTGGAAACCAAATGAAGCGCACGCAAGATTGGAATCCAGCTGCCCATGCCGAGGCAGCTGGATCAACCCAGGGTTAGTTAGGCACAGGCGAGTTCGACCCCGGCCACTGCGCCCATTCCGCATGGTGGGCGTGGGCGCGGCGCGATCACTGCCGGGCACGGGGGCGGGTCGTCGTCATCGTCGGGCCGAAAGAACGGCCACGACGCCGCGAAGCTTTGAGACCGCTGCGGCGCGAGGAGGGTCGCCAAGGCAGCACCCGGCCTGAAGTCTCTTTCCCCAGCGTGGGTTTCTCATCCAGAGCCTTCAACGCCCTCAGAATCTGGTCGACAGGGATTACCGTGCCGTTGTCCAGGCGGCGCAAGGCAGGCTGGTTTTCCACCGCGCAGGCATCGGACGCCCACGAGGAAAGCAGTGCCCGCTTTTCTCCACGGCTGAGGCGTGGATGGTTGATGACGTCGTCTGGATTGTCGAGCAGGCACAAAGAAGTTTCAATTTTGCCCGAGCGTGCCGCAGAAAGTGTCGGTGTCTCGTAGAAGTTGTCCATCTCCATTCTCCGCAATCTGGGCCTCCCGGCCGAAGCCGGGAGGCGGACCGCAGGGATAACTGAATCGATACGATCAGGCCGCTTTGCGGGTGCGTTCCGTATCCTGGGCGATCTGCTTGCCGCCCACCTGAGCGTCGCCGGCCCCGATGCTGATGCGGCGCGGCTTCAGCTCTTCGGGAATCTCACGGACGATGTCGATGGTCAGGAGACCCTTCTCAAGGTTTGCTGCCTTGATCTTCATGTGGTCGGCAAGCTTGAACGTCTGCCTGAAACTGCGGTAGGCGATGCCCTGGTGCAGCAGCTGGCGTCCGCTCTGATCATCAGCCTTCTGGCCTACCACGACCAGTTCGGGTCCATGCTGGGTCAGCTCAACCTCATCCTGGCTGAAGCCTGCGATGGCCATCGAGATACGGTAATCGTTCTCGTCGACCTTCTCGATGTTATAGGGCGGCCAGTCTGGACGCGTGCCGCTGTCGAGCATGTCGAAAAGCCGGTCGAAACCGACGGTGGTCCGATAGAGAGTATCAAAGGTTCTCATAGCCACATCCTCCTTGAAGCAACATGGGTACAAGGGCGCCGCCCAGCAGCGCCGTCTTTTGCCAAGCCAATCGGCCTCGGCGCGAAACGAATTAGGAAGGGCCGAAAACGGGTTCAAGAGCCCTGTTCAGAAAATTTCAGAAGCCAGGCCAGCATCCCGCTTCCAATAATTCGCAGCCGCTGAAAAGCAGCCGGCGGCAGCAAAATATGCCTATTCTGAATTGTGAACGCAAATGGCAATTGGCTCGCCAATGGCAGTTGGATCAAGGAAATCGGTTCGTGGAAATACGCCGACTTCGGCATTGCGCATCAGCGCTCTCGCTCTGCGCATGCCTTCGGAACGTCGCTCGTCGAGTACGCGGCTTCAGCCCAACCAAACGAGGAGCCAAAACAAGGCGTTTCTAAAATGCCGGATTCCAACGAGGAAAATGGCACGGGCAGCAGGGCTCGAACCTACGACCTGCGGTTTTGGAGACCGCCGCTCTACCAACTGAGCTATGCCCGTACGCGCGTTTCAGCGCAGGCGCTTCCTAAAAGCTTCCGGGCGCGCTGTAAAGAGTTGTCTGACGCGCTTTCAGATCCTTTGCCAAAATCCGAATAGGTGATGACCAGCCTGTCCCTGCCTATCTCGATTTTTCGCCTGCCTGAAGCCGCATGCCGGCGCTCAGCCCCCGGCCGGCGGCTTGTACGGCCCGCCCGGCACGCCCCAGCCCCAGGCCGGCATCGGTTCGGTCTGCGGGTCGCAGGTCTCGCCGAGGGTGGAATTCATCTTGGCAAGCCGTGACCCCCATTCGACATAGCCCATGAAGGCGGAACGGAATTCGGGATCGTCCGGCAGCCCGACCGCATCGGCGGCATCGGCAAGCAGGCTGATCCAGCGGCGGCGCTGTTCCTCCGTCAGATGCTTGCCCAAGTGATGCATGACCATCTCGCGATGGCCGCCATGCTGTTCGCTGTAGGTCTTGGGTCCGCTAAAAACCTCGCCGATGAAGGCCGCGACATGCGCGGGATGATCCGGCGACATGTGTTTGAACACTGGGCCGACCACCGGGTCGCGCGACACCTTGTCGTAAAAGGTTTCCGTCAGCCGGTTGAGGGCTTCGATGCCGCCGGCCCATTCGTAGAGTGTCGGGATGTCCTGGCTCATTGTCGATCCTCCGCCAGCCCGGCGCCGGCACGACGATAGCGGAAATCGCGCCCTGCTCAACCTGCCTCGATGGCGAGTGTGAACCCGCCGCGCTACAATTTGGCCGGCGCTTCGGCCTGGGCGTTGGGCGACGGCGCCACGCGGCAGTTCTCAGCTTTCGGCACCGACTTGCAGATGCCGGGACCCGTCAGCGCATCCACCGACTGGGGCCCGGTCGTCAGCCCGACCTCCAGCATCATATCAGGGTCGAGCTCACGCTCGGCGAAACGGTCCTGAAGCGCTGTGAACAGACGGGGGCTGATCGCCATCTCATTCAGATACGTCTTCACCAATTGCTTCTGTCCCATCAGGTAGAAGCTGAGTCGCGCCTGGGGGCCGACAAACCGTCTGGCGCCACCGGCCAGCATGAGCGCGCAGGCCGAATCGCAGTCGGCTCCGGCGTCGAAGCTCAGCCCGGCATAGATGCCGTCCTCGACCGGGTCACCGATATCGGTGCGGCCAACGGCGACGTCGAGCTTCTTTTCATGGATGATCCGTCCGGTCGCCAGAGCGCTGAACAAGTCTCCGCCTCGTGAGCTGATCACCACGGGCAGCCGCCGGTTGCCAAGCGTGTCGAGTAATTGGCGCAATTTTTGCGGTGTCTGAGGCGTGATCGCGCCTTGCGCAGAAATCCATTGCGGACACTGCGGCGTGCAATGCTGGTCGCTGCCGCGGACCACGACAAAGCTCATATCCACACGAGCCGCTGCGGGGTCCGGCAAAGGCTTTGTGACAGCGGCGGGCTTGGCTGCCACATTCGCGAGCTTGACTGCGACCGTCGTGGCAGCGACCGGCGGCGTCGGCTTGCCTGCCGGTCCAGGCACTTCCCGGCAATTGGGAGCCGGCGGGTCGAACATGCACAAACTTGCTCTGGTAAACAGCTCAAGAGTGTCCGTGCTGGTCGCCAGTTTCATCGTCAGCATATCGTGGAGGCCGATCTGCCTGATGTCGCTCGCCGGCGTCGCCTTCATCAAGTCCAGCACGCCCTGCCCGATACCCATCTCTCGGAGATAGGCCGAGATCTTTCTCGCGTACCCCTTGCTCATCTCATAGGTCTTGTAGCTTTCACCTTGAGTGACCGTTTGCGTGGTGACCCGATATTTTTTGCCCCGTTTGACGCGATATGTGGTCCGGTAGTGCGTTGTGGAGGGGAACCAGGTGGTGGTGATCTGATGAACACCCAGATAGTTCCAGCCGCCGGCCACGCGGCGGACGCCACCGGCAAACATCAGCGGACAGGCGGAGTTGCAGCTGGCGCCATCAGACGCCCGGCCGAGATAGGCGGAACCTTTGCCGTAACTAAAACCACAACCATCCGTCCCGGGCCAACAGACGGAAAACTCGGTCTTGCCTACGGCGATATCGAGCTTGTTCTTGCGGATTATCCGGCCAAGTTCGAGCGCTGCATTGACGTTGCCGCCAAAGGAATTGACGATGATGGGCAGTTTGCGGCTGCCAAGCTTCTTCAAGGTACGCTTGAGCAAGGCTGGCGTGCCGGCTGAGATGTCGCCTTCGGCGGAGATCCACTCCGGACAATTGGGCTCGCAGCCAGGTGCGCTGCTGCGCGTGACGACAAACTTCATCTCCGAGTGATCGTCGGTCCATATCGTCGGATCGGTCGGATAGAGCACTCCCTGCAGAGGGGGTACTGTCTGCCATGTCCCGGGGGAGGCATCCTCGGCCTTCGCGGCGAAGGCAGCCATCGCCATCGCGGCCACCGTCGACAGCCGGACCAGCCCGCGCCGCCACCGTCCCACAGTGTCTGAACGTTGTCCCAAAACCACGCCCGGCAAACCCCTCAATGCAATCCATAATAGTTGCGGCGACGGTGCTTGCAATAGCTTTGAAACAATCGTGCAATACTTGTGCCGCGCAACGCCGGAAACAAAAAGGCAGCCCCAAAGACCGCCCTTTTCCTGGTCCATCCGGCTGACACCGGCTCGACTATTTCTCGATGGTGATGACGACGCCGGCACGACGGTGCGGCCGCCTTCACGGAAGGCGAAGCAAGGCTTCTCTTCCATGACGATAGGCGCGATCAGCCATTGGACGACGGCACCACGCGGCAATTCTCAGGTTTCGGCGCCGATCTGCAGATGCTGGACCCCGTCAGCGCATCCACCGACTGGCGCCCGGTCGTCAGGCCGACCTCCAGCATCATGTCGGGTTCGAGCTGACGCTCGACCGAACTGCCCTGGAGCGCCCGGAACAAAGCGGGGCTGATCGCCATCTCGTCGAGGTAGGATTTGACCGCCTGCTTCTGCCCCATCAGATAGAGGCTGAGCCGCGCCTGGGAACCGACAAGCCGCCTGGCGCCACCGGCCAGCATGAGCGCGCAGGCCGAATCGCACTCGCCGTCGCCATCGACGCTCAGCCCGGCATAGGCGCCGTCCTTGGCCAGGCAATTCCACTCTGCCGGGTCGCAGCCGACGAAATCGGTGCGGGCAACGGCAACGTCGAGCTTCTTTTCATGGATGATCCGGCCCGCCGCCAGGGCGCCGGAGAGGTCGCCGCCTCGCGAGCTGATCACCACCGGCAGCCGCCGGTTGCCAAGCGTGGCGAGCAATTGGCTGAGTTTCTGCGGCGTCTGGGGCGTAATCGCGCCTTGCGCTGCAATCCATTCCGGGCAGTCGGGATTGCAGAGCGGGTTGCTGCCGCGAACCACGACAAAGCGCATGCCGTCATCGTGCGGCGCGCTCTCCGGCTTCACCGGCAGCGGCGCAGCCTTTGCCACGTCCGGCAGGCCGCCGGCTGGCTTGTTCTCCGGTATCTCCCGGCAATTCGGAGCCGGAAGGTTCAGCCTGCACAGGCTTGCGCTGGTCAGCAAATCTGCAGCGTCGTCGCTGGTGACCAGCTTCATTGTCAGCATGTCGCTGAGGTCGATCTGCTGGATGTCGCTGGCCGGCGTGCTCTTCATCGTCTCGATGATGCTGAGGTCGACACCCATCTCCTTGAAATAGGCGGACAGCTTGCGCTCCACCCCCTTGCTCATCTCGTAGGTCTTGTAGCTGCCGGTGTTCTTGCGGCTGACGACCTTCTTGCTGATGACCCGCTTCTTGCCTTTCACGATCCGGTAGCGGACCTGATACTGCACGTTCATCTGCACGATCGTGGTCGTGATCTGGTGGACGCCGAGATAGGCCAGCGGCCCGACCAGGCGCCTGGTGCCGCCGGCCAGCATCATTGGACAAGCGGACGCGCAATAGCTGCCGAGCACATAGGGGCTGCCGATATAGTGCGCGCCTCTGGCGTCGTTCTCCTTGCAGTTTTTCATCCCCGGCTCGCAGCCGACGAACCACGTCCTGCCGACCGCGATGTCGAGCTTGTTCTTGCGTATCATCCGGCCCATGGCGATGGCCGCATCGACATCGCCGCCCGGAGAGTTGATGACGATCGGCAATTTGCGGCCGCCGAGCGTTTTCAGGGCAGCCTTGAGCAGCGCCGGCGACTTGGCCGATATCGCACCCTCGGCCGATATCCATTCCGGACAGGTCGGCTCACAGCCCGCCGCGTCGCTACGCACGACGACGAACCGCATCGGCGGATCCGGATCCGGCTCTGAATTTTTTGTCTCGGCCGCGAAGGCGGCGCTGCCCACGGCAAGCATCGACACCAGGCAGATCAGCCCCAGTGCCAACCATGGCCGACTATGCAAACGGTGCTGTGGAACCATCCGACCAAGCCCTCAACCCAATCTATACTGTAGAGGCTCACAGACTTGCAACAGAGATTGGGACCCCAAACAGGCACATCTGGCCAACGAAAAAGGGCGGCCCGAGGGCCGCCCCTATCCGTTTCGATCCGGCGATGCCGGGCTCGATTACTCTTTGATGGTGACGACGATGCCGGCACCGACGGTGCGGCCGCCTTCACGGATGGCGAAGCGCAGCTTCTCTTCCATGGCGATCGGCACGATCAGCTCGACATCGACCGTGATGTTGTCGCCGGGCATAACCATTTCCGTGCCTTCCGGCAGCGACACGATGCCGGTCACGTCGGTCGTGCGGAAGTAGAACTGCGGACGGTAGTTGGTGAAGAACGGCGTGTGACGGCCACCTTCGTCCTTGGTCAGGATGTAGGCTTCGGCCACGAACTTCTTGTGCGGCTTCACCGTACCGGGCTTGGCCAGAACCTGGCCGCGCTCGACGCCTTCACGATCAACGCCGCGCAGCAGCGCGCCGATGTTGTCGCCGGCCTGGCCCTGATCGAGCAGCTTGCGGAACATCTCGACGCCCGTGCAGGTCGTCTTGGTCGTCGGACGGATGCCGATGATTTCCAGTTCCTCGCCGACCTTGACGATGCCGCGCTCGACGCGGCCGGTCACGACCGTGCCACGGCCCGAGATCGAGAACACGTCTTCGATCGGCATCAGGAACGGCTTGTCCAGCGGACGAACCGGCGTCGGGATATAGGCATCGACCGCAGCCATCAACTCGCGGATCGCATCTTCGCCGATGGTCTTGTTGGAATCTTCCAGAGCAGCCAGCGCCGAACCCTTGACGATCGGAATGTCGTCGCCGGGGAACTCGTTCTTCGACAGAAGCTCGCGAACCTCGAGCTCGACCAGTTCGAGCAGCTCGGCATCGTCGACCTGGTCGACCTTGTTCAGGAACACCACGATCGACGGCACGCCGACCTGACGGGCAAGCAGGATGTGCTCGCGGGTCTGCGGCATCGGGCCGTCGGCGGCCGACACGACCAGGATCGCGCCGTCCATCTGCGCGGCGCCCGTGATCATGTTCTTCACATAGTCGGCGTGGCCGGGGCAGTCGACGTGGGCGTAGTGGCGCGCTGCCGTCTCGTATTCGACGTGCGCCGTCGAAATCGTGATGCCGCGGGCCTTCTCTTCGGGCGCCGCATCGATCTGGTCGTAGCGCTTGTACTCGCCAAAATACTTCGTGATCGCCGCCGTCAGCGACGTCTTGCCATGATCGACGTGGCCAATCGTGCCAATGTTCACATGAGGCTTGTTACGCTCGAATTTACCTTTTGCCATAGTCTCTTTCCTTGGACGGCCTTGACCTTCAGTTCAGTCGAATGCGGGGCGATTAGCGACTACGGCCGAAAAACACAAGTGCCTTGTGGCCGGGTGCGCTGTCCACTCGGTCTCAACCGATGATCCGATTGCGGGATGTGGCGCTGATATAGGAACGCGCGAGCGGAAATGAAATGGGGGCTGCGGGCTCCAGCACCTGTTTGCTATTCCCGCCCATGTCCTGTCCCGCCCATGTCCTGGCCTTTGCCTGCCGGATGTGCAGCCGGCGCCTGGCCCATTGCCGCTGCGGCGGCGGTCTGATTTGGTTGCCCCATGCAATTCATACCGACCTCCATACGCGGCCCGCTGTTCATGATCGTTTCGACGGGGTCGTACCTCGTCAACGACACGATGATGAAGCTCGCCACAGCGGGATTGCCGTCCTATGAAGTGCTGTTCCTGCGCGGGGTCGCGGCCACGCTATGGGGCATGCCGCTGCTGTTCCTGCTGGGCTATGGCAGGCAGATCCCTTTGATCTTCGACAAACGCGTGCTGCGCCGCAACCTGCTCGAGCTGGCGGCCATCCTTTGCTACGTCGTGGCGCTGGCCAACATGCAGATCGCCGATTCGACCGCGCTCGGGCAGATCACCCCGCTTTTGATGCTGGTCGGCTCCTCCATCCTGTTCGGCGAACGGATCGGCGGCGTGCGCATGGCGCTGATCGGGCTCGGCTTCATCGGTGCGCTTATGGTGGCCCAGCCGACCATGCAGGGCATCTCGGTCTATGCGTTGCTGGCGCTCGGCAACGCGGCATTGGCGGCGGCGCGCGATCTTGCCGGCAGGCGGGTCGCGGCCGAAGTGCCGGGCATGATCGTCGCCATTTCCGCCGTCGTGGTGGTGCTGATCGGCGCGGGCGCCGCGCATCTCGTTTCCGAGCGCTGGGTGATGCCGGAAGCCCGGCACCTGCTGCTCATGGCCGGCGCCGGATTCTTCCTGATCTTCGGCCATTTCTTCATCTTCATGGCCTATCGCGTCGGTCCGACCGGCGTGGTGGCGCCGTTCTACTACTGCTTTACCGTCTGGGCGGTCATCTCAGGCGTGCTGGTATTCGGGCAGTTCCCGAATGCCCTGGCGGTCTGCGGCATCCTGCTGGTGGTCGCGAGCGGGCTGACCATCGTCTCGCTTGATGAACGCAAACGCAGGCTGACCGTCGTCGCCTGACCTTCAAGTCAACGCGTCGAAGCAGGTTTGGCCGTCCTGCGGTCAGCCAGTCGGCAGACTGGTGCCTAAAGCGTTCGCTTGCCGGAGAACTGGTGATAGGCCCACAGCACGACCACCGCGCCGATGACGGCGACGATCAGGCTCCAGATGTTGAGGCCGGTCACGCCCGTGGCGCCAAAGGCGCTGAAGATCAGCCCGCCGACGATGGCGCCGACAATGCCGAGCACGATATCCATGATCAGGCCCTGGCCGGTCTTGTTGACGATCTTGCTGCCGATAAAGCCGGCGATGACGCCGAGGATGATCCAACTGATAATGCCCATTTTTCCTCTCCATTCCCCCGCCGGCCGATCATGGTCACATGATTGTCAAAAGCTCAAGCCAACTTGAATTTCCGCCCGCATGCTCCATTGTAGCCGGCGGGACGGGCTTGGTCGTTATGGAGGATTGACCTATGGGACTTTTTGACAACGCCGTACCTGGCGGCAACATCACCAAACCGCTGATGATCGCGCTCGGCGCGCTGCTGGTGGGAAAGATGCTGAGCGGCAGAAGCGCCGAACAGACGAGTGCCGAAGAGACGGGCGAGCCCGCCCAGCCTCAAACGCCAGCCCCCACCGGAACCACGGCCTCAGGCGACGGCGGCCTGCTTGGCGGACTGGGCGGACTGCTCGACAAGCTCAAGAATGCCGGCCAAGGCAATGTTGCTGACTCATGGGTCGGCACCGGGCAGAACCAGCCGATCAACGCCAATGATCTGGGCAAGGCGATCGGCCCGCAGGTCATTCGAGAGATCGCGCAAAGGACCGGACTGGACGAGCAGGAGTTGCTCAAGCAATTGTCCACAGCCCTGCCCGGCATTGTCGACAGACTGACGCCGAACGGACAGGTGCCGCAGCAACACCAGGTCGCGTCCGCTTTCAACAGCTAGACTTCTGCGCCTGCATCACGCGCAAACACGCCCGGCACCGCCTTGCGGCTGTCGGGCGTTGCTCCGACCAGCGCGGCGAACCGCCTGGCAGTCGACGCATCGACCGGCGTGTAGACGGAAACCGAGAAATCACTGTCGCGGCCGCCCGGCTGCAGCGTGGCGAAATCGAAGGACATCGCGCCGGCGACAGGGTGCCGGATGGATTTCCGCCAGATCGGTGGCTCGGCGATGTCGCGGCTGTTCCAGCACGTGGCGAACGCTTCGCTTGCCGCTTCCAGTGACGAAACCAGCGCAGCCAGCACCGGATCGCGAGTCATGGCGACAGTGGCAAGCCGGAACTGCGCCGCCGCCGAGCGCGAAACCTCCGGCCAGTCGACAAAGCGCTGCCGCCATTCCAGGTCGAGAAACAGCCGGGCGAGCAGGCTGCCGGACCACTCATCATCCGTCTCGAAATCCCCAAGCAGCACCGCCGCCGGATGGTTACAGGCGACGACCTGCCAGTAGCGATTGACGACATATGCCGGGTGCGGCGCCAGCCCGTCGAGCAGGCTGAGCAACGGCGCGCTGGGCAGGCCTTGCGCGCCGAGCCGGTTTCGCCAATCGAGATCGGGCCGCGCCAATTGGAAGAGATAGGCCTGCTCCGACCGGCTCAGTCTCAGCACCCGCGCCAGCGAGCGAAGCACCTGCGGCGACGCGTTCACCTCCCGTCCCTGCTCGAGCCAGGTGTACCAGGTGGTGCTGATCCCCGCCTCGGCGGCGACCTCTTCGCGCCTGAGGCCCGGCGCCCGGCGGCGGCCATTGGCGCCATCGATCCGCGGCAAGCGGTCCCGCCGCTCGCGCAGGAAGCGGGCAAGCTCGTCGTGCCGTGGGCCGCCATACGTCATTCTGTCACCGTCAATACCAGTATAAGCTATAGTCTTGTATCATTTTAAAGGAAAGCTAGGTTGCGAGCGATCGCAACATCAGCCACGGAACTTCGACAATGAACGCGCTCAATGAAATCCGTCAGATCGACTACACCGTCATCTTCGCCCGCGACATGGCCGCCATGCGGCACTTCTACGGGGACGTGATGGAATTTGAGCCGCAGCGCGAACTCGGCGACAGGTGGATCGAATATCGGGTCGGCCCGAACACGCTGGCCTTAACCAGCCTCGGCATGATGTTCAACGACACGCCGCAGCAGCGGGATGCGCTGTCGCTGCAGCTGGCATTCCGGGTGGCGCCGGAGATGGTCGCTGCCTGCGCCGAGGCGCTTCAGGCCAAGGGCGTGCAGCCGGTCCTGCCGCTCACCGACCAGGAATGGGGCCACAGGACAGTGTTCTTCCGCGATCCGGACGGCAACGTTGTCGAGATATTCGCAGAGATCTGATGAGTGTTTGGAGCGGGTAGCGGGAATCGAACCCGCATATTCAGCTTGGAAGGCTGCTGCTCTACCACTGAGCTATACCCGCATCGTCCTCAAGGTTCGCGGGCTGGCAGTGGTGGAGAGGGTTGGATTCGAACCAACGTAAGCTAAGCTAACGGATTTACAGTCCGTCCCCTTTAACCACTCGGGCACCTCTCCAGCCTGCCGTCGAAGCCTTGCAACGAGGCATTCTCGCCGATCAGGTCGAAACCAGGGTTTTGTCCGAAATCAGCGAAGCGCCTTATGGCGGCAAGGCCAGTGGGTGTCAACCGCACCGCAAGGCAAAATGCGCTGATTTTGACAGCTCACCCGGCAAGCCGGCTTTCTGCCTGTATCCATGGCCCGGCGACGCGGCTATAGAAGCCGGCCATGAGCAATGACAACACGCCCAAGACCGCCAAAGACACCCATTACGCCAAGCTGCGTCGCGCCCACCGCGACGAGAAGGCCGGCGGCGCGCCCGCCTTCCGGCCGCGCCAGCCGGTGCCGCCGGGCGAGAACGCCGTCGACGGGCTGGTGCGGCTTTATGGCCTGCACACGGTGCGCGCCGCGCTCGACAATCCGCGCCGGCGGATCAGAAAGATGTTGGTGACGCGCAATGCCGCCGAGCGGCTGGCGATCGCCGACCTCGCCGCTTTGCCGTTCAAGGCCGAACTGGTCGAGCCGAAGGACATCGACAAGATCACCGGTTCGGACGCCGTCCACCAGGGCGTGCTGATCGAGGCCGAGCCGCTGAAGCCCAAGCGCCTCGATGCGCTCGGCGATACCAAACTGGTGCTGGTGCTCGACCAGGTCACCGACCCGCACAATGTCGGCGCCATCCTGCGCTCGGCGGTCGCCTTCGGCGCCGGTGCGCTGATCACCACGGCCCGCCACAGCCCGCAGGAATCCGGCGTGCTGGCCAAATCCGCCTCCGGCGCGCTGGAACATATCGACCAGATCGAGGTGAAGAACCTGGCCGACGCGCTGGAACAGTTGCACGAAGCCGGCTTCCAGACCATTGGCCTCGATTCCGATGGGCCAGCGGAGCTCGAAACGAGTTTTTCAGGCGAAAAGATAGCGTTGGTGCTCGGCGCCGAAGGCAAGGGCCTGCGCCAGAAAACGCGCGAGACGGTGACGACACTCGCCCGCCTCGACATGCCCGGCGCCATCCGCTCGCTCAACGTGTCGAACGCCGCGGCGGTGAGCCTTTATGCGGCACGGAAATTCCTTGGAAAGTGAATGGTGAAATAGTGAATGGTGAATGGTGAATGGAAGCGTTCTTACCATTCACCATTCACCGCACTTCATGTCCCGCCATCCGCTCCAGCGCACGAACCAGCGCTGAGTGATCCTCTTTTGCCCCGCCATTCGCCGAGCATGAGTTGAACAGCTGCTGCGTCGTCGACGTATTGGGCAGCGAGACACCGAGTGCCTTGGCGCCTTCCAGCGCCAGGTTGAGATCCTTCTGGTGCAGTTCGATGCGGAAGCCCGGCGCGAAGGTGCGCTTTATCATGCGCTCGCCATGCACTTCGAGGATGCGCGATGCCGCCAGCCCGCCCATCAGCGCCTGCCGGACCTTGGCGGGGTCGGCGCCGGCTTTTGAGGCAAAGACCAGCGCCTCGGCGACCGCCTCGATGGTCAGGGCCACGACGATCTGGTTGGCAACCTTGGTGGTCTGGCCGACGCCGTTCGGGCCGACAAGCGTGATGTTCTTGCCCATCTTTTCGAAGACGGGCTTGGCGCGCTCGAACGCCTTGTCCTCGCCGCCGACCATGATGGTCAGCGACGCCGACTTGGCGCCGACCTCGCCGCCCGACACCGGCGCGTCAAGATAGTCGCAGCCGAGATCGTTCATTTTCTTGGCGAAAACCTTGGTCTCGATCGGCGAGATCGAGCTCATGTCGATGACCAGCTTGCCCTTGCTCAGGCCGGAAGCGACACCGTTCTCGCCGAACAGCACCTCGGCTACCTGCGGCGTGTCTGGGACCATTGTGATGACGATATCCGCGGCCTTGGCCACTGCCGCGTGGCCGGTGATGCTTCTCAAGCCCTTGGCGACGAGATCGGCCGGCGGCTTCGAGCGGTGGTCGCTGGCGATGACGGTGTAGCCGGCATCCAGCAAATGCCCCGCCATCGGCGCGCCCATGATGCCGAGACCGATGAAGCCGATGGTTTCCATTGTTGTTCTCCAAATGACTGTGTGAAACGCCCCCTCATCCGGCCGCTACGCGGCCACCTTCTCCCCGTTGGGGAGAAGAGGCTGGCGCTAACCTCGGCGATCTATCTCTTCTCCACTCGGGGAGAAGGTGGCCCGAAGGGCCGGATGAGGGGGCTGCGACGCCTAAGCCGCCGCGCTCCCCTGCCCGTTAAGCTCCCGAAACCACCCCAGCCCAGCCTCCGTCCCCGCCTTCGGCTTGTATTCCGCTCCGACCCAGCCGGAATAGCCGATCCTGTCGATATGCTCGTAGAGGAAGGGATAATTGATCTCGCCCGTCCCCGGCTCGTGACGGCCGGGATTGTCCGCAAGCTGGATATGCGCGATGCGGCCGAGGTTGGCCTCGATGGTGCGGGCGAGATCCCCCTCCATGATCTGCATGTGATAGATGTCGTATTGCAGGAACAGGTTCTTCGAGCCGACGCGGTCGATCAGCGCCAGCGCCTGGTTCGAATAGTTCAGGAAGAAGCCCGGGATGTCACGCGTGTTGATCGGCTCGATCAAAAGCCGGATGCCGGCCTGCTCCAGTTTCTCGGCCGCAAACGCCAGGTTTTCGGCAAAGGTATTTTCCAGCACCGAACGATCCACGCCCTGCGGCGCGATGCCGGCGAGGCAATTGACCTGCTCGCAGCCCAGCGCGTGAGCATAGCTGATCGCCTTGGCGATGCCCTGGCGGAATTCCGGCACGCGGTCGGGCAAAACGGCGATGCCGCGCTCGCCCTTGCCCCAGTCGCCGGCCGGCAGATTGAACAGCACCTGCGTCAGGCCGTTCTTCTTCAACCGCGCCGCGACCACGTCAGGCGCATGGTCGTAGGGGCCGATATACTCGACGCCCTTGAAGCCGGCGCGGGCGGCGGCATCGAAACGGTCGAGAAAGTCGTGCTCGCCAAAGAGCATCGACAGATTGGCTGAAAAACGCGGCATTCTTTTTCTCCTTCTTCTGCTTGGCCCTAGGCGTGTTGAGATTCAGGTCAGGCAGAGTCGAAAACGGTGACTTTCGAGAACCGGAGCGGAACGTACGTTCTGTACGTGAGCACCGGAAGCGCAGGAAGGCGCCGTTTGCAGGCCTGCCTCACCTGAATATCGGCGCGCCTAATCGAGCAACACAATCGCCGTCGGCGCATCCTCATGGCTTTCGGCAAGTTCCTCGAATTCGGTGATCTTGTCGATTTCCGTGCCCATGGAAATGTTGGTGACGCGCTCGAGGATGAATTCGAGCACCACCGGCACCTGGTATTCCTTCATCAGCCGCTGCGCTTCCTTGAACGCGCCGGCGAACTCTTCCGGTTTGCGCACCCGGACCGCCTTGCAGCCCATCGCTTCTGCGACCGCGACATGGTCGACGCCGTAGCCGGCCTCCGGATCGTTGGCGCGGTTGACGTTCTCGAAGGCGAGGCTGACCTCGAAATCCATCGCAAAACCGCGCTGCGCCTGGCGGATCAGGCCGAGATAGGCATTGTTCACGACGACATGGATATACGGCAGTTTGTGCTGTGCGCCGGCCGCCAGTTCCTCGATCATGAACTGGAAGTCGTAGTCGCCCGACAGCGCCACGATGGTGCGATCCGGATCGGCGGCGCGCACGCCAAGCGCTGCCGGCAGCGTCCAGCCGAGCGGGCCGGCCTGGCCGCAATTGATCCAGTTGCGCGGCTTGTAGACATGCAGGAACTGGGCCCCGGCGATCTGCGAGAGGCCGATCGTGGTGACGTAGGTGGTGTCACGGCCGAACGCCTTGTTCATCTCCTCATAGACGCGCTGCGGCTTCAGCGGCACCTGCTCGAAATGCGTCTTGCGCTTCATCGTCTTCTTGCGGGTCTGGCATTCCTTCGCCCAGCCCGACCAGTCGCGCAGCTTTCCTGCCGTCTTCCATTCGGTGGCGACGTCGAGCAGCATCTTTAGTGCCGCACCGGCGTCCGAGACGACGCCGAGATCCGGCGCGAACACCCGGCCGATCTGGGTCGGTTCGATGTCGACATGGATGAATTTCTTGCCCTTGGTGTAGACATCGACCGAACCGGTGTGGCGGTTGGCCCAGCGATTGCCGATGCCAAAGACGAAATCGGCTTCCAACATCGTCGCATTGCCGTAGCGATGCGAGGTCTGCAGCCCGCACATGCCGGCCATCAGCCGGTGGTCGTCGGGGATCGCGCCCCAGCCCATTAGCGTCGGGATGACCGGCACGCCCGTTATCTCGGCGAATTCGACCAACAGATCCGACGCATCGGCGTTGATGATGCCGCCGCCGGCGACGATCAGCGGCTTTTCCGCGGCATTGAGCATCGCCAAGGCCTTTTCGGCCTGGGCGCGCGACATTGCCGGCTTGAACGGGACCAGCGGTTCATAGGCATCGATATCGAATTCGATCTCGGCCAATTGCACGTCGACCGGCAGGTCGATGAGCACCGGGCCCGGTCGCGACGAGCGCATCAGGTGAAATGCCTTCTGCAGCGCCATCGGCACGAGATAGGGCTCCATGACCGTGACCGCCCATTTGGCGACGGGTGCGGCTATGGCGGCGATATCGACCGCCTGGAAATCCTCCTTGTTGAGCCGTGCCCGCGGCGCCTGACCAGTGATGCACAGGATCGGGATGGAGTCCGCCGCCGCCGAATAGAGCCCGGTGACCATGTCGGTGCCGGCCGGGCCCGACGTGCCGATGCACAGCCCGATATTGCCTGATTTGGCTCTCGTGTAGCCTTCGGCCATATGCGAGGCCGCCTCGACATGGCGCGCCAGGATGTGGCGGATCGAGCCCCTCGCCTTCAGCGCCGAATAGAACGGATTGATCGCCGCGCCCGGCACGCCGAAGCCGCAGGAAACGCCTTCCTTTTCGAGAACGAGAACCGCTGCATCGACAGCGCGCATCCTGGCCATGTCCAGCCTCCTCAAGATTGTTGGTTGGTTGACAATGCCAGTGTCGTTTTCATTTTTCAATTTTTTCAGAATAATTTTTCATTTCGAGAAAACCGCTTCTATACACTGATTCCCCTGGCTTTTTCGTTTTCCATAAATCCGGCCATCAAAATCGATGAAAAAATTTTTCATTGCGATTTCGGCGAAACCGGCGACAATGCCGCCATGGAAACCAGCGAAAAACGCCAGCGCGGCCGGCCGCGCGCTTTCAACGGTCCGTCCGAGGCCGGTTCTGTACAGTCGCTGGACCGGGCCTTGCGCATCCTGGCCATCGTCGCCGAAGGCAGTGGCCTGTCGCTGAGCGAGATTTCGGCGCGTAGCGAGCTCGCGGCGTCCACCGCCTACCGCATGCTGACGACGCTGCAGAACCACGGCATGGTCGAGTTCGATACATCGGACCAGCTGTGGTCGATCGGCGTCGAGACCTACCGCATGGGTGCCGCCTTCCTGCGCCGCCGCAAGCTTGTCGACCGGGCCCGCGTGGTCATGCAGGAATTGATGGAGAAGACCGGCGAGACAGCCAATCTCGGCGTCGCCGAGGACGATTGCGTCGTTTTCGTCAGCCAGGTCGAGACGCATCAGGCAATCCGCGCCTTCTTCCGCCCGGGCACGCGCAGCTCGTTCCATGCCTCGGGCATCGGCAAGGCGGTGCTGGCGCAGCTCGAGCCGGAACGCGTCGCCGCCATCCTGCGCAAGTCGGGCCTGCAGCGCTTCACCGACAAGACGCTGTCCGACATTTCGGCGCTGGCCCATGACCTGGCTGTCATCAAGCACCGCGGCTGGTCGGTCGACGACGAGGAGCGGCATCCCGGCATGCGCTGCGTAGCCGCCGCCATTTTCAACGAGTTCGGCGAGCCAATTGGCGGCGTCTCGGTCTCCGGACCGACGGTGCGGGTGACGATGGAGCGGCTGGACGAGATCGGGCCGCTGGTGCACGACGCCGCCGCTGAGGTGACGAGGATGATCGGCGGGTTCCGACCATAATGAGGAGAACGCTTCAGCTTTTGCTCGCCGCTTCACTGTGCGGATGCGTGGCGACGGCGCCCGAGCCCGCCCCTGTCTCCCAGCAAGTCAGCGAGATTCCGATCTCGCTCGCTTTGGAGGAGACAATCACGATCGGCATTCGCCAGCATTTGCAGGATCCTGTATCCGCCAAATTCGGGACGATGCGTGCCGGCGAGCGAACGCTTGACGGCCGCCGCGAAATCCTGGTCTGCGGCCATGTCGCTGCAAAGACGTCGTCCGGTGGTCATACAACAGACCAACCGTTCGCCGCCAAGATCTATCCGGATGAAGGAAGCAGCTTCGAACTCATCGCCATGGGCGATCAATCGCAGAATGCGAGTGTTGCCCGCATCTGCCGTGCAGCGGGATTGCCGATCTCCAAACCATAGCCCGCACCGCACTCAAATGCAGAAAGGAGGGGCTGCGTACAGCCCCCCTTTCCGTATTGTGTGCCTTCCCTCTCTTAGAGGCGGCAATAGTGGCGGTAGCCGTCATAGCCGACATAGGTGTCGGAGTAAGGATCGTAACTGGCGTAGCGGTTGGCGCAGCGGCGGACGTGCCAGGAACCACCCTCGTCGTCGACATAGACGGTGCGGGGCTGCTGGTTGAGCAGGCTGCCGAGCACGAAGCCGCCGACGCCGGCGGCGATGCCGATGCCGATTTCGCGGTTGTGGTGATGGCTGTGGGCGGCCGACGGCTGGACGGTGCCGACCAGCGAGGTGGCGGCGACGGTGCTGGCGATGAGGGCAGAAGCGATTTTGCGCGTGAACATGACGATCTCCTTGTTTCGTTGCGAGAGGCGATCCATCCGCCTCTTGATCATCTGTCGTTTCGGCGCGGAAAAAGGTTCGAAAGAATTTGGGATTTTCTTGAAGGCTGGAAATCAGCCGATGGAAACCATGATCTGATCGATCGAGCGCTCAACGCAAAAAAGGGCGGCCGAAGCCGCCCTTTCCGCGAGGCAGGTCGTCTCGCTCAAAGGAAGATGATCACCTTCCCGTGGTGATGATGATGCTTGTGGTGATGGTGCTTGTGGTGATGGTTCCACCACCACCAGGGCTTGTCGTGGTGCTTGTGATGATGGTGGTGATGATGGCCGTGAGCGGAGGACGACTGGACGGTACCGGCGAGCGCGCCGGTGGCGAGGAAGATGGCGACCAGGCCCGAAGTAAGAGTGCGCTTCAACATGATGATCTCCTTGATCGAGGCGACCATTCGCCTCTGGAGATCAGTTGCGGTGACGTGGTGAAAGGTTCGAAGGCTTTGGGTGGATTGTGAATAGTCAATCGTCCGAAAGGCGTTTGCCCATTCACCATTCATCCCATCCCAGTCACATGCCGCAGCCAAAACGCCATCGCGATAAAACCGACGATGGCGGCGATGCCGGTCCAGTCGACATTGGCGCTCTTCACGTCCCTGATGAGCTTTACCGCAAGCAGCCAGGCAATGACGACAAGCGGCAGGATGATGACAAGTCTGATCATGCGACACCCCGTTCGATGCGTTTGCACCTGAGAGATATGTAGGGATCGCATTGGCGGTTTTCAGCATGGCGGCCCGCCCACCTCGGCGGGGTCCATTAGCGATCGAAACGGAGTTTTGTCTTTACTGGCGCACGAAATATGCTAACCGGAGCGCCGTGCCCTTGTAGCTCAGCTGGTAGAGCAGCGGTTTTGTAAACCGAAGGTCGGCGGTTCGATTCCGTCCGGGGGCACCATCCTTCGCTCTTCGAGCTTCGGATGGCGGGCCATCCTTCGAAGCTCGTAGACGAAGGAGGACTGCCGACGGTTCTATTCGGCGGAGCTGGCAGCACGACATCAGGCCAACTCGCAGCCGTCGGACCTTCTAGGAAAATGTCGCAGCCTGTATGGCCGCCGTATCGCCGAACGTGTTTCTCACCCTGACCGACCTGTAGACGTAGGCGGCCCAGATCCCTGTGACTATGAAGGATGCCAAAGGTGTAACCAGAGCTCCTCCGGCAAGCAAACGGTTTACCGGGACACCAAGCACAGTCGATATCCAAACTGCGTCCAGTATGAACAAGAGAGGGATCGCAAACCACAGACATATGAACAGCTGCGGGAAGCGGTGGCTTCGCCGCAGCATCGAAACAAGCACGACCAGCTGAAGCACCAGAAATGCCAGATTGAGGGCTGCCTCGCCATAGATGGCCAAGGCCCCGTTGGGCACTGTAACAAGCTGTTGGTAGGTTTTGACCAGACTGGCCATATCGACAAGTGTGCGCAACGGCGAAAGGGACAGGCTGATCGCCAGCAGGATCAGCCAGCCGCCGAACCCCACGAGGTCATCTGGGCTCTGTGAGGATTTGCGCGACGACCGGACGGCGAAGAAAACCGGCACGCCAATCAGCAACAGAAGTATCGCCCAATGCCACATTTACCCACCCTCGAATGCATCCCTGGGTTGTTTAGCTCGCCACCTCTGGATTGTGCAAGCGTTTTTACAGAGATCAAGGCATCGTAGAGATTTTCGGGTTAGGTTTGCAGAGGACGCTGTCGTCGCTCGCAATGGCCGCATCTCACCCCAAGTCAAAATGCCGCGGAAAGGCCTGGTGCAGCAGGAGCAGCATGGTCTTGCGCAGCACGTCGGTGTCGCGGCTGGACGGGTTGAGATGGTCCCAATACCAGGCGCCGTGAACCAGATAATTCAGGCTCTCCGACAGCGTGTCTATGTCGACGCCGGTGTAACCGCCGCTGCGCGAAATCTCGATCAGCAGTTCGCGCGCTTCGGCCGTGTAGGCGAGATCGCTGGGCAGGCCTATCTCGTTGTAGAGCTGCATGCTCTTGCGGTCGCTGGAGAACACGACGAAGACCGACACCCAATTCGGATGCTGGCGGGCAAAGCGTTGCGCGCAATCGACCGCGCCCAAGACCCGCTCGACCGGCGACAGGCCGGGCGCCCGCACCAGCGTCAGCCACAGCGCGTCATATTGGTCGCTGAGATATTGCAGGACGGCCCGGAACAGGTTCTCCTTGCTGCGAAAATGAAAGACCACCAGTGCGTTGGACGAGCCGACATGCCCGGCAATGCGCTGCATGGTGACGCTGGCCAGCCCCTCCTCCGCGATGAGCTCGATGGTGGCGTCGATGATGCGCTGGACGCTCGCTTCGCCGCGCTCGCGCCGGCGGTCCTTGGGCGCGGCGTCGTTCGCCGCACCCTTTGCCGCCTTGCTTTTTCCCGCATCCGGAGTGGCTATGCGTTGCGCCATTGTCGTCAGTCCTTTCCCCGGCGGCCGAAACATCCCGCCGCTGCCTTGGCATGCCGGCGCCCTGCGGACTCACAGCGTCGGGCGTGTCCCGGCATTCGTGTACCACTGACCACGAGCCGTCTCATAGGCCATACCCGCCCGGAACACGTCAGCGTCGCTATAGGTGCGGCCGACAATCTGGATGCCTGTCGGCACGCCGTTGGCGGCGCGGCCCGACGGGATCGACAGAACCGGGCAGCGGCTCAGCATGTTGAACGGCGTCGTCATCACCCAGCCCAGCGACGGGTTCACCTCTCGTCCATTGATCTCGACCTTGCCTTTGGTCTGATCGAATTCCGCCGGCACTGCGGGAAGCGCATTGGTCGGGCAGATCAGCACATCGTATTTTTCCAGCAACGGCCCCAGCGTCTGGTACATCCTGGCCGCCACGTCCAAAGTTGCGACAAAGTCCGTGGCCTTCGACTTCTGGCCGTCCTGCGCAAACTGCCTGGCATAGCTGGTCATGTCCTTGCCGTGCTTGGCGAGCAGCGGCGACAGCGAGGCGCCGAAGAGATGTTCGAGATAGGCCATGCCGGCCTTGAGCACCTCGTCGCCCCAGCCGAGGTCCACCTCCTCGACGGTGGCGCCGAGCGAGCGGAACACATCGCAGGCAGCGAGCGTGTTCTTGCGCACGTCCGCATCCACCTCGAAGGACCCGAGATCCATGGAGAATGCGATCTTCCAACCCTTGATCGGCTTGTAGTCGAGCGGCAGGCGCAGTTTCGGGCGCAGCGTGGCGATGTCGAGCGGGCTCGGCCCGGCCATGACGTTCTGCAGCAGGATCGCATCCCCGACGTTTCGGGCCAAGGGCCCGGTGTGGCAGTAGAAATCGAGATTGAACGGCGGCTCATCGGGATTGCGGCCGTAAGGCGGCTTGAAGCCGACCAGGCCGCAGGCCGAGGCAGGGATGCGGATTGAGCCCGCTATGTCCGAGCCGGTTGCGATCGACGACGTGCCGGAGGCCAGCGTTGCCGCCGAACCTCCCGACGACCCGCCCGGCGTGAAATCCGGGTTCCAGGGGTTGCGCGTGACGCCCCAGCGCTTCGACCAGGTATAACCGGCGCAGCTGAATTCGGGCGTCGCCGTGCGGGCGTGGACGATGCCGCCGGCCTTCATGACACGCTCGTTCATCGTCGAGGTATGGCCGCCAAGCGCGTCCCCGGACAGCAGCGAGCCATGCGAGGTCGGCTTGCCCTTGATGTAGCTCTCATCCTTGATGCCGATCGGCAGGCCCTCGAGTGCGCCGGTCCTGGCGCCCCTGGCGTATTTCGCTTCGGCTTTTCTGGCGAGAGCCATCGCCTCGTCGAAATGCGTGAAGGTAAGGCAATTGATCGTCGCCTTGGTCGCCTCGGCGCGGCGGATGGTGGCCTGCATCAGTTCCACAGGCGACAGTTTCTTCGCCTTGAACAGCCGCAACACCTCGCTGGCCGGCATGTAGCAAAGGTCGAGATCGGACATCGAAAATCTCCCGCGGCGGCTTTACGGCATCTGGCATTGGCGATGGCAGGGCCGCGATCCGCGGCCCGATGTTGGTCAGCTTCGGCCGGCGGCGCTGCTATTTCTGCAGATCGGTCCAGATCCTGGTGTAGAGCGCCTGGACGTCGGCGGGACAGGCCGACATGAATTGGCCCTTGTCGGCAAATTCGGCCGGAACATCCACTTCGGGCGCGCCCTTCATATCGGCCGGCAGGAAGGGCTCGGAGCCCTTGATGCCGTTGGCGTAGTGCGCGAAGGCCGAGATCATCGCTGCATTCCTGGGGTCCATGATGAAATTCTGGAAGAGCTTGGCGTTCTCGACGTTCTTGGCATCCTTGAGCACCGCGACATTGTCCATCCAGATTGGAAAGCCCTCCTTGGGATAGCCGTAGACGATCTTGTCGTTCTCCAGCCGCTCGCGCAGCGATATGCCGTTCCAGTTGACGCCGGCGGCAATGTCGCCCCTGCCGAGACCGTCGACGGCCGCATAGTCGAGCGACAGCCATTTCGCTTTCGCCTCGATGAGCTTGTCATGCACCTTTTTCAAAAGCACCTTGTCGTCGGTGCAGTACTTACCGCCCTCATAGGCAATGGCGAGGAACATGATGTCTCCCATTTCGGGCACGACATTGATCTTGCCCACGAGTTCCGGCGGCGGATCGAGGAAAATCGCCGAGGTGTTCGGATCGCCCGCATAGACCGATTTGTTGACCGAGATGCCGGTCGTGCCCCATTGCCACGGCACCGAATATTTGCGGCCGGGGTCGAACGGCACGTCGACCCATCTCGGATCGACGTTTCTAAAGTTCTCCATCGTGTTGGGATCGGTTTCCAAGAGCAGGCCTTCGCTGATCCAGATCGGCATCACGCTGGCCGATGGAACGACGATGTCATAGCCGGAAGCGCCCTGGCGGACCTTGGCCAGAGCCGTATCGTTGGAATCGTAGTCGGTGACGGTAACCTTGACCTTGTAGGTTTCCTCGAACTTCTTGATCAGGTCCGGGCTGGTGTAGTTGCCCCAATTGTAGATTTGGAGTTCGCCCTCGGCGCGGGCAATGCCGGTCATCGCCAGCAGCGACAGGCCGAGCGCCGTGGCGGTCGATTTCAACTGCATGCTTGTGTCTCCCATTGTTGGGACCGGCGGGATTGCGCCTCGAGCCCCTAAGTTCCCTTCGTCCTGGTGATCATTCACCGGCGAATGCCGGCTGACCAACTCGGTATCTCGGGCAACGGTATTAATTACTAAACATACAGTCAATATCTTTTAGCGACACAACTGCATCATCGGCACCGGCAGTGCGCCGGCGAAGCCGACATGATATGGTCAAGGTTGGGCCATTGATGAATTGGGGCAAGCCGTGGCGTGAGCGCCGCAGCCTGCAGGGCTTGGATCACGGTCATGCGCCTTTTTCTGGCGGTCGTGCTGCTGATGACCATGGCGCTCTTCTCCGCTGCGCGCGGCGAAGAGCGGATAGCGCTGGTTGTCGCCAATCCGGCCTATGAGGGCTCACCGGCAATCGCCAACGCCGACCTCAGTGCCGAACTCGTTGCAGCGACACTACGATCGCTTGGCTTCACCGTCCGGCAGGTGTCGGATGGCGACCGCGCCGATGTCGCGCGCGCCATGCATGATTTCGCCCAATCCCTGGCCAATCCGGACTCAATCGGCATCTTCTACTATGTCGGCCACACCGCGCAGGCCAACGGCAGGAACTATTTACTGACGCGCGGCACCCGGATCGATTCAAAGGAAACGGTCGACCAGACGGCATTGCCCCTCGATCTGTTCATGCAGGCGCTCGAGGCAACCCCGACATTGAAGGTGGTTCTGCTCGACAATCCCGGCGATGGCCACAACCCTACTTCCGGCGTGATGCAGGGTCTGGCGGCGGTCGATCCCCTCACCCACGCCATCGTCGCCCTGTCGGCCAAACCCGGAACCGTTGCACTGGACGAAGCCCGCCCCGTCACCGTATTTGCCGATGCGCTCACCGCTGCGCTGGTCAAGCGCGGCGCGGACATAGCCATCATCCTCGCCTCGGTCAGGCAAACCACTATCGACAAAACGTCAGGCGCCCAGTGGCCATGGATGGCATATGGCCGCTCGGCAGACGCTGCCTTTGTGCTGACGCCGGACCAGGTGGCCGGCGCGGCACCGGCGCTGCCGCTTGTGCCGGAACCGGCACCGCCGGCGATGGCGAGCGGCGGCTACATCTCCGGGAGTGGCGGTTGGGAGCCTGATGGCAGCGACTACGCCGATGGCAGCGGTCAGGAGCCCTACCCCATGGACGTTGCACCGGGCTCCGGCAGTCCCGATGCCGCGATGGGCGACAGCGCCAAGGAGGCGGCGCTCTACGAGGAATACAAACGCCAGGAACAGCAGCGCCAATTGCAGGAAGAGCAGGCTCGGCAACGATACGAAGAGGAAAAGCAACGTCTTGAAGACGCGGCTGCGGCCGCTGCCCAGAACAATCTCGGCGGGACCTATCCGCAGGATGGCGGAGCCACCGGCGCCGAACCGCCCCCCGATAAGGCAGGGATCCCCCCTGAGGACGGCATGACATCGGCCCCGCCACCCGCGACCGGCGCCGAAAGTCAGCCGGAGGCGCAGGCGCAACCGAAACCAGCGCCGCCGCCCATCGACCAGACGCAAAGCCCTCCTTCCGGCGGCGCCCTTCCACAACCCGAGACGGGCGCTGTCGAGGTGGTGCGCCATCCAACCATCGATGCGCCGGATGAGATTGTCGCCGGCGGGACGGTGACCGTTTCGATCGCTCTGACCGAGGAGCAATTGACGCCCGAAGTGAAGGTAAAGGCAGCGCCGGGCTCGTCGGTGACAGAAGATGGCGCCCTGGCCATGGCGATGCCGGCGGGAGCCGAGCAATGGCCGATCGATATCGATCTGTTCGCCTCCGGCTTCGATCTCGCTGACGGCGGCAAATGGAGCCGACGGACGACGCTCTACCGCCAGGGCGACAGCGACTTCGTCCGCTTCGACGTCAAGGCGCGGCCGATCGCCAAGGACAGCAAGCCGGCCCAGTTCATCGCGCGCATCTACAGCGCCGGGAGGTTCCTGGGATCGGCATCGCGGTCCGTTGTCATCCGTCGCACGGCGCCTGTCGAGGCAGCCGCTCGGAGCGCCGCAGCCGAACGCTCCGCAGCACCTGCCATGCTGATGCTGGCCGCAGCGCCGCCGCAACCGGCGGTGACAGGCGATGTCACGCTTGGCGGCGCGGGCGGCGATGACGTTCCCGATCTCGACGTGACCATCCTCTATGACGATCCGAGCGGGCTGGGTTCGGGGCAGATCATCATCCATTCGCCGCATCTGGCCGGTCCGGTGACCGATACCTTCTCGACGCCACCTGAGATGGCGGCGTGGCTGGACTCCGAATACCGCCGCCTGCTGCAGCTCGGCCTGAGCTTGCGCGGCGCGGTTTCGCTGCAGCAGCCTGCCGCAAGCAGCGATCCGGGCGCGCAAAAGCGCTTTGTCACGCTGGCCGCCGAAGGTTTTGGCGATGCGCTCTACCGCGACTATGTGCCGAAAGCGTTCAAGGACGTGTTCTGGTCGCTGCGCGGCAAAGGCGAGCTGCATTCGATCCAGATCACCTCGAACAGCCCGACACTGCCCTGGGAATTGATCCGTCCGCGCAGCGTCGACGGCGCTATAGCCGACGGTTTTCTCGGCATGGGCTACCGGCTGGCGCGCTGGGCTCCGCGCAGCAGTGCCTCACAGGTCGACAACCCGCTCGACCGCATGACCTTCACCGGCGTCGCGGCCGTCGCGCCCTCCTATGTCGACAAGCAGTCGCTGCGCTTTCAGCAGGACGAGATCGCGGCACTGAGCAAGCTTGCCGGCTACCGCCGCTTCGATGGCGATTTCATCTCTTTCGAGAAACTGGTCGGTGAAGTCTCGACCGGTTTCATTCATTTCTCCGGTCACGGCGAGGTCAACCAGCCGAGCAGCGGCCGGCCGGTCTTTGCCATCGATCTCGTCGATCAGTCGCTCGACCCGGATACATGGGCTGCGTTGGTCGCGACCGCGCATGGCAAGGGCAATCCGTTCTACTTTTTCAACGCCTGCGACACCGGCCGTTCGCAGATGCTCGGCGGCTTCGTGCAGGGCTGGGGTCCGGCAGTGCTGGCGGGCGGCGCTTCCGGCTTCATCGGCGGCATGTGGCCACTGACCGACCGCGCGGCAGCGGCCTTCTCGACCGATTTCTATGGCGGCATCAGCACGCGGATCACGGACGGGCCGGTCTATCTGGCCGAGATCCTGCAGGATGTCCGCAGAGAATTCTACCAGACCGGCGATCCGACCTATCTCGCCTACACATTCTACGGCAACGCCAACCTGAGGATTGTCGCGCAGTAGGCGACGGATCTTCGTTGGCAGATTGGCTTCAGCCTACAACGCGTTTTGGGGGCATGGCACGCCGGCGCCGCCGCAGCGTGAGGCCATCGGCCTGGAGCTCATGTCTTCGGACTGCCGCACAAGCTCCGCAAACAGAAGGGCGAAACTTCCCATCACAAGGAAGACGATAATCAGGCGTGTCACCGGCAATAGACAGGTCTCGACTGGCTAGCCCCCCAGCCACCCATCCTCTGTCGGCTAACATGATCGATCAGGCTTTACGAGTGTTTAAGCTCGCTCTTAACCATCACATTCGCCGTTCCGGCGACATGAAGCGCGAGCCGCCGATTTCGTTTCGCCGCGGCCGCAACTGCGCCGGACGATGCCTCCCTTTGCAGATGCGCTTGCCCATGCTACCCCACGCAACCGCCGCCGACCGCCATCGGCCGACCGCCATCGGAATGTCATGAGCAAAGCCAATCTCGCCTTCGTCTCCTCCGACACTGCCGATGCCAAGGCGGCGATGGAGAGCCTGTCGGCCCGCTATGGCCAGGCATCCTTCGACGACGCCCAGGTGGTGGTGGCGCTGGGTGGCGACGGCTTCCTGCTGCAGACCTTGCGCGACACGATGAGCACGGGAAAGAAGGTCTACGGCATGAACCGTGGCACCATCGGCTTCCTGATGAACGAGTACCGCGTCGGCGGCCTCACCGAGCGCATTGCTGCCGCGGTCGCCGAAACGATCCGCCCGCTGGAAATGCTGGCGGTGACGCATGAGGGTGAGACGGTTTCGGCACTCGCCATCAACGAGGTGGCGCTGTGGCGTCAGTCCTACCAGACGGCAAAGATCCGCATCACCGTCGATGAGCAGGTACGAATCGAGGAACTGAACTGCGACGGCGTGATGATCGCGACGCCGGCCGGCTCGACCGCCTACAATCTGTCGGCGCACGGTCCGATCCTGCCGCTGGATGCGCCGCTGCTGGCGCTGACCCCGGTAAGCCCGTTCCGGCCGCGCCGTTGGCGGGGTGCCCTGTTGTCAAACAAGGCGACCGTACGCTTCGATATTCTGGAGTCGGAAAAGCGCCCGGTGAACACCGCCGCCGACCATACCGAGGTCAAGGCGGTGGCTTCCGTGACGGTCCGGGAATCGCCGACTGCGACAGCGACGCTGCTGTTTGATCCCAACCATTCGTGGAACGAACGCATTCTCGCCGAGCAATTTCGCTATTGAGCCGGCGCAAAGAGTGACTACCTAATTAAGCATCGCGATTAAGCTTACGTTTTCACAATCGTGCCAATCCCGCCCGTTTCTGTTGACAAATCGCGGGCTTGCGCCTAATCGCAATACCAATCTTGCAGGCACGCTGTGCTTGCCGCGACGGATGCCGTTGCGCTTCCCCGAACCAGCCAAAGACAGCAACTCTTGTCCTCAGACACCACGACCGCTCCAGAAGCGTTGACCTTTTCAGACCTCGGCCTGTCGCCGAAGGTCCTTTCCGCAGTCACCGATGCCGGCTACACCGTGCCGACGCCGATCCAGGCTGGGGCCATCCCGCATGCCTTGCTCGGCAAGGATATTCTGGGCATAGCACAGACCGGCACCGGCAAGACGGCCTCCTTCGTGCTGCCGATGCTGACCCGCCTCGAAAAAGGCCGGGCCCGTGCACGCATGCCGCGCACGCTGATCCTCGAGCCGACGCGCGAGCTCGCCGCGCAGGTCGAAGAGAATTTCATCAGATACGGCAAGAACCACAAGCTCAACATCGCGCTGCTGATCGGCGGCGTCTCTTTCGACGAGCAGGACAAGAAGCTCGAGCGCGGCGCCGACGTGCTGATCGCCACACCCGGCCGTCTGCTCGATCACCGCGAGCGCGGCAAGCTGTTGCTCAACGGCGTCGAGATCCTCGTCATCGACGAGGCCGACCGCATGCTGGACATGGGCTTCATCCCCGACATCGAGCGCATCTGCGAGATGATCCCGTTCACCAGGCAGACGCTGTTCTTCTCAGCGACCATGCCGCCGGAGATCACCAAGCTCACCGAGAAATTCCTGCATGCGCCGGTGCGCGTCGAGGTGTCCAAGGCGGCATCCGCTGCCACCAACATCATCCAGCGCCTGGTCAAGTCCGGCTCCAAGCCGTGGGACAAGCGCGAGACGCTACGCAATCTGATAAAGGCCGAAGACGCCGAGCTGAAGAACGCTATCATTTTCTGCAACCGCAAGGTCGAGGTCGCGGAGCTGTTCCGCTCGCTGTTGAAGTATGACTTCGACGCCGGCGCCCTGCATGGCGACATGGACCAGCGCGCCCGCATGCAGATGCTGGCCAATTTCCGCGATGGCAAATTGCGCTATCTCGTGGCGTCCGACGTCGCCGCGCGCGGCCTCGACATTCCCGACGTCAGCCACGTCTTCAATTACGACGTGCCGATCCACGCCGAAGACTATGTCCACCGTATCGGCCGCACCGGCCGTGCCGGCCGCTCGGGCAAGTCCTTCACCATCGCCACCAAGTCCGACACCAAATACATCGACGCCATCGAGCGGCTGATCGGCAACAAGATCGAGTGGCATGACGGCGACCTGTCGACCGTGGTCGCCAGCGAAGGCGGCGAGGACGAAGCGCCCCGCCGTGGCCGTGGCGCTCCGCGCCGCGCCGGCCGCAAGGACGAGGACCGCAAGCCCCATGATCGCAAGGAGGGTGGCGAGCGCAAGCCGCGCGAACGCCATGCCAAGCGCAGCGACGACGCGCCAGCGGCAGATGCCGCGCGCGAGGAACAGCCGGTGGTAGCCGAGGCCGCGGTCGCCGACATCGGCGAACGGCATCAGCGCAAGGAAGCGATCCGCTCCGAAAACAGCGACCGCAAGGTCTCCGATCGCAACAACGAGAACCGCGCCCCGGAACGCGGCGACACAAGGCCGCAGCGCGCCAGCAACAGCCGCCCTGCCCGCGGCAACAACCGCGGTGAAGACAATGACGGCACCGTCGGCTTCGGCGACGACATGCCGGCCTTCATGAAGATCGTCGCCAAGGTCTGATTCCATGAGCCGCGGCGTCCCGAGGACGCGCGGCTTTCCTGGACGCGACGGGGATGTGAGATCTGGAGCCCGCTCAGGATCAATCAGCGCCATGCGCGGTAATCGCAAAACAGGCTCGATCTGCCCGATCTCTTCCGGCCTGGAGCGCTTCAAATACCCGTCGATGCTACAGGCTTTTGAGTTCCAGGCGGGATGCCAATAAATCCAGAAATGCCCGAACCTTGGCCGAAGATGACCGGCCTTCCTGCCACAAGGCATGGATCGGCACCGGTGCCGGCTCGAATTCCGTCAAAACCAGTTCGACGAGACCGTCGTCGACCAAATGTCTTATCTGCCACAGAGGCGAGAAGCCCAAACCCAGTCCGTGGATTGCGGCGGCATAGACCGAGGTCATCAGATTGGAGCGAAAAGCGCCTGCGACCTTCACGGTCCGGGGTTTCCCGTCGATCTGAAACGTCCATTCACCTGGACGCTCGTTAGCGGTTCTGATGATGCAACTGTGCTCACTCAGCTGGAAGGGATGGGCCGGCCGGTCGCACCGCGCGAAATAGGAAGGCGCGCCGAACACAACGCGCCGCAACGCTCCCAGGCGTTTGGCTTTCAAGTTGGAATCCGGCAAATCGCCGATGCGTATTGCCAGGTCGAGACCTTCGGCGCCAAGATCGGCAAATCCATCGGAAAGTTGAAGATCGACCTCGACCCGGGGAAATGTCCGCATGTATTCCGCGATGACAGGCATCAGGACGTTCGGGCCAAACAGAACCGGCGCCCCGATGCGCAGGACGCCTGCCGGCTCCGATCGTTGATTGATCGCCTGAAGTCTTGCGTCGTTTATTTCGTCGACCGCGGGTTTGATCCGGTTGAAAAAGGCTGCTCCGACTTCACTCGGTGTCGAGCGACGCGTTGTCCTGTGGATCAGCTCGACGCCGACTGATTGCTCCAGTGCCGCCAGGGACCGGCTGACCGACTGCAGCGAGCGGTTCAGCCGATGTGCGGCAGTCGTCAGACTTCCATGCTCGACGATCGCGATGAAAGCCTCGAAATCGTCCATCCGGCTCATGCATTCTCCCGAAATTCGACATAATATATCGCAAAAAAGGGTAATTGTAACGACAATTGCGACGTCGTACCTCTCTGCAAGTTGTCCCGCGAGGACAGGCTTGATGGAAGGAAATCGTCATGCAAGTAGCCAATCCAACTGTTCTGGTTGTTGGTGCCACAGGCCGAGTTGCGGGACTTGTCGTGCCTGAACTTGTCCGCCGCAATGCCAATGTTCGAGCGCTCGTTCGCGACCCTGCGAATGCCGAAAAGGCCCGGAAGCTGGGGGCATCCGAGGTTGCGACAGGAGATTTGCGAAATCGTCAGAGCCTCGAAAGGGCGGTCGCGGGCGTCGACGGCGTCTTTCACATTGGGCCGGCTTTTGCTCCCGATGAAGCAGCCATGGGCGTTGCCATGGTTGAGGCCGCCACGCGAGCAGGAGTTCGAAAGTTCGTCTTCTCGTCGGTGATCCAGCCTACCAATACGCGACTGAAGAACCATGCCAGCAAGGTGCCTGTCGAGGCTGCTCTCTACTCGACGACGATGGAATATACGATTCTGCACCCTGCCAATTTCATGCAGAACCTCGCAGCGGCCTGGCCGTCCGTCGTTGAACATGGTGTTTTCTCGGAACCGTTTCCAAAGACGGCGAAGCTGGCCCGCGTCGACTACCGCGATGTCGCTGAGGTGGCGGCGATCGCCCTAACCGAAGCGCGATTGTCCTACGCGACCCTCGATCTGTGCGCTGACGGCATGCACAGCCGGGAAGACCTCGTTGCGATGATGAGTGAGGAACTTGGCCGACCCATCTCTTCTGGTGAGCCGACATTTGGCGAGTGGGCGGCCGAGGCACGCCTTCCCTACAATGACCGCCAAATGCAGGTGCTGGCCAAAATATACGCCCACTATGCCCACTATGGCCTTGGCGGAAACAGTCTGACATTGCGCGCCGCCCTGGGCCGCGAACCGCGTTCGTTGCGCGGCTTTATTCGGAACCTGGCCCAGCAAATGGCGCAGGCCGCCTGGCTGCGCCCAGCCGCGCATACTTTCACTTTTCGAGAAGGAGATAGGTGATGCGACCGTCATCCCACAAGGTTTTGAAATCGAGGAAGCTACCGGCCTCCTACAATGCGCTGGTAATGCCATTCGTACTTTCCATCCTGATGTCGTGCATTGTTTCCGCGGTAGCGACGCTGATCAATGCCGGCTGGACAACCGGTTTCGTGGCGACCTGGCCGTATGCATGGGGAGCATCATGGCTAGTGGGCTTTCCAAGTCTGCTGCCGGTCTTGCCGATCGTGCGCCGTATCGTTGCGGCAATTGTCGATCAGCCGACCTCGTAGGCCTTGATTACAAGGTCCGACATGCCAAACAAAAACGGCCCTTGCGGGCCGCTTTTACCTTCGACTGACGGCTCGCAGCGCCATTGTCGGCTTCCGCGACCAGATACCCGTCTTCAAGCGGGCAGCCTTCATGCGCGCCGGCCCTCATGCCGATCGTCGTCCGAGCCCGATCCCGAGCGCTCTCAAATGCAGCCGGCCAGCTTGCACTCTTGGCACGCTCCTATCCTGGCCCGTCCGTCACATAGGGCCGGGCATCATCTTGGTCGGTTTTTCCAGCATCGGAAACTCTGCCTTGCTGCATTTCACGTTCGGGTTGGTCGGACTGAACATGCCGTTCGGATTGTCTCTGAACAGCCAGGCATGAAGGTCGTAGTGGACGAACTCCCTCGGAATGAGCGGATAGTGCCCTTCCATCGGTCCCATGAAGGTCTGGCCAAATAGTTTTGGAGGTTCCTTGGTGTCTGGCGTCAGGGGCACCAGCCATTCCACGCCAACCAATCTCAAGCCTTTCTTGGTCGGCTCGTAGATCAGCACATTGGGGCGCATCGGATCGAGTTTCTGACCGACACTCGGGACGTTGACGAAATGGACGCCCATAGCGCCCTTCGGATAGTCCATTGCGCCCTCGATCCTGTCCCCGCTGTAATAGACGCACCCGACAGTCGACAGATAAAGGTCGCGGACGGCGACCGTGTAGTCTTCATATTTGGCGAGCGATTTCTTCAACGCTTCAATGTCGGCTTTGTTGGCGTCCTCGGCTCGAGCCGTGGCCGCTGCGCACCAAGCGGAGACCAGACCTGTCAAAATGAGGACGCCGCAACGCCCAAGACGAGCTGTTCTTGTCATGCATTCCTCCCAGATTTTCTATCTGGCCGTGCAGGACCGGGGCCGACTAAGTTACTGCGCGGCCGTTTATATCGCCCCATCCCCTCTGGAACCGCACCAATGCTAATCCCTTCCAAGGCCTCCGGAAAGGAATTATTAGAAATCTCTAATGCGTTAGACCTTTTGACGGACCACAGGAGCCCAAAAAGAAAGCGGCCCCTTGCGGGGGCCGCCTTCGCATTTCGATGCCGAACAATTCAGGTCAGCGGCGAAAGCTGGATCTCGACGCGCCGGTTCTGCGCACGGCCGGCCGCCGTTCCGTTGGACGCGATCGGACGGGTCTTGCCGAAACCGGTGACGGCGAAGCGGCGCGAATCGACACCTTGGCCTGAGAGATAGTTGGCGACCGCCAATGCGCGGCGCTGCGACAGATCGAAATTGTGTTCGTCGCCACCGGTCGAATCGGTATGGCCGAACACGTCGACCGTGGTCTGCTTGAACTTCTTCAGCACCAGCGCAACCGAGTTCAGCACCTGGTAGAAGCCGGGCTTCACCGCATCCTGGTCGACGTTGAAAGTAATGTCGGACGGCATGTTGAGGATGATCTGGTCGCCGGTGCGGGTGACGCTGACGCCGGTGCCTTCGAGCTGGCGGCGCAGTTCAGCCTCGTTCTGGTCCATGGTCGCGCCGATGGCGCCGCCGGCCAGCGCGCCGATACCGGCGCCGATCAGCGCGTTGCGGCGGTCATTGCCGCCGGCAAGCAGGCCGAGGCCCGCACCCGCCAGGGCGCCAAGGCCGGCGCCGGCTGCGGTGTTCGAAACCTTCTGCTCGCCGGTGTACGGATCGGTCGTGGTGCAGGCACTCACCAGCACAGCCGTCGCAACGGCGACGAGCACAGTCTTTTTCATAGAATCGTCCCTCTCCAAAGCGCGGCCTTTGCGGCTCGCGCATATAAGCCCTTCTCCGGTCTTGTAACATGAAATGCGGCGAAAAACCGAGCGACGAAAGCGGATTTTCCCCGCTCGCGCCACTCTTCCGCTTCGGTGGCTGGTGCTGGCCTACCAGAGGTTCTTGCCGTCAATGACGACCACCTCGACCTTATCGAGGTCGAAATCGTCGAACAGCCGCGAATTGACTGATATCTTGGGATTGTCGAAGTCCGGTTTGCCGGTTGACCAGTCCGGCGTTTCGGTGAAGGTGCCGCAGCCGCAAATGGCGCAAAACCCGTGTTTGACGGTCTTCGATCCCCATTGATAGAAGGAAACGTTTTCCGGCGAGCTGGTGAGCTTGAATTGCGACGGAACGTAGTAAGCCCACAGCGAACCGCGCTTGGAGCAGAACGAGCAGGTGCATTGCGTTACCGTCTCGGGCGCCTGCGAGACCTCGAACGTCGTCGCCTTGCAATGACAGCTGGCCTTGATGGTCATGAAAAGCTTTCCTCTCCGTTGCTCGCCACCCATGCGGCAAGGCACCATAAAGGAAGGCTCCTGACAACTGTCTGTCAGCAGGCTCCGGTCGATCGAGCCGAGCGGCGCTCTGGCTGAAGCAGGCCCCGTCGCCACCTCCCAATCGTCGTCACCTGCCGATATAGGCGGCCAGTTCGTCCGGCGTCCCGTTTGGGAAAGCCTGTTTCAGAAAATCCAGGAACGCCGACACGCGCGCGCTGAGCAGCCGCCGCGACGGGTAGAGCGTCCATAGAGAGATCTCCGGGCCGTCGATATCCCCCCAATTCACCAGTGTGCCGTCAGCCAGGTCGTGGGCCACCAACGAAATGGGAAGCCGTCCTGCGCCGATGCCGGCTCGCACCGCATCCCGGACCATGATGAGCGTCGACAAGGCGAGGACCGGCTCGATTCTAAGTGTTGCCCGGCCACCTGGTGTCTTCACCTGCCATGTTTGCCGCTCGCCCGTCCCGCGCGCAACGCCAGGAGCGGCGAGCCCGTCGGCCGGGCGAGGAAGGTCCGGGCTCGCGACGACGACCAGGCGGTCGCGGAGAAACGCCCGTCCGACCAGGCTTTCATCGGGATCCGGATTGACCCGGATTACCAGATCGTAGCCTTCCTCGATCATGTCGACATGCCGGTCTTCGGTGGTCACTTCAAGCCTCACCTCAGGATACCTCAGGGCAAATCCCGCGGCGATCCTCCCCATTGCAGTCTGCGAAAAATGCAAAGGCGCGCTGATCCGCAATCTGCCCTTGGGTCTCTGGCCGCCCGAGGCAATCGCCGATGCCGTCTCGTCCAGCTCGGCAAGCAACGCCCCCGTCCGCTCGAAGAGCGCCCGTCCTTCTTCGGTCAGCTTCAGGTTACGCGCACCCCGTTCGAACAGACGCAGATCGAGACTGCTTTCCAATTCGCCAACGCGCCGGGACAATGTTGCTTTGGGCCGGCCGGTGGACCTTGCCGCTTTGCCGAAGCCGCCATGGCGAGCCACGAGGTTAAAATCGGCAAGGGCTAAAAGATCCATGACTGTCCCACCAGTGAGACGACGTGTCTAAAACTGCCGTCTACTGGGCTCTTTGTGAGCCACACATATTAGGGCTGTCAAGCAACCCAACAGGAGAAATTCCATGACCATTCTCGTTACCGGCGCCACCGGCAATATCGGCCGCCAAGTCGTCGAACAGCTCGCCAAGCGCGGCGCCGATGTGCGTGCTCTCGTGCGCGATCCGTCGAAAACCAGTTTTCCGGCAGGCGTATCCGTCGTGCAAGGCGACTTTCTCGATGTCGATTCGCTGCGCAAAGCCATGTCTGGCGTTTCCACGCTGTTCCTCTTGAACGCCGTGGTGCCGGACGAATTCACCCAGGCTTTGATCGCCTTGAATGTCGCCCGATCGGCCGGCATCGAGCGGATCGTCTATCTCTCGGTGATCCACGCTGACGTCTATGTGAACGTGCCGCATTTCGCGGGCAAGTTCGGCGTCGAGCGAATGATCGAACAGATGGACTTCAAAGCTACGATCTTGCGCCCGGCCTACTTCATTCAGAACGATCTGACGGTCGAAGACGTCATCACCGGCTACGGCACCTACCCAATGCCGATCGGCCCCAAGGGTCTCGCCATGATCGATGCCCGCGATATCGCCGAGATCGCCGCTCTTGAGCTGCTGCGTCGCGAACGGTCCAATGAGCCGCTTGCGTTCGAGCGGATCAACCTCGTCGGTCCGCAGACACTGACCGGGACGGACATTGCCGCAATCTGGTCAGACGTACTCGCCCGCCCGATCAGCTACAGCGGCGACAATACGGAGGGTTATGAGCAAAATCTCAAGCAGTTCTTGCCCGCCTGGATGGCCTACGACATGCGTCTGATGGGCGAGCGCTTCTTCACCGACGGGATGCTGCCTGAGGCCGGCGACGTCGAGCGCCTGACGGCACTTCTGGGTCGCCCACTGCGCCCGTATCGCGACTTCGCCTCAGCACTCGCTGCTTCCGTCTGACGCAAGCGCCTTCAGCACCAAGGCCGGCCTTCCGATGAGAACTGCCAACAGAACTCAGTAGGAACGCGGTGGCACGAACAGGCAGATCGTCTTGCCTGCGTCGAGGCCGGCCTGGTGCGCGCACCAGTGGAAATCGCCGTCGGGTGAGTCCTTGACCCGCTTGTCGCTCATCGGAACGACCTCCCCCGTTCCGGCGATGACATAGCCCTCCGGCTTTTCCAGCACCTCGCCGGTGTGGGTGGTGCGGCAGTCGTAGTTTGCGCAGCAGGCGAAGGGATAACTCCAGCCTTGCGGCTTCGCCGCCGTGGGCTTGGCGTCATGTGCGAAGGCGGGTGCCGTCAGCACCGCCATAGCAAGCATCGCGATTGCAAAGATCGGGGTGACGAACAAGGAAAACAGGAGTCGGCCAGCCGGTTGAACGGCTCTAGCCGGTCGGAGAGTGGCAGCAGACATGGAAGCGTTCCTTTCAAACGAGCATCAAGCGTTTCGCTTGCCCGTTCCCGGAACGTGTCTTCCCAGTGGCCGGATCGTCAGGTCGCAGATATGCCGCGTCCGGCCATAAATGCTTTTTCTCTTCCAGCCCTCGGATGCTGGGCTGATTCCTTGGCCGGCGCAAGAAGTTGCTGCGCGAGGCCGCACATCTACGCCGCTATCTGCAACCGCTGACGAGATCCAAGGCCAGGCTCAACTCCCGGCAGACGGGCAACGAAACAACGGGATTGGCCGTATGTGGTTCCAGCCTATACGTCGCCTGGACCGGCGATCACATGCCCTTCATATTGCGGCAAGTCGTCGGCGATGGTGAACCATGGCGCCTTGGAGCCGACGAAGATGTGCGCGGTCGGCCGGATCGTTGGATCGTCGACCAGCGTGCCCATGGCGACGTGGACATAGGCGCCGTCGCGGACCAGCGAATACAGCAACGAGCCGCAGCGGCTGCAATGCGCATCGTGGCCGCTGTCATCGCCGAAATGGATGAGCCCGTGATGCCCTTCGGCAAGGGCAAGTTTCTCGCGCTCGATGCCGGCGAAAGGCTTGAAGGCGGAACCTGTGGTGCGCCGGCAGTTTGAACAATGGCAGTTGGCGGCATAGACGAACTCGTCCGCCACTTCATACTGGACCGGGCCGCAAAAGCATTTGCCGGTGAGCCTGCGACTCATGGTTCCTCCTTCGCTCCCCCTCCCAGGGATCCTTCTGATTCAAGTCGGCCGAGTCGAGAGTGGCGGAAGCGCAGGAATCAGCCATTCGCAGCCCGGCCTCACCTGAATATGGACATATCCTAGTCGAGGTCGGCCACGGCTTCACCGGCACCGCCCTCGATGCGCTGCGACAACGAGGCTTCCATGAAGTCGTCGAGGTCGCCGTCGAGCACGCTCGACGGGCTGGTGCTCTCGACGCCGGTGCGCAGGTCCTTCACCAACTGGTAGGGCTGCAGCACATAGGAACGAATCTGGTGACCCCAGCCGATGTCGCTCTTCGACGCTTCTGTGGCATTCGCCACCGCTTCGCGCTTCTTCAGCTCTTCCTCGTAAAGGCGCGAGCGCAGCATTTCCCAGGCCTTCGCCTTGTTCTTGTGCTGCGAGCGTTCGGCCTGGCAGGCAACCGCGATGCCGGTGGCGATATGGGTGATGCGAACCGCCGAGTCCGTGGTGTTGACGTGCTGGCCGCCCGAACCGGATGAGCGGTAGGTGTCGATGCGTACATCGGATTCCGAGACGTCGATCTCGATCCTGTCATCAACGACCGGGTAGACCCAGACGCTGGAGAAGGACGTGTGGCGGCGCGCATTGCTGTCATAGGGTGAAATGCGGACCAGGCGATGAACGCCCGACTCCGTCTTCAGCCAGCCATAGGCATTGTGGCCCTTGATCAGAAGCGTGGCGGACTTGATGCCGGCCTCTTCGCCGTCATGGACTTCGAGCACTTCGACCTTGAAACGACGACGCTCGGCCCAGCGCGTATACATGCGCAGTAGCATCGAGGCCCAGTCCTGGCTCTCGGTGCCGCCGGCGCCGGCATGGACTTCGAGATAGGTGTCGTTGGCGTCTGCCTCGCCCGACAGCAGCGTCTCGACCTGGCGGGCCTTGGCCTCGCCCTGCATCGAGCGGAGGGCTGCTTCCGCTTCGGCGATCACGCTCTGATCGCCCTCTTCCTCACCCAGTTCGATCAGGCCGATATTGTCTTCCAGCGCCTGCGTCAGGCTTTTGACGCCGGCGATCCCGTCTTCGAGGCCCTGGCGCTCGCGCATCAGCTTCTGCGCTTCCAGCGGATCATTCCAGAGGCTGGAATCCTCGGCGCGCACGTTCAGGTATTCAAGCCGCTTTATGGCCTGATCCCAGTCAAAGATGCCTCCTCAGCAGGGTGATCGCCTGCCTGATCTCGTCGACAATATTCTGCGTTTCCGCGCGCATGGCTGGTTGTTCTGTCCTGTTTTTGAAGTGGCGCTTGGGTCGGCGCGATACATAGGCACGGCATTGCTGCCTGTAAAGCGAAATGGGCCGGCTCAACAAGCCAGCCCACTCGACGTAAAAAATCAGGTCGTCAGTAGAGTCCGCCGCCGGGTGCCTGGATGGCTTCCGTAGCCTGCGGCGATAGCGGTCCGCCGGCGCCGTTGGACCCGTCGGCGCCCATGCCGATCACCCAATAGCTGTCGGCTGGGCCGGTGCCGGGCTTGAAGGCTTCGATGATGGTGCCGGGATCGCCCGACGCGGCACGCATGCCGGTCTTGCGGTTGATCGCGACGAGGTTCATGCCTTCCGGCACCTTGAAGTCGACATTCGGCGTGCCGTCCAGCGCAACGCGCATGAAGTCCTTGAAGATAGGCGCCGCCAGACCGCCGCCGGTGGCGCCATGGCCGAGACCGCGCGGCGTGTCGTAACCCATGTAGAGGCCGACGACGAGGTTCGGCGTATAGCCGATGAACCAGGCGTCCTTCTCGTCATTGGTCGTTCCGGTCTTGCCGGCGATGTGGCGGCCAAGCTCGGCGATGGTGGCGCCCGTGCCGCGCTGGACCACGCCTTCCATCATCGAGGTGATCTGGTAGGCCGTCATCGGATCGAGCACCTGCTCGGAATTGTCGACCAGTTCCGGTTCGGGCTGGTTGTTCCATTCGGGCGCGTTGCAGCCTTCGCAGCCGCGCTCGTCCTGCTTGAACACGGTCTTGCCGTAGCGGTCCTGGATGCGGTCGATGAGCGAGGGTTTGATCGACTTGCCGCCATTGGCCATGATCGAATAGGCCGACACCATGCGCATCACCGTCGTCTCGCCGGAGCCCAGCGCCATCGGTAGATACGGCGCCAGATGGTCGTAGACGCCGAACCTCTCGGCATATTCCACCACCAGCTTCATGCCCATGTCGTTGGCGAGCCGCACCGTCATCAAATTGCGCGACTTTTCGATGCCGGAGCGCAAGGTCGCGGGGCCGGCCACCGTGCCGTCATAGTTCTTCGGCGTCCAGGTCGTGGTGCCGCTCTGGATGGTGATCGGTCCGTCCATGATCACCGAGGCCGGCGTATAGCCATTGTCGAGCGCGGCCGAATAGACGATCGGCTTGAAGGACGATCCCGGCTGGCGCATCGCCTGCGTGGCGCGGTTGAACTCCGACTGCGCATAGGAGAAGCCGCCGACCATGGCCAGCACGCGGCCGGTATGAGGATCCATGGCGATCAGGCCGCCCTCCACTTCCGGCACCTGGCGCAGCGTGTAGGCGCCTTCCGACCCTTCGTTCTTCTGCACGAAGATGACGTCGCCGGGCTGCAGTACATCGGCCGGAGACTTGGCCTTGACCGTCTTGCCATCGACCACATGGCGCATGGCAAAGCTCATGTCTTCCTTGCTGACGGCGCCTTCGATGCGTTCCTTGACGATATCGCCCGAAATCTGCCGCGTCGGCTGCAGGCCGATGGAAAGGCCGGTCGCCGAGCTGTCGAGCACGACGGCAAGCGACCATTCCGGCACGTCTTCCAGCCCCTTGACGTTGCCCAGCGCCACGCCCCAGTCGCCGGAAGCATCGATATGCGTCACCGGTCCGCGATAGCCGCGCAGCGTGTCGTATTTGAGCAAGCCGTTCTGCATCGACTTGCGGGCGATGAGCTGGATCTTCGGATCGAGTGTCGTGCGCACCGAAAGGCCGCCCTCATAGAGCGCGTTCTCGCCATAGCGCGAGATGATCTGGCGGCGCACTTCCTCGGTGAAATATTCGCCCGCAAACAAATAAGAGCCGTTGCGGCGCGGAGTCACGCCGAGCGGCTCGGCCTTGGCCTTGTCGCCTTCCTCGCGCGTCACGTAGCCGTTCTCGACCATCTGGTCGATGACCCAGTTGCGGCGCTCGATGGCGCGGTCGGCATGCTTGAAGGGATGGTAGTTGTTGGGCCCCTTCGGCAGCGACGCCAGATAGGCGGCTTCCGCGACGGTGAGTTCGTTGACCGACTTGTCGAAATAGGTCAGTGCCGCGCCCGCAACGCCATAGGCGCCGAAGCCGAAGAAGATTTCGTTTAGGTAGAGCTCAAGGATGCGGTCCTTCGAATAGGCCTGCTCGATGCGGAAGGCCAGGATCATCTCCTTGATCTTGCGCTCGTAGGTCTGGTCCGAGGACAAGAGGAAGTTCTTCGCCACCTGCTGGGTGATGGTCGAGGCGCCGACCTGGCGCCTGCCCGAACCAAGATTCTGCAGGTTGACGTAGATGGCGCGGCCGAGCCCGGTGATGTCGATGCCGGGATGGTTGTAGAAATTCTTGTCCTCGGCCGACAGGAACGCCGCCTTGGCCCGGTCCGGAACCGCCTGGATCGGCAGATAGAGCCGCCGTTCGCGCGCATATTCGGCCATCAGCGAGCCGTCGGAAGCATGGATGCGGGTCGTCACCGGCGGCTCGTACTTGGCCAGCACCTCGTAGTCGGGTAGGTCTTTCGACAGATGGCTGATGTATATCGCCACGCCCGCGGCGACGATAAGCGCCAGCGTCGTGCCGATACCAAAGAAATAGCCGATAAGACGAATCATGCCCGCTCCAGTCCGAGGTCCGGGAATTTCCTAGACGAAGCCGCCTTTCGCGCAAGCCTTCGCAACTGTCCCGATCCGTGATGGAAAACCCATGTCGCCACCATGTGGGCAAAATACGGCAGTGCCCGGTTTCGGCATCCCCCACCGGAAATAAAAGCGCCTGGTGTTGTCCCCGTGCAACGCTGCCTCCGGTCGTGGGCGGCGGCGACCATCTCAGCCTCCGGTTCCCGTTCCCATCTTGGCGGAGGCAAACAGGGCGACGGCGTTGGTGATGCTCTGCGCCGCCTTGCCGCGCCAGTCGGCGTCGAGCAGTTGCGCCTCATCCTTGGCGTTGGAGAGATAGCCGAGTTCGACCAGCACCGACGGCACATCGGGCGCTTTCAGCACTTTGAAGCCGGCCGAGCGCTGCGGATTGTTGATCAGGCCGATGCTGGTGGACAACTGGCCGACCAGAGTGTGGGCAAAGCTCATCGAGAAATTATGCGTCTCGCGGCGGATCAGGTCGATCAGTATGTCGGTGACTTCCTTGTTGTCGTCCTTGATCACCATGCCGGCGAACTGGTCGGAGAGGTTTTCGCGGTCGGCAAGCGCCTGCGCTTCCGGGTCGGATGCCTTGTCGGAGACGGTATAGACGGTGGCGCCTCTGATACCCTTGACGCTGATCGTGTCGGCATGGATCGAGATCAAAAGGTCGGCCTCGTGCTGACGGGCGATGCGCACGCGGTCATCGAGCCGCAGGAACTCGTCGGTATCGCGCGTCATGAACACGTCGTAGTTGCCGACGGCGGCGAGCTTGTCGCGCAGTTCGGTGGCGAAGGCCAGCGTCACGTTCTTCTCGATGGTGCCGGTGAGGCCTTCGGCGCCACCGTCGATGCCGCCATGGCCGGGATCGATGACGATGGTGAAGCGATGCCCGGGATTGGAGATTGGCCCTGTGCCGACCCTGGAGCCCTTGTCGGTGGAGACGGTCGAGCCGGTGGTCAGCGCCTGGTTGGCAAGGGCTTCGTCGAACTCGCGGTCGGAGGCCGCCGACATGTCGATGGCGATGCGGTAGCCTGCGCCGTCATCGTTCTTGAGCACGTCGAGCTTGTCGACCGAGAACGGCCCCTTGCCGGTCAGGATCAGCCGCGATCCCTCGCCCTGATCGCCATAACGCACCGCCTTGACCAGGCCGCGGGCCTTGGCGTCCTTCGCGCCAATGGCGAATCGGGTGCGCGGCAGGTCCACGACCAGCCGGTTGGGGGCGCGCAGCAGGAACCATTTGATTTCGGGCTCGCGGTCGAAATCGATGACGATGCGCATCTTGGTTGCGTCGCCGGCCATCTTGTAGGCGGTGGCGCCGAGTGGCGCATCGTTGGCGCGTGAAACCGGCGCAAAAGCAAGGCAAAGCGCCAGCAACAACAGCACACCGGCAGCGCGCAGGAAACGGCCTGCGCGGCCATGGCCCTTGTCTGTGGTGCCCGCCAGTCCCATTTCTTTGCAGTCGCTCCCGGTTTGGCGCCTTGCGCCCGCGTGGTTGGTCGAAATGCCGGTCAGGCCGCAGACTCAATTAACGATTGGTATCCAGAGAAGGTTAACCAAGCCTTTTCATCGAGGATTAAGGCCTGTGCTTCCGTTACGGCACTGCTTTTTGCCGGCATCCGAAATCGGGGTTGCCTTCCACCCCGTCAAATCATAAAAGCGATGGTGGATCACTGCAATCCTGGAACCGCTTCTCCCGCAGCTTCCTGCTACAGGTCAGATGAAAGGCGGCTCCTTTCGCTCCAGCGAAAAGGCTTCAGGTGATCGCGACGAATTTCGCAGGTGTGCGCCCGTGGCGGGGGAATCGCCTGCGTGAGGAAAACGGCCGGGTTTGTTCCCGTGCCGGCTCTGTATGAGCAAACAAGCTGGTCCGGTTCGTCCGGGCTTTGGTTCAAAAGGTTCTGCTGGTGACGATGGCTTCAAGCGCAATCATGGAAAGGTCCGCATCAAACCGCGCCATTGTGGCTGCGGGCGGCACCGCCATGGCGCTCAAGCGGCGTCCGGCGGACATTCAGACATCCGGCACCCACATCCCAGACACGCAGCAGCGGGCTTTGCCTCGCAAGCTGCGGCTGACGGCTGCCGGGAGGAAACGAAATAATGCCCAACAAAATGCTGATAGACGCCTCCCACCCGGAGGAAACACGCGTTGTCGTTATCCGCGGTAACCGTATTGAAGAATTCGACTTTGAATCTCAGGACAAGAAGCAGCTCAAAGGAAACATCTATCTCGCCCGCGTAACGCGTGTCGAACCTTCCCTTCAGGCAGCCTTTGTCGAATATGGCGGCAACCGTCACGGTTTCCTCGCCTTCAGTGAAATTCACCCCGACTACTACCAGATCCCGGTCGCCGATCGTCAGGCTTTGCTGCGCGCTGAAGCGCAGGAAGCCGAGGACGAGGAGAACGAGGACAATGACGGCGACGACCGCCAGAGCCGCGATCGCGGCCGGCGCGGCCGCCGGCGCGGCGGCAAGGGTCGTGAGCGCGGCGAACACAAGCGCGACGCCGGCGCCGATGATGAAAACGGCGAACATGGCGATGCCGGCAGCGATGCCGTCTCCGAAGAGCCTGCTTCCGAGCATGCCGCGGCCGATACCGCCGGGCATGACGATCATGCCGGGCATGGCGACAGCGAAGCCTCCGACGCCGAGACATCCGGGAGCGAACCGTCCGAAGGCGGCCCGACATCGATCGCGGCAAGCGTCGAAGCGGATGTGATCTCCGAAGCTGCCCCTGCGGCGGAACCGGGTGACGAAAGGTCGTCCAGCGAGGCAAGCGGCGAAGCCACTTCCGGGGACAATGATCGCGGCATGCTGGAAGAGGTGCAGTCCTCGCATCCGGACGACCACGAGATCGAATCCGTAGGCGCCGAGGATGCGCTGGAAGAGGTGCGCAGCCGCCGCAAGCCGGTGCGCCGCCAGTACAAGATTCAGGAAGTCATCAAGCGCCGGCAGATTCTACTGGTGCAGGTGGTCAAGGAGGAGCGCGGCAACAAGGGCGCGGCGCTCACCACCTATCTGTCGCTTGCCGGCCGCTATTCGGTGCTGATGCCCAACACCGCACGCGGCGGCGGCATTTCGCGCAAGATCACCAGTGCGGTCGACCGCAAGCGCCTCAAGGAGGTCGTTGCCGATCTCGAAGTGCCGCAGGGCATGGGCGTCATCCTGCGCACCGCCGGCGAAAGTCGCACCAAGGCGGAAATCAAGCGCGACTACGAATATCTGATGCGGCTTTGGGAAAACGTCCGCAATCTGACGCTGCAATCCACCGCCCCTGCCCTCGTCTATGAGGAAGGCAGCCTGATCAAGCGCTCGGTGCGCGACCTCTACAACAAGGATATCGACGAGATTCTTGTCTCCGGCGAGGAAGGCTATCGCGAGGCCAAGGACTTCATGCGGATGCTGATGCCGAGCCACGCCAAGGTGGTTCAGCCCTTCCGCGACACGACGCCGATCTTCGTGCGCAACGGCATCGAGGCGCAGCTCGACCGCATGCTGCAGCCGCAGGTGACGCTGAAGAGCGGCGGCTACATCATCATCAACCAGACCGAAGCGCTGGTCGCCATCGACGTCAATTCGGGCCGCTCCACCAAGGAGCACTCGATCGAGGACACCGCTCTCCACACCAACCTTGAAGCGGCGGAAGAAGTCGCCAGGCAATTGAGGCTGCGCGATCTCGCCGGCCTGATCGTCATCGACTTCATCGACATGGAGGAGAACCGCAACAACCGCTCCGTCGAGAAGCGGCTGAAGGATCACCTCAAGAACGACCGAGCCCGCATCCAGGTCGGCCGCATCTCGCATTTCGGTCTGATGGAGATGTCGCGCCAGCGCATCCGCGCCAGCGTGCTGGAATCAACCATGAAGCCGTGCCCTCATTGCGGCGGCACTGGCCATGTGCGCTCCGATTCGTCGGTGGCGCTGATGGTGGTGCGGGCGATCGAGGAATTCCTGCTCAAGGATTCGCGCAGCCACATCACGGTGCGGACCCCGGCGGCGACCGCTCTCTATGTGCTCAACCACAAGCGCGGCACGCTGGTGGAACTCGAAAGCCGCTTTGGCCTGACCATCACCGTCGAGGCCGATGATACGGTCGGTGTGCAGCACTACGCGATCTTCCGCGGCGCCATTGCCGAAAAGCCGGAAGGCTTTGTCGAAGCGCGAACCTTCCCGGCCTATGTCGAGCCGGAAGAGCCCGAGGACGAGATCGTCATCGAGGAGGAAGACGACGAGGTTGTGGTACAGGCCGAGCAGCCGCGCCAGGCGCAGCCGCAGTCGCAGCAGCAGCAGCCGAGATCGGCTGAGGACGGCGAAGGCCGCGACCGCAAGCGTCGCAAGCGTCGCAGGCGGCGCGGCGGCAAGGATCGCGAACGCGAACATGGCGATCGCGAGCATGGCGCCGAAGGTGCTTCGGTATCTGCGGCAAGCGACGACTTTGCCGCTGAACCAGGCGATGACGATGCAACACAGCAAGACGAAGCCCAGGTTGGCGCCGTCGAACCGGTGGAAGCATCAGATGACGCCCAGAGCAAGAAGCGCCGTCGCGGCAAGCGCGGCGGCAAGCGCAATCGTCGCGAAGACGGCACGGAGACCGAAGCCGGCGAAACCGCCTCGGTGGCCGAGGCCGCTGAAGTCGGAACGGCCGCAAGCGAGCCCGTAGCAGCCGTAGCGGTTGAAGAAGCAGCGGCTCCCGCCGCGGCGAACGACGACGCTCCAGCCGAAAAGCCGAAGAAGAAGCGCGCTTCAAGGGCAAAGAAGGCTGTGGTGGAAGTCGCCGATGAGACGGCGGCCGAGGCTGCACCGGAAGCTGCCGTCGAAGCAGCCGCCCCCGCTGCGGCCGATGCCGCCACGGAAACGACCGTCGACGACGAGCCCGCCAAGGCTCGCCCGTCACGGCGCAAAGCCGTGGCCGCGGATACCTCCGCGGTGCCGGTGGTTTCCTCCAGCGTTGCCGACGAGGCAAAGGCCGAGGAAAAGCCGAAGCGCGCCGGCTGGTGGCAGCGGAAGGGCTTTTTCTAAGCTATTCAGCCGATTAAGATAGGTTCCTGACAAAAATCCCGCGCCGTTCAAACCACGGCGCGGGATTTTTGCATACGCGAATGACGGAAGGCGTCAGGGGGCGAAAATCGACCAGTTCATCATCCTGGCCAGTTTTTCCAAGGCGATCGACCCCAGCTTGGAATTGCCGTTGGCGTTCAAGCCCGGCGACCATACGGCGAGCGAAGCAACACCCGGCACGATCCCCAATATGCCACCGCCGACGCCGCTTTTGCCGGGAATGCCGACACGGAAGGCGAAATCGCCGGAACCGTCATAGTGGCCGCAGGTCAGCATCATGGCGCCGATGCGCCGCGCCCGCTCGGCAGACACCACGGAGTGCCCGGTTGCCGGGTTTCTGCCGCCATTGGCGAGGAAGCGGCCGGCCAGCGCCAATTGCCGGCAGCTCATGGCGATGGCGCAATGGTGGAAGTACACGCCCAGCGCCAGCTCCGGTGCATGGTTGAGATTGCCGAAGGATTTCATGTAGTTGGCAAGCGCGAAGTTGCGATAGCCGGTGGCGCGTTCGGAAGCCGCGACCTCGCGGTCGATGATGATGGTTTCGTCATCGGCAAGGAACTGGATGAAGCGCAGGATTTCGCCGATCGCCTCGCGCGGCTGGTGGCCGGCAAGCAGTATGTCGGAGACGACGATGGCGCCGGCATTGATGAACGGATTGCGCGGAATGCCGTTCTCATGCTCGAGCTGCACGATCGAGTTGAACGGATTGCCCGACGGCTCGCGTCCGACACGCTGCCACAGCGCGTCGCCGACATTGCCGAGCGCCAACGTAAGCGTAAACACCTTGGAGATGGACTGGATCGAAAACGCCTGGTCGGCGTCGCCGGCGACCAGCACGCGGCCGTCATTGGTCACGGCGGCAATGCCGAATTTGTTCGGATCGACCTTGCCGAGCTGCGGAATGTAGGTGGCGACCTCGCCGCGATCGGAGCGCTCGGCCATCTCGGCGGCGACGTCGGCCAGCGCTTGTTCAAGATCCGGCATGCTCGTCCCCGCTTTTCAGCCAGCGCTCGATGCGCGCCATCGCCTCGACCATGTCGTCATGGCTGCCGGCATAGGAAAAGCGCATCGTGCGGTGGCCCTGAAGTGGATCGAAATCGCGGCCGGGCGTCGCCGCCACATGCGCCTCGGCCAGCATCTTGCGCGCAAAGGCCATGCTGTCATTGGTATGCCGGGTAACATCGCAGAAAGCGTAGAAGGCGCCGTCCATCGGCGCCGCCAAGGGAAATCCGAGTTCCGGCAGGCGCCGCATCAACAGCTCGCGGTTCCAGGCGTAGCGCGCCTTTACCGCTTCCAGCTCTTGCGTCGCCTTGAAGGCTTCGATCGCCGCGATCTGCGACAGTTCCGGCGGCGAGATGTAGAGGCTCTGGGCGATGCGCTCGATTGGCCTCACCAGAGCTTCCGGCAGCACCATCCAGCCAACGCGCCAGCCGGTCATGCAATAATATTTCGAGAAGGAATTGATCACCGTCACGCCTGAGCCATAGGCCAGCGCCGTGGTATCGGGCGCGGCATAGGCCAGCCGGTGATAGATTTCGTCCGATATCACCGCGATGCCGAGTTCTTCGGCTGTCCTCACCAGTGCCGACAAGTCGTCGACGGGAATGACCGCACCTGTCGGATTGGCCGGGCTGGCGAACAACACGCCCTTCAGCGGTTTTTCGCGATGCGCCGCCTTCAAATGCTCGGCATGAAGATAGGCGTCGCTCCCGAGCTCGATCTCGACGATCTCGATGCCGAGCGCCGCCATAATGTTGCGGTAGGCCGGATAGCCGGGTGCTGCGATGGCGACGCGGTCGCCGGGATCGAACATCGCCAGGAAGGCCAGATTGAAGGCGGCCGACGATCCCGTGGTCACGGCGATCCGGTTCGGCGCGACATCGATCCCGTAATGGTCGCCATAATGCGTGGCGATCGCCTTGCGCAGATCCGCCAGACCGAGCGTGTCGGTATAGCCGATGCGTCCGATCCTCAGCGCATTTGCGGCTGCTTCCCTCACGCCCACGGGCGCCGGATCGGATGGCTGGCCGACGGCCATGGAGACGACAGGCACGCCCGTCGCCTTCAGCCGGTTGGCTTCGGCCAGAATGTCCATGGCGTGAAACGGCTCGACTTCACCGCGGCGCGACAGCGAAACTACCATTTGACCTCAATCTCTCCGTCCGGCCCGCCGCTCAAAGCCATCAACCGGCGGCAGCGCCGCACAAATGCCCGATTGATGTGAGGATCACAAGTTCGCCTAGTTTCGGTGCCGTGACTTTTCATCGTTCGCCCGCTCGTTTACCAGTGGACCTCATGCTGAGCCGACCCAAATCGACGATGTCCAAATCTTCCATCGGGAAGACAGCGCGCGGCTTCGCGACGCTTTTGCTTGCCGCCGCCGTCGCTGTCACCGGCTCGGTGACGGCCTTCGCGCAGGCGGTGCCGGTCGTGCGCGATGCCGAGATCGAGGCGCTGGTGCGCGACTATGCGCGGCCGATCTTCAAGGCGGCCGGTCTTGCCAATGACGGTGTCGATATCGTTCTGGTCAACGATCAGAGCTTCAACGCCTTCGTTACCGGGCGCCGGCTGTTCATCAACACCGGCGCGCTGATGCAGGCCGAAACGCCCAACGAGATCATCGGCGTCATCGCCCACGAGGCCGGCCACATCGCCGGCGGCCATCAGCAGAAATTGCGCGACCAGCTCGAGCGCGCCAAGACCATGGCCATCATCGCCACGCTGCTTGGCGCCGGCGCCATCGTTGCCGGCGCCACCACCAACAGCCGCGGCCTTGCCGGCGCCGGCATGGGCGTGGCTGCGGGCGGCGGCGAGATGGCGCAGCGCAGCATTCTTGCCTACCAGCGCACCGAAGAGTCGACCGCCGACCGCTCTGCCATCACCTATCTCAATGCCACCGGCCAGTCCGGCATGGGCATGCTGAAGACCTTCGCCCGCTTCCAGAGCGCGCTGTCGCTTTCCGGCACGCAGGTCGATCCCTACCGCATCAGCCACCCGATGCCGCAGGAGCGCATCGCCAATCTCGAAGTGCTGGTCAAGCAGAGCCCTAACGTCGACAAGGTCGATCCCCCGGCACTGCAGCAGCGGCACGACATGATGCGCATCAAGATCGCCGCCTATATGGGCGGCCAGGCCGCCGCCACGCGGCTGATCCGCAAGGCCCCAGGCAGCCTCGCCTCGCGCTATGGCGAAGCGCAGATGGCCTATCTCTACGGCAATCTGGGTGCAGCACTGACCAAGGCCAATGCATTGATCAAGGAACAGCCGAAGAACCCCTACTTCCAGGAAATGCGCGGCGACATACTGATGAAGGCCAACAAGCCCAAGGACGCCGCGGACGCCTATGCCAAGGCGGTCAGCCTCGATCCGGTGAGGTCGGGCCTGTTGCCCGTTTCCCTCGGCCAGGCGCTGATGGCCATCGGCACGCCCGACTCGCTGAAGAAGGCGGTGGTGCAGATCAACAACGGTCTCGGGCGCGACAAGGAAAACACGGTCGGATACCGCTATCTCGCCCAGGCCTATGGCGAGCTTGGCAACATTCCGGCGGCGGAACTCGCCACCGCCGAGGGCCACTTTTATTCCGGCGATTACACGAATGCGAAAATTTTCGCCATGCGCGCGCAAAAAGACTTGAAGCGCGGCGAGCCCGGCTGGATTCGGGCGCAGGACATCATAAACTACAACCCTTCAGGCAAACTCAAGAAATGAACCTTCCGGTCGCCCGCGGCGACTAGGATAGACCGGAACCGGTAAAGAGGATGAGACGATGAACAAGGCAATATTGCTCGGCACGACGGGAGTGGCGGCTGCTCTTGCCATGCTGGCTTTCGGGTTCGTCGCCGGCAGTCCGCAAGTGGCCAAGGCCGGCACGGCGCAGACCGTGCAGACCGCCTCTGCCGACACCAAGATCGATCGCACCGAGGTCGAGGGCATTATCCGCGACTATCTCCTGAAGAACCCCGAAGTGCTGCTCGAAGTGCAGGAGGCGCTCGAGGCCAAGCAGAAGGAAGAGCAGCGCATAGCCAGCCTCGGCGTCATCGAGAAGGCCAAGTCCGAGATTTTCAACTCGACCTTCGACGGCGTCGTCGGCAATCCGAAGGGCAAGGTCACCATCGTCGAATTCTACGACTACAATTGCGGCTTCTGCAAACGCGCCATCGACGACATGCAGGCTCTGACAAAGGCCGATCCGGAGCTGCGCTTCGTGCTCAAGGAATTCCCGATCCTCGGGCCGGATTCGCAAAAGGCCAGCGTCGTCTCGATGGCTTTCCACCTGATGCATCCGGAGAAATACGGCGAGTTCCACAACGCCCTGCTCGGCGGCCAGGGCCGCGCCACCGAGGCGGCGGCCATCAAGGTTGCGCTGTCGCTAGGCGCCGATGAGGCGAAATTGCGCGAGAAGATGAAGGACCCGACCATCACCGAGGCCTTCTCAAAGACCTTCGACCTCGCCAACAAGCTGGCCATCACCGGAACGCCGTCCTACGTGGTCGGCAATGAAGTGGTGTTCGGGGCGCTCGGCCAGGAAGTGCTGGCTGAAAAGATCGAGGCGGCGAAAGCCGCACTCTGATCTTGCACGCGAGCCTATTTCTCACGGGCACATTTCCGCCTGTTGTGGACGGTGAAAGATCGCACTTGTGCTCTTTCCGCGGGCGGCTATGCCCATTATAGAAGGCCCTGCGCGCCGGCTTGAGGCCGGCGTGGGAAAAGGTCGGCATTTTTGAAAACGATTTTCGTCCTGAACGGCCCCAACCTGAACGCGCTCGGCAAGCGCGAGCCCGGCATCTATGGCGGCAAGACGCTTGCCGCGATCGCCAACGACTGCAAGCAGGCGGGCGCCGCGCTTGGCCTCGAGATCGATTTTCGCCAGTCCAACCACGAGGGCGACCTCGTCGACTGGATCCAGGAAGCCGGCGACAAGGCAGCCGGCATCGTCATCAATCCGGGTGCCTACAGCCACACCTCGATTGCCATTCACGACGCCATCCGCGCTGTCGCGCCGCTGCCCGTCGCCGAAGTTCACCTCTCCAACATCCACGCGCGGGAACCATTCCGCCACGTCTCCATGGTCGCGCCGGTCGCTGTCGGCATGATCTGCGGGTTCGGGCCGCTTGGCTACTCGCTGGCGCTGCAGGCGCTGGCGGCACGCCTATGACCGGCCCACAAACAGAAGGCTCGAAAATGTCGATAAAGAAGACCGGTGTTGACCAGCAACTGATCCGCGATCTGGCGGGCATACTGAACGACACCAATCTCACCGAGATCGAAGTCGAGCTCGGCGACCTGAAGGTGCGCGTGTCGCGCCAGGCGCCGGCCGTCCACGCCATCGCCGCCCCGCAGGCCGGTTATGCTCCGGCAGCGCAGCAGCCCGCGGCGGGCGCGGCTGCCGCACCAGCAGTGGCCGACCCGTCCAAGAACGCGGTCCCCTCGCCGATGGTCGGCACCGCCTATCTCGCGCCCTCGCCCGACGCCAAGGCCTTCATCGAAGTCGGCCAGAAGGTCAAGGAAGGCCAGACGCTGCTGATCATCGAAGCGATGAAGACGATGAACCAGATCCCTTCGCCGCGCGCCGGCACGGTGACGGCGATCCTGTTCGAGGACGGCCAGCCGGTCGAGTACGGCATGCCGCTCGTCGTGATCGAGTAGAGCGGGCCGGATGTTCCAGAAGATCCTCATCGCCAACCGCGGCGAAATCGCGCTTCGGGTGCTGCGCGCCTGCAAGGAACTCGGCATCCAGACCGTGGTCGTGCATTCGACCGCCGACGCTGACGCCATGCATGTCAGGCTCGCCGACGAAAGCGTGTGCATCGGTCCGCCGCCGTCGCGCGACAGCTATCTCAACATCCACCAGATCGTCGCCGCCTGCGAGATCACCGGCGCCGACGCCGTGCACCCGGGCTACGGTTTCCTGTCGGAGAACGCCAAGTTCGCCGATATCCTCGCCGCCCACAACATCACCTTCATCGGTCCGTCGGGCGACCATATCCGCATCATGGGCGACAAGATCGAGGCCAAGCGCACGGCAAAGCGGCTCGGCATTCCGGTTGTGCCGGGCTCCGACGGCGCCGTCACCGATCAAAAGGAAGCCAGGCGCATTGCCGCCGAGATCGGCTATCCCGTGATCATCAAGGCATCGGCAGGCGGTGGCGGGCGCGGTATGAAGGTCGCCCTTACCGAGGCTGACCTTGAGATCGCCTTGCAGACAGCGAGCACGGAAGCGGGAGCCGCCTTCGGCGACGATGCCGTCTACATCGAGAAATACTTGGAAAAGCCGCGCCACATCGAGGTGCAGGTATTCGGCGACGGCGCCGGCCGCGGCGTGCATTTCGGCGAGCGCGACTGTTCGCTGCAACGCCGCCACCAGAAAGTCTGGGAAGAGGCGCCCTCGCCGGCCCTCAACGCCGAGGAGCGCGCCCGCATCGGCAATATCTGTGCCAAGGCCATCGCCGACCTCGGCTACTCCGGCGCAGGCACCATCGAATTCCTGTACGAGAATGGCGAGTTCTACTTCATCGAGATGAACACGCGGTTGCAGGTCGAGCATCCGGTGACGGAGGCGATCACCGGCATCGATCTCGTCCACGAACAGATCCGCGTTGCCTCCGGCGGCGGGCTTTCGGTGCGCCAGGAGGACATCAAGTTCAACGGCCACGCCATAGAATGCCGCATCAATGCCGAGGACCCGCGCACCTTCACGCCTTCGCCCGGCACGATTACGCATTTCCACACGCCTGGCGGTCTCGGCATCCGCGTCGATTCCGGTGTCTATTCCGGCTACAAGATCCCGCCCTATTATGACAGCCTGATCGGCAAGCTGATCGTGCACGGCCGCAACCGCGTCGAATGCATGATGCGGCTGCGCCGGGCGCTCGACGAATTCGTCGTTGACGGCATCAAAACGACGCTGCCGCTGTTTCGCGACCTGGTCGGCAATGCCGATATCGCCAATGGCGACTACGACATCCACTGGCTGGAAAAGTATCTGGCCAAAGAGGAATAGCGCCCGAATTGCCGCTATGATGCCGCGATGACCCGCCCTTACGCACCCGGCTATCGCATTCCGACCGACCTCTTGCTCAAGGCCTATGCCTCGGGCGTCTTCCCGATGGCGGAGAGCGCTTCCGACCCGGAAGTGTTCTGGGTGCGGCCGGAGACGCGCGGCATCATCCCGCTCGACGGCTTCCACACGCCGAAGAGCCTGCGGAAGACGATCCGCAAGCACCCGTTCGACATCCGCTTCGATTTCGATTTCGAGGCGACGATCGACGGCTGCGCCGAAAAGCGCGAGGAGCGCCGCTCGACCTGGATCAACGCGCCGATCCGCGAAGCCTATATCGAGCTGCACCGTCTTGGGCACTGCCATTCGGTCGAGGCATGGCGCGAGGAACGGCTGGTCGGCGGCCTCTATGGCGTCTCGCTCGGTCGCGTGTTCTTCGGCGAAAGCATGTTCGCCCGGGAAACCGACGCGTCCAAGACCTGCCTCTATCATCTGGTCGAGCGGCTGAAGGCGCGCGGCTTTGCCCTGCTCGACACGCAATTCACCACCGAGCATCTCAAACGCTTCGGCGCGGTCGACGTGCCGCGCGTCAAATACGAGAAGATGTTGGCCGACGCGCTGAAGGGCGAAGCCGTTTTTTATCCCTGACCGGAGACCGAGCGGCCGAGCCGGCTCGACCGGTGAAAGGGGTCAGCCCTTCGCGGTTTCCATCGGCGTCTGCGAATGGAACATCATCTTCCAGCCGTTGACACGATGAACATAGCCGGTGCTGACCAACGCGGCGTAGGGCTCGCCGTTTTCTCGTGTCGCATGAGCCTCATAGGTCAGCATGATAATGTCGCTGCCGGGCTCGATGATACCCTTGAGGTCGATCTGAAGGTCGCGCCAGCGGTTGGGCTTGGTCGCGGTCTTGGCCAGATCGGCATTGTCCATTGCCTGTGCCATCTCAGGAAATGCTACCAGGCATTCTGTGTCGACATTGGCGGCGTAGTAAGCTTCGTCGCCCGTCCAGAACCCCTTTTCGAGTTCGAGCAGGTCGTCTTTGCTGGCCGTGATCCGTTTGCTGTCCGACATCAGAATATCCTCCAAGCGCGCAAATGCGCGGTCGTCCATGGCCCAACGCATGGTGGCCATGACGGTTCCGGAGGATCAGTTGGTGTTGGTCGCGTCAGGCTCCGTGGGGTCCGGCTGTTCGGCGGCCGGAGCAGCGGCGGGCTTTGGCTTGGACGTGTCGACCTTGGGCGTCTCGGCATTGGCCGCGTCGGGCGGCGGCACATCCGACTTCTGCTTGCAGCCCTTTAGCCAGACGTCATAGACGGCGTGCTCGACGGCGTTTAGGCCGGGGCTCTCGGCGAACATCCAGCCGGTGAAGATGCGGCGGATCTTGCGGTCGAGCGTGATTTCGTCGACTTCGACGAAGGAATCGGTCTTCGGCTCTTCATTCTCCGGCCGCGAATAGCAGATGCGCGGCGTCACCTGCAAAGCGCCGAACTGCACGGTTTCGTCGATGTAGACATCGAAGGTGATGATACGGCCGGTGATCTTGTCGATGCCGGCAAATTCGGCGACCGGATTGGTGATGCGATCGGAGATTGCGGGTGCTGCCGCAGGCGCCTGCGCCGCGGCAAACGCTGTCGGGAACATGGCGATAGCGCCAATTGCCGCCAGTCCGGCCATCGATGTCAGGCTGAAAATGTTCATGCGGAGATACCGGTGGTTTGGGCCCGGGTGATTCTGTCACGCCCAAGGCTATTCGCCGTTGTCATATCAGCAAGCAGCTAAACGCCAATTGTGGCGACAAAGGACCGGCCGGCGGTCAAGAACCAGGCGTCCACGCATCGTAGTCGCCCGTCACCTGCGGACGGTGCTGATTGGTGAGCACGGAACCCTTTGGGCGATAAGCCGCCGGTGTTCCCGTGAGGTTCGGCTCATGCGCCTTTTCCCATTCGCGCGGCCGATAGTCATCGCTTGGCGGCGCCACATCGACGCGGTGATGCATCCAGCCGTGCCAGCCCGGGGGGATCGCCGACGCCTCCGAATAATTGGCGTAGATGACCCAGCGGCGGGTGCGGCCTTCCGAATCGACGCCGCCTTCGTAGTAGACGTTGCCGGCCCCATCCTGGCCGACCTTGTTGCCGTGGCGCCAGGTGTGAAAACGGGTTCCCAGCGTCTGGCGGTTCCACCAGGTGAAAAACTGCAGAAGGAAAGTTTTCATTCAGATCCTCGCGGGCGCGCGGCGGTGGCTGTCCCTGCTTATGGCGTCAGGCCTTGGCGAAGGCAAGGGTTTTGCGGCGCCTGCGGCACTGACGGCATGCCGAAACGCTCGGTCATTGGCCGATCCATTTCGCACCTGCGAACCGACGCTTGCCAAGCCGGCTGCGTCTTCCTAAAGCTCTCATCGCCCGGCGCTGCCGCATGACCCCGAAAATCGAAATCGATTTTCGGAAAGGATCATGCGCAAACCCAAGTGCTACAGCGTCCTTTGCGCGTCCACGGGACGCGCGGCGTTGTAGTCAACGCCGGCTGCGGGAGGTGAGGAATGGCCTTAGCTGTCGCCAGGATCAGTGCGGAGACAATACGCGCCCGCAAGGGCGGCGTGCCGGTCGTATGCCTTACCGCTTACACCTATCCCGTCGCCCGCCTGCTCGACGATCATGTCGACCTTCTCCTGGTCGGCGACAGCGTTGCCATGGTGCTGCATGGCCACAAGACCACGCTCGGCGCCTCGCTGGAGATGATGATCGCCCATGGCCAGGCCGTGATGCGCGGTTCATCAAAGGCCTGCGTGGTGGTCGATATGCCGGCCGGCAGCTACGAGACTTCGGCCGCGCAAGCCCTTGCCTCGGCGCGCCGCATCTCTGAGGAAACCGGGTGCCAGGCGGTGAAGCTGGAAGGCGGCGTCGACGTCGCCCTCCAGATCGCCGCAATCGTCGCGGCCGGCATTCCAGTGATGGGCCATATCGGCTTGCAGCCGCAATCGGTGGAAAAGGACGGTGGCTACAAGATCAAGGGCCGCACGCCGGAGAATGTGGCCGCGCCCATGCGCGACGCCGACGCGGTCGCAAAGGCCGGCGCGTTTTCGCTGGTTATCGAGGGCACGGTCGAGACTGTTGCCGCCGACCTCACCCGGCGCATTGCCATTCCAACCATCGGCATCGGCGCCAGCCGCGATTGCAACGGCCAGATCCTGGTCATCGACGACATGGTCGGCCTGACGGTCGACCGGGTGCCGAAATTCGTCAAGGAATACGCCGATTTGCGCAGCGTGGTCGCCAATGCCGCAGCGCGCTACGCAGCGGAGGTGCGCAGCCGCACCTTCCCCGGGCCGGGCCACGTCTTTTCAGCCGCAAGCGACAAGGACAAGGCATGAACCGGCCCCCCATCAGCCAGCCGCTCGTCGTCGACACCGTGCTCGGCCTTCGCGCGCAGATCCGCGAATGGCGGCGCGAAGGCCTGAGCGTCGCCATGGTGCCGACCATGGGCGCTTTGCATGACGGCCATATCTCGCTGGTCGGGGCCGCGCTCGCAACGGCCGATCGCTGCGTCGTCTCCATCTTCGTCAACCCGGCCCAGTTCGCCCCCACTGAAGATCTCGACAAGTATCCGCGGCAGCTGGCCCGCGATCTCGACCGGCTGACCGAGGCCGGCGCACAGCTTGCCTTCACCCCTACGGTTTCCGAAATGTATCCGGCAGGCTTTGCCACAAAAATTTCGGTGGGCGGCCCGTCTTCTGGCCTGGAATCGGATTTCAGGCCGACCTTCTTCGAGGGCGTCGCCACGGTCGTGGCCAAGCTCTTTCTGCAAGCCCTGCCCGACTACGCCATCTTCGGCGAAAAAGACTACCAGCAGCTTTGTGTCGTCCGAAAGCTCTGCCGCGATCTCGAACTTCCGGTGCACATCGTCGGCGCGCCAACCGTGCGCGATGCGCATGGCCCGGCAATGTCGTCGCGCAACGCCTATCTCGACGCCGCCGAACTCGACGTCGCGCGACAGCTCAATGTCATCTTGCGCCAGACGGCGGCAGCGCTCGCGGCCGGTGCCGATGAAAACGGCGTGACCGGTAAAGCCACTGCCGCGCTTCTCGAGGCAGGCTTCGACAGCGTCGACTATGTCGCCGCGCGCGAGAGCCTGACGCTCACCTCGTGGCGGCGTGACGGCGATGGCCGCCTGCTTGCCGCGGCGTGGCTTGGCAGAACCAGGTTGATCGACAATGTGGAAGTTTCCTCATTCATTCCCTGAAAAATTCCAATTCCATTCACTTTGATTTGTATCGCAGACCGGCCCGAGCGCTCTTAGACAACGGCTCATCAGGCATGTTCTGGCCAGCCCGTAAGCGCTCACAATACACCGAACGCCGCTGTGAGACGTTTCACAGACGTAACCAGCCCGGCTATGTTGTGTGCGACCCCCAGGCGGAGACAGTGTGTGACCTGCCACTACGCTGCAATACTTACGAGGCTCTACGTGTCTGTCCAGGCCAACATATTCGGTCGCGCCCTGCCGCAGATCGTCGAAGCGATCTATGATTCGATTGTCGATGTCGGCCGTTGGCCATCGACGCTTGAATCAATCTGCAAATTGGCGCTCGGCCGCCTTGCCATGCTTGGCGGTCGTCGATACGGCGAGAAACTCGGCCCGGTTTTCGACTTCCTGCGGCGATCCGGTTCTGCTTGAGCCGCTGCAGCGCGACTACGCCTGCGAGGTGCCCTTCTTCAAGGCGGTGCCGAAGATGGAAATCGACATGCCGTTCACCGTCGATAGCGTCTACGCCCTGCAAGGCCCTGACGCCCGCCAGAACTGGCTCGAAAGCCGCATCGTGCGCGAGTGGGTGGAACCCAACCGTCTCGACGATTTCTTCTGGGTGGCGCTGATGAAGCAGCCGGCGCGCACCGGCACGCTGATGCTGGTTACCGATAAGGACAGGCCTCAGATTTCAGCCAGCGATATCGACCTGATGTCCACGCTCGCCCCCCATGTCCGGCGTGCGGTGACCATCGGCGACCTGTTCGAGGCCGAGCGGCGCAAGGCCGACGTCTTTCGCTCGATCCTCGAGAGCCTCGACCATCCGGTGCTGATCGTCGCCGACGATATGCAGATCATTTTCGCCAATCCGGCAGCCGAAGCCCTGCTCACCGAAACCGCCTCAGTGTCCTCGGTGCGCGGCCAGCTGTCCTTCGCTTATGCCAACGCCAACACCGCCATCGGTCGCGCCGTCCAGCTCGGCACGCGCGACGAATTCGCGCTCGGACCGTCCGGCATCAACATTCCGCTGGTGAAGGCCATGTCTCCGGCGGTGGCGCATGTCATGCCTCTGGCGCGACGCGACATTTCGGCCCGCATGTCGCCGCGCGCCGCCGCGGCCATCTTCATTTCCGCCGCCGGCGCCGCATCAGTGCCGGCGCTGGAAGCGATCGCTGCGCTGTTCGGACTGACCGCAGCGGAAAAGCGTGTCGCCGGCCATGTCGCCGCCGGGCTGACACGGCGTGAAATCGCGGCTGCCAGCGGCGTCTCGGACGGCACCGTCAAATCACAGCTGGCAATCATCTTCGACAAGACCGCCACCGGCGACCAGCGAGAGCTGGAACTCCTGATGCGCGAATTGACGCCGCCGCTGCGCTCGGCCTGAAGCCATACTCGGAGCCAATCGTCAAATTTTTCAACTATTTGCCGGTACGCAGGCGTAATCCACAATACCAAGCCGGCATCGTTGCAATTCGGCCAAAATCATGGTGCGGTTCTGCTCCGGTCCGGAGACGGTGCATCGTGCACGACCGGACGTGGAAACCATTTCCTGGGCGGTCCCCGAACTTGATACCGACACGAATTGAACGGCTGCTGCCTTACCTCTTCCTGCTGGCCCTGCTTTGCATCGCGCTCGCTTTCCGTCCGCTACTGCCGGTCGATGAGACGCGTTATCTCAGCGTCGCCTGGGAGATGTATCTCGGTGGACATGTCTTCGTACCGACGATGAACTTTGCGCCCTATCTGCAGAAGCCGCCGCTGTTGTTCTGGCTCATCGATCTCTCTTGGAACATCTTCGGTGTGAGCCGCGCGGCGGCGATGCTCGTCATCTTCGCCGCCTCGTCGCTGGTCATCTGGCTGACGACGCTTCTGGCCAAAACCCTGTTTCCCGAGCGCCAGGACATCGCCAGCCGCATCCCCTGGCTGGTGGCCGGCAGCACCGTCTTTGTCATCTATTCGACCCTGATCCTGTTCGACATGCTTTTGACGGCCTGTGTGGTCGCCGCACTGCTGGCGTTGCTGGGCTTCGCCAGGACCGGCAACCGCTGGCAGGCGGTGCTGGCGGGTCTCTTCATCGGGCTCGGCGTGCTGGCCAAAGGCCCGGTCGTGCTCATTAACATCGGCGCGCCCGTCCTGCTCTATCCCCTCTGGCGTGACCGGCGAGCCGGCCTTGCCCCTTTGCAGTTCTTTGCCGGAGCCGGCCTGGCAATTCTCGCCGCCCTTGTCCCGGTCGCTATATGGCTGGCGCCCGCGACCATCCTGACCAAGGGCAGTTTCGTCTACGATCTCGTCTGGAACCAGTCGGCAGGTCGGGTTACCGGAAGCCTGCACAATTCGCATGGCCGGCCGTTTTACTTTTACCTGATGCTGTTGCCGCTCATGTTCGTGCCCTGGGCCTTTATCCCCCCGGTGTGGCGGCTGAGGCCGGTTGCCCGGATACGCAGCCTGATCGACACCAAATCCCCGGATCTGCGTGCCCTGCGCCTGCTGTCGTTCTCGTTCATTGCGGTGCTGCTGGTCTTCAGCGCCATATCCGGCAAGCAGCCGCACTATGTCGTGCCGGCACTACCGTTCGCGACCATTCTGCTGGGCTACTTCATGGCCGAGATTTCAGTCGCCAGGCTGAGGGCGACGGCCTTTGTCATGCTTGCCCTTTTCGCCATCGGCCACGCCGCCGCCTCGGCGACCGTGTTCAAACGCTACGATCTCACGCCGCTGGCGAGCTTCATCGACGAACGAAAGGACGCCGACTGGGCCGTCGCTTACGACTATCAGGGCGAGGTCGGTTTCCTTGGGCGAATAGAGAAGCCATTCGAGAACGCCGACAAGCCTGAGGAATGGCTCAAGTCTCATCCCGGCGGCTACGTCATCGAAAAGCAATCGAAAGATCCGGGCACATCCGAACAGATCGCCTTCCGGCAGCCGGTGGAACGCGGCTATCTGGTCGTTCTGAAGGGACAGCACTGAACGTTTCGTCGGACGCCTATCCCAGCGGCTTCTCGAAGATCAGCGCCGGCAACCCCGAACCGCCGCCGCAATCGGCTGTGCTGCCGACCGGCAAAAATCCCTTCGAACGGTAGAAGGCGATGGCCGGAACGTTGGCCTCTTCCACCTCGACGCGCAACCTGTTCGCCTCGGGAAAGCTGGCTTCGACCTCGTCCAGCAAGGCCTGGCCGATGCCTTGCCCCTGGCAGGCCGGCAGTACATAGAGCTGGTTCAGCAGCACGATCTTCGCATCCGTCGTTGCGGCGGCAAAAGCCATGCCGCCGATACGCTTGCCGTCATCGGCGACCAGGAATTCCGAGTTCGGCCTTGTCAGCCGCGCCTTGAGCGAGGCGATCGAATGCCAGTCGTCGGTAATTTCGATCACCCGCTCGGCGCCATAGATCGTGTCGTAGGTTGCGTGCCAGGTTTCGACCAGCAGCGCGCGGACGGCGGCAAGGTCACGTTCGCTGGCGGTGCGGACGAACATTGTTCTATTCGATACCGAGCTTGGCCTTGACCAGATCGTTGACCGCCTGCGGGTTGGCCTTGCCGCCGGTGGCTTTCATCACCTGGCCGACGAACCAGCCGGCCATGGTCGGCTTGGCGCGAGCCTGCTCGACCTTGTCGGGGTTGGCGGCGATCACCTCGTCGACCGCTTTCTCGATGGCGCCGGTGTCGGTGACCTGCTTCATGCCGCGGCTTTCGACCAACTGGCGGGGATCGCCGCCCTCGTTCCAGACGATCTCGAACAGATCCTTGGCGATCTTGCCGGAGATGGTGCCTTCCTTGATCAGGTCGATCACGGCACCGAGCTGCTCCGGTGTTACAGGAGCATTTTCAATGCCCTTGCCGGCCTTGTTAAGCTGGCCGAGCAGGTCATTGATGACCCAGTTGGCGGCAAGCTTGCCGTCGCGGCCCGAGGCCACCTGCTCGAAATAGTCGGCGATCGGCTTTTCCGACACCAGGATCGAGGCGTCGTATGTCGACAGGCCAAGTGAGGAGATCAGGCGCGCCTTCTTGTCGTCGGGCAGTTCCGGCAACTCCTTGGCCAGCGCGTCGACATAGGCCTGGTCGAACTCCAGCGGCAAAAGGTCGGGATCGGGGAAGTAGCGGTAGTCATGCGCCTCTTCCTTGCTGCGCATCGAGCGCGTCTCGCCTTTGACGGCGTCGAACAGCCTGGTTTCCTGGTCGATCTTGCCGCCATCCTCGAGGATGGCGATCTGGCGGCGCGCCTCGAACTCGATGGCCTGGCCGATGAAGCGGATCGAGTTGACGTTCTTGATCTCACAGCGCGTACCGAATTCGCCGCCGGGCTTGCGAACGGAGACGTTGACGTCGGCGCGCATCGAGCCTTCGTCCATGTTGCCGTCGCAAGTGCCGAGATAGCGCACGATGGTGCGCAGCTTGGTGACATACGCCTTGGCCTCGTCGGCGGAGCGCATGTCGGGCTTGGAGACAATCTCCATCAGCGCCACGCCGGAGCGGTTGAGATCGACATAGGACATGGTGGGATGCTGATCGTGCATCGACTTGCCGGCGTCCTGCTCCAGGTGCAGGCGCTCGATGCCGATCTCGATGTCCTCGAACTCGCCCTGCCGGTCGGGACCGACCGAAATGACGATCGTGCCTTCGCCAACGATCGGCTGCTTGAACTGCGATATCTGGTAGCCCTGCGGAAGGTCGGGATAGAAATAGTTTTTCCGGTCGAAAACCGACTTGTGGTTGATCTGCGCCTTCAATCCGAGGCCGGTGCGGATCGCCTGCTTGACGCATTCCTCATTGATGACCGGCAGCATGCCGGGCATGGCCGCGTCGACCAGGCTGACATTGGCGTTGGGCGCCGCGCCGAAAGTCGTCGACGCTCCGGAAAACAGCTTTGCTTCCGAGGTCACCTGCGCATGGACCTCGAGGCCGATGATGATCTCCCAATCGCCGGTAGCGCCGGGAATAAAACGTTTGGCATCGGGCGTGCGGGTATCGATAAGGGTCATGGTGGCCTGCGCTTTTGGCTCGCGAAAACTGCGATTTTCGCGAATTTGGGTATCGGTCTTCGCTAGTGCAAACCGCTTCGCGAGACAAGCGCCCAAAGCAGCGCAGAGCAGTGGGCTGGCCTTTTCAGCCCCTTTCGGCCGCTCGGCAACCGATAGAATGAACGCCGCCGGCCGGTATTCGGTCGGCGGTTTCTTCGTCAGGTCAGGCCGTTGCGATATAGGCCCTGATTTCGTCGGCCTCGCGCTCGACATCCTCGATGCGGCGCTTGACCACGTCGCCGATCGACACGATGCCGTCGAGCAGCCCATCCTTTTCCACCGGCAGATGGCGGAAACGGCCTTTGGTCATGATCTCCATCACCTCGTTGACCGTGTGGTTCTCGTTGCAGATCTTCACTTTCGGCGTCATCGCCGAGCGTACCGTTATATCAAGTGCGGCAGCGCCTTCCCTGGCAACGACCCGCACGATGTCACGCTCGGAAAGGATGCCGACGATCTTGCGATCGCCGTTGGTGATGACCAGTGCACCGATCTTGTGGTCGGCCAGGATTCGAATGGCTTCGCTGAGCTTTACATTCGGCCCGAGCGTGAACACGTCATGGCCTTTTCTCTCGAGAATTGCCTTAACCGTCATGGCGTCCTCCTCCTCCTGCTTGGCTAGCCAGCTCCCGCCCTGACCGGCTTCACATAAGAGTGAACATCGTGCGCCGTGATCGGTTGCTTTTCAAGTGTGCCAGTGGGGTGTGCCAGTGGGGTGCGCCAATAGAGTGCGCTAGTCGGGGGTGCGCTGGTCGTCGGGGATCTCCCATTCAGGCGCCCGCCAGCGCCGGTCGAACCAGCGCAATCCGAAGAAGCCTGCGACGAGGCCGCCAATGTGCGCTTCCCAGGCGATCTGGCCGGGTTCTCCGAGCCCGAGACCGTAAAGGCCGGTGGCGAGATTGATGACCATCCAGGCGCCGAGAAAATTGACGACGCCGCGCATGCGCAAAACGATTGCGATCGGCAGCACGGGACCGGCAAATGCCGCCCTGCCGGAGGAGCGGTCGGTACGGAACCCGAAGCGAGCCGCCGCACCCATCATGCCCGATATCGCCCCGGAAGCGCCGACCAGCGGTGCTTCGCCGTATGGATGGACCGCCCAGAACAGCACCACCGCAGCCAGCCCGGTGGCGGCGAAAAACAAGGCGAACCAGAACCAGCCGAGACGGTTGGCCAGCGGCGACCCGAAGGCGGCCAGCGCAACCATGTTGATGGCAATGTGGGCAACGCCACCATGCATGAAGGCATAGGTGAAAGGACGGGTGAAGAGGAACCAGTCGAAACCGTATTGGCCGGTGTAGAGGACCGGAATGAAGGCGCCGTCGGTGAGCAATGTTATCTGCTGCTCTTCGGTCAGCACATATTGCTGCAGCAGGAAGACGGCGACGCAGATGCCGATCACCGCCAGCACCACCGGTGGCAGGTTGAACACCGGCTCGCGGCGCGGCGGCGGCGCCTCCGCGGTCTGTTCGGTCTCCAGGGGGCCGGCCGGTTCGCTCATATGCTCTGATCCAGGGATTTGCGTGTCGCGAGCATCTAGGCCATGCCCGGACAAATCACAAACTACGAATCACAAAGCGCGAATCACAAACCGCGAATCAAAAAGAAGCCGTCCAAGGTTTCCCTTGAACGGCTGGTCGAGCCCCCTGCTCCCCTAAAACTATTGACCGAAGTGCTGTTGGTCGTCGCGAAACGACCGCTTCTGGAGTGGTTTTGGTGTGCCATGGCGAGCCTGTGCGCGCAACGTAAACCATTTGTTAACCTTAACGTCCCCGACCCGTGAACAAGTCTTAACGACGCTGGCACGCATCCTGCTCCGGAACGCATGTAGGTCATCGGAGGGCGCCCTTTCTGTTCACCGATGGGACCATCAGACGGCAGAATGCGCGGAGTTTCATAGCATGAACCAGAACGGATCAATCGCGCTGTTCCATTATTGGAATCGCCTGCGTCATGGACGTCCTGCCCCAAAGCGTTCGGAAGTCGAACCAGCCGATATCAAGGCGCTTTTGGCCGACACCTTCATCCTGGAAAGGGATACGCGCGGCGAAGCGGTGTTCCGGCTTGCCGGCACCAGGCTTTGCGCCGGCTACGGCCGCGAGCTCAAGGGTTTTTCGTTCCCCTCGCTATGGCGCGAGAAGGACCAGCGGCTGGTGTCGCGCCTCATTCACGGCGTTTTCGAGCAGAAATCCGTGGTGCTGATCACTTATGAGGGGTTCAGCCGCAGCGGCCGGTCCAACCACTTCGAGTTGCTTGCGCTGCCGCTCGACGGCGGCGTCGAGAACCCGCGCTGCCTTGGCGTCATCAGCGCCGTGGAAAAGCCGTTCTGGCTGGGCGCCGACCCGATCACCGATGCGCTGATCGATGCCATCCGCGTCATCGATCCCGACAAGGACCCGATGTTCCTGAAAAACCGGCCGGAAATATCCGTTCCGTCGTTGGCTCCCGAACTCGAAGCGCCGGAGACGATCTCGGCGCTCGGTCGGTCGCGCCGTATCCGCCACCTCGTCGTGTTCGACGGCGGGCGCGAGCAATAGTCTCCAAGCCGGCGCTAATCTTAACTATCGGGGGCCCACTTTTCCCCTTTGTTAACCTGCTTGGCTGTAGTTTTTGCCGAGATTCCACGCACGACGCGGGAATGCCAACGGGGTGTAGGCAGTCATGAGGTCAGCGGCGGTCGAATACGCACCGTCCCGCGCCGAAAGGCGTAACTTTCAGCGCGTCCGGGTCAAGATCTACGGGCGCTTCATGCTGGAGGACCGCACCGAGCACCCTTGCCAGGTCGTCGACATGTCGCCGGGCAATGTCGCGCTGCGCACCGAGCGCGTCGGCATGCCGGGCGAAAAAATCATTGCCTATATCGATCATATCGGCCGTATCGAGGGCGTGGTGACGCGCACCTCGCAGGACGGCTTCGCCATGACCGTCATTGCTTCGGATCGCAAGAAGGACAAGCTTGCCGCGCAGTTGACCTGGCTCGCCAACAAGCATGAACTTGACCTGCCGGAAGACCGCCGCCACGAACGCGTGGCGCCGCGCAACCCGACAAGCGTGCTGCAGCTCACCGATGGGCGGCAGTACCAGTGCCGCATCATCGACCTGTCGCTGTCGGGCGCGGCGGTCGAGATCGACGTCAAGCCGGCGCTCGGCATCCAGGTGATGCTGGGCACCATGCGTGGCCAGGTGGTGCGTCATTTCGAGGATGGCGTCGCTATCGAATTCGCCGTCATCCAGCGCCCGGAAACGCTCGATTCCGAGTTCAACGCCCCGCGCGCCTGAACGATCGGCAACAGGCAGCAAAGACGAACCGGCCCTGCGCGGCCGGTTTTTTGTTGCCGGCGTTCCGCCATGCGCCTCGCCGCCGCTACGCTAGATATCCACGGCTCCCAGCCAAAATCGCGCCGCGAAAGCCTCGGCTCGGCGGCGAGACCTGAACGATTTTAGATTAAAATAGATCAAATTTTACGCTTATTCTATTGAGCTTTTACTCAATGTCTACTTCGGGTTTTTGCGTCAAATAAATCCAACGCTGTCATTGTCTCCTCAAACGGGGAGACTGACGAATGGCAAAGACGTGGGGCAAGCTGTTGCTCTTGGCAATGGCGATGCAACTTTCCGCTTGGGGAACGGCGCAAGCAGCAGGACCGGCCTACATGCACACTGGCGGCCGCACGACACAGCCGGTCGGTCACTACGAATTCTGCCAGAAGCTGCCGCAGGAGTGCGCTCAGCGCACGCCGAAGCAGGCACCGGTCGAACTGACCCGCAAGCTGTGGGCGGCGATCGTCGACGTCAACAATTCTGTCAACACCCGGATCGTGCCGCGCACCGACATGGAAATGTGGGGCAAGGAAGAGGTCTGGTCCTATCCCGGCAGCGGCTTCGGCGACTGCGAGGACTATGCGCTGGAGAAGCGCCGCGAATTGATGGCGCTTGGCGTTCCCGCCGGCAATCTCTTGATGACCGTGGCGCGCCAACAAAATGGCGACGGCCATGCGGTGCTGACCGTGCGCACCAGCCTCGGCGAGTTCATCCTCGATAATCTGGAGTCCAAGGTGCTGTCCTGGACCGACACAGACTACACCTACCTGAAGCGCCAGTCCGACCAGAATTCCGGCGTGTGGGTGACGATCAACGACGGCCGCGCCGACGCGGTTGCCAGCGTCCGCTAGGACGCCATCACAGAGGTCAAGCACATCGAATAATGCGACGTGCCTAACGAGAAAGCCCGGTCGAGTCCCCACCCTCCCCGTCCCCAACGACCGGGTTTTAAGGAGCCGGCCCCGTCCCCGGGCCGGCTCCACCATTTCTGGAGGATGGCTAGAAGATCAGCCAAGCTCCCGAAGCTGGCATAGGCCAGCTATTGAGCTGCTAGGGGCTTGTCCACGAGTTTCTCAACCAGCCGCTTGAGTTCGGAAGGTGTAGTGTGGCCACCGACGATCTCGTGATAACTGATACCCGCTATTCGCAAGGCTTCCCTCTTAACCGCATCACGCGCCGCAGCCGAACCCTGATGATGCGCGTGACCTTGGTATTCCAAGGCATGTCGAGGCAAACAATTCTCGTCCACGAGGAGGAGGTCAACGCGTTTCGAGTTGATACAGCTGTAGGCGTCCGCGTCCTTGCTGCGCAGGATCTCCCCCAAAGACACTTGTGCCATAACCTGCCATGCTGGATTACAGCCAATAACCATACGGTCGAGTTCCTTGAAGACGCGCGCTTCACTCTTGTTGAGAAGCGGTTGAACTGTGAAGTTCGCATCCATGACAATTCGCAACTGGTCAGCTGGATCAATTGGTTTCGGTGGCGCGGAAACAGGCTTCGTGGCGGTCCACAGGCCGCTAAGGATGTCACCACCACTGCGCTCTCTCGCCCACCGCCAGCGGTTTCTCTTCCTCCATGCCTGCTTTCGAATTCTTGACACGAAACGCTCTAGGGCCATGCCAGCGAAAACGCCCGCGAGGAAAATAGCGGTTGGCAGAAGAGGTTTCGCGATTAGCTCAACGTACTCCGGTGGCATGCAAGTAAGCTACCTCCACGACTAGATTATTCATTGACGGCCTAGTTCCAGTTGCAACAATAAGCAGCCAAGGGGCCAGCGATGTCAATTTTGGGTAGTGGGGTCAGTTTGAACTTGTCGCTGCGCTTTTTGCCGGGCACGGTTCTTTTGTAGGCCGCGATGTTGATTGCAATAAAAGCAAGCGGCTGCAAGGTTGCTCAGATCGTCAGAGCCGCCGTCCATTCGAGCTTTCTTGTGTTCAATGGTGAAACGGGTCGAGCCGCTCTTCGTGAACTGGCGCTTGCAATAGCAACATTTCCCGCCTTGGCTCTTAGCTAAATGTCGGCGCACCCAGGCACGATACTGAAGGTTTCTTAGATCCGTCATATCCCCCCGCAACAGGGAACTATGGTAGCGGCCAAACGTCAATCCGTCTCTTGTAAGGGACCGTGCACAGTCGACACCTCCCTATCGCCCCCGCCAAGCGCATCTAACGACCGCCTTTCCACGGGCAGGAGATCGAGGCACTATAGGCCGTTAGTTTTGCCTTCTGGATCGCGGCGATCTTGGAAATCCCCGAAGATCACTGCGAGCGCCATCGCCTGTTCGAGGCGATCGACGGTGCCTTCAAGACCGGCGATTTCGCGGGGCTCGGCGTGGCATTGCGGCACGCCCCGCTGGTTCGACGAGCACATGCCGTTCGAGATCGGCCTCGGGCACCCGCTGGAGTATGCGGTCTATTGAAGCCCCGTCGGGTTCATCTTGACCTTGCTCGATGCCGGCTCGAATCCGAATTATCCGGATCATGGCGGGTTTCCGGCAATCATTGCTGCTCTGTCCACCGACCGAACCGACAGACTGGAAATCGCCCAGGTGCTGGTCAACGGTGGCGCCGACCCCGACATGCGGGGCGTGAACGACTGGACGCCGCTTCCCTATGCTGTGGCCATCCGCAGTGTCGATGCGATCCGCCTGCTTTTGGCGGTGGGCGCCGACCCGGCACTCGAAACCCGCATTGATGACTATACGACAGCCCTCAAGGAAGCCGACAATGCCGGCTTCGAGGACGGCGCTTCATTGCTGCGCGATGCGATGGCCGGGCGCGGCTCCGACGGACAGTGAGTTGGGCGCAATGAACCGTCGGGACAAGATTGGCCGGCTGGCCTTACGTCTCTTTCAGCCCCGCCTTGAAGCGCTTGCCGTTGGCGACGTAGTGCGCGGCCGAGGCGCGCAGCCTGGCGACCGCGGCGTCGTCCAGCGTCCTGATCACCCGCGCGGGCGAGCCGACGATCAGGCAATTGTCGGGGAACTCCTTGCCTTCGGTGACCAGCGCGCCGGCGCCGACCAGACAATTCTTGCCGATCCTGGCGCCGTTGAGGACTATGACGCCCATGCCGATCAGGCTGTTGTCGCCGATCGTGCAGCCATGCAGCAAGGCGCGGTGGCCGATCGTGCAGCCCTGCCCGATCGTCAGGGAAAAACCGGGATCGGTGTGCATCACCGTGTGTTCCTGGACATTGCTGTCGGCGCCGATGACGATCGCCTCGTTGTCGCCGCGGATGACCACGCCAAACCAGAAGCCGGCATTGCGGCCGACGCTGATGTCGCCGATCAACGTAGCGTCCGGCGCGATCCAGTTGCTGTCGGCATCCTCGAAACGGGGCGCTTTTCCGTCGATTGCGTAGGTCGGCATTTGCAGTCTCCGATTCGTCGCAGGCCGGGACAAACCCTAGAACAATCCGAGGAAAACCGCGTGCCGGTTTTCTCCCGCATTTGCCTCAAGGCAAATACCGCGCCAGCGATTCCACCAAAAGCAGAAGCGCACCAGGAGAGCTGATGCCCCAGGAGGCAATGGCGATCAGCACGATGCCCAGCACCAGCGCCCAGGCGATCACCGTGCAGCCGCAGGACATCAGCATGAGCGTGGAAATGCGGCCTTCGCGCCGCGCATCGAGCGCATCGAGCGCATCGTTGGCGAGCATGAACGGCCCGGCGCAAGCGGTCGTGGCCAGCGAGCGCAGGATGTACGCCGGCGACACATAAGGCTCGGCAAAGGCAAGCCGGCGGCCCGCCGCCAGTTCCATCACGGACCCAGCGAGCCCGCAGGCGGTGAGCCCCGACGGCAAAAGCGAAGAGAGCGGGTAGCAGCAGGCTCATCTTTACCTTCCGTTTACCATGAAATCGCACAGTCGCGTCCAGCGCAGCAAGAGCCATGCCGCGGCATGTGTGCCGCCTAGGGACAGAGGGCGGCGACTATGGGGATTGCGATGAAGCAGGCAGCGACCGCAGAAGAGTTCAACGTCGTCGATTCCGTGCTGATGAAGCGGGTGTTCTATGCTTTTGCCGCACTGGCGCTGCTGTCGCTGGCGATCAGCCTTGGCGGAAAATGGTTCGGCCGCTCGATCGCCATGGCCGGCTACACCGACGACATCACGGTCCACAGGGTAGTGATCGGCAACAATGTCATTGCCGTACCGGCCAACGCCATCCGCTTCCTGCAGGCGCGCCGCGACGGCATCGCTTCGCGGCTCGACCTCTATCTGCGCTATCCCGAAATGGACGGCTACAGCGAAGCCGCCCGCGACGATTTCAACCACACGGGCACGGCCAAGAACATCATCTTCCTGTCGTTCGAACCGCAGATGATGTCGCGCGACATGAGCGGCCGTTTCGCGCCGATCTATAGCGCGCTGATCAGCCAGCCCGGCGCGCCCGGCCCCGGCGGCACGACGATTTACGGCTTTAGCGAAAAATCAGGCTATCTCAACGAGGTGCTTGCGGTCGCCGACCGGGCCGGCAAGGACCCGTTCGTCGTCCGCTGCCTGAGCGGACCGAGCGCTGAGGAATCGCTGGCGCCCTGCGAGCGCGACATCCAGGTCGGCGACAGTCTCAGCCTGAGCTACCGCTTTCCCCGGGAGTTGCTGGGCAACTGGCCGGCGCTTGATGCCGCTATCGTCGCCGAGGCCACGCGCGTCTTAAAGACCGCACGGTAGCGGCCCTCTGCTTTTGTCATACACGGGCGCGAAGCCGCGCGGACCCGAGGATCCGTTCCATGCCCTTAAGGCAGCGAAGCGGTGCAGAATTACTGTTGGGAAGCAGCAGAGGCAGTTCTGGACCGCCACATTCCTGAGCCGAGGCCCGGAATGTATCCCAGGGTCTCAGCGACGCCGCTGTGCGGCTGCTTCTCCCCGGGATGACGATGGCGCAGCTGGCTGCCGCCAATCGTCGAAGTCCGTAGCCGTCTGGGCTCAGGCCAGATCGATGTCGAGGATCGCCATCGAGAAATTATAGTCGCCGTCGTCCTCGTCCTTGAAGACGATGCCGAGGAACTCGTCGCCGACATAGACCTCGGCCGAATCTTCCTTGCGCGGCCGCGCCTTCACCTCGAGTTTGGGATTCTGGAAGACGCGCTTGAAATAGGCGTCCAGCTTTCTGATTTCGTCCGGCTTCAAAAGTCTTCTCCGATCGTCGGGCTTGCTCGTTGGAACGCGCTTCTGGCACGTCGACAATGGCGATGTAAAGGCAAGCCGGCTGGATAGAACGCGAACCCTGGGGCCGGATGATTTCAGGTCGAATCCAAATCCGCCTCTAAATCAAGGAGGTAGAGCATGATGTCGTCCGAAAACCGCCTCACACTTTTCGGCATCATGCTTCAGAGGCAACGGCGCCGGCAACCGGACTTCAGTCCGGCGCGCCGGGTGTTGCAAATCAGATGTCGAAGCTGACGACCTGGTCCATCGATTGCGACGGCAAAAGCTGGTCCATCTGGCGCGAAGGCTGGTCGCAGCCGGTCTCGCCGACGACGCGGGCCGGTACGCCGGCAACCGTCTTGTTGTGCGGCACCGGCGACAGCACGACCGAGCCTGCCGCGATCTTCGAGCAATGGCCGATCTCGATATTGCCGAGAATCTTGGCGCCGGCGCCGATCAGTACGCCGTAACGGATCTTGGGGTGGCGGTCGCCGCCGGCCTTGCCCGTGCCGCCCAGCGTCACGCCGTGCAGGATCGACACATCGTCCTCGATCACCGCCGTCTCGCCGACGACGAGGCCGGTGGCGTGGTCGATGAAGATGCCCTTGCCGATGCGGGCGGCCGGGTTGATGTCGGTCTGGAACACCGAGGACGAGCGGCTCTGCAGATAGAGGGCGAAATCCTTGCGGCCCTGATTCCACAGCCAATGTGCCAGCCTGTGCGTCTGGATGGCATGGAAACCCTTGAAATAGAGCACCGGCATGATGAAGCGGTCGCAGGCCGGATCGCGGTCGTAATAGGCCTGGATGTCGACACGCACGATCGACGACCATTCCTTGTCGTCGGCCAGCATCGACTTGAACGTCTGGCGGATGAGGTCGGAGCCGATGTCCTGATGCGCGAGCCGCTCGGCGAGCCGATGGATGACAGCTTCCTCCAGGCTCTCCTGGTTGAGGATGGTCGAATAGAGGAACGCCGCCAGAAGCGGGTCGCGGTTGACCGCTTCCATCGCCTCGTCGCGGACCGAACGCCAGATCGGATCGACCGGCTGGACCATTGTGGGGCGGGAAATGCTGATGCTGTTCATCGACGTCTTGTCCTGCGTCCTGGCCGCTTGCCTATTCTCCGGCGGCACATATAAGCCAGATCATAGCACGATTGAACTCAATTTTCCTTAGTGCTCGGTGAAATGGATTTGGTTCACGGAAATTCAAGCCGCCATGGAAAACGAACCCTTGATCGACGCTCCGCTGAAACGCGCGCTCTCCGCGCTCTATCAAGCTCCGGATCGCCACTATCACAACCTCGCCCATATCGAGGCGTTGCTGGCGCTGGCGGACGAATATCGAGCATCGCTGCATGATTCCGGCGCCGTCGAAGCCGCAATCTGGTTCCATGACGCCATCTATGACAGCCGCGCCAAGGACAACGAGGCCAGGAGTGCGGCACTTGCGCAGGACAAACTTGCCGCCCGCACCGATCCGGAGCGCCTCGGCCGCATAGCGGCGATGATCGTCGCCACCGCCACGCATGAACTGCCCAGCCTTCAACCACGGTGCCTTGCCGATGAGAACGCCCTCCGCGACGCAGCGCTTTTCCTCGACATGGACCTGGCGATACTGGGTGCGTCAGCCGACGCTTTCGACGCCTATGAACAAGCGGTCCGCCGCGAATATGGCTGGGTCGAGGAGCCGATGTGGCGCGCCGGCCGCGGCGCGATTCTCAAGACTTTCCTCGCGCGCCAGCATATTTTTCACACGCAGGAATTCCGCCACAGGTTCGAGCCCCAGGCCAGGCAAAACCTGGCGCGGTCTCTAGAAACGCTCAAATCCTAATCCGGAAATGTCTCCATGCGCTGCGCATAGGCTTTGAAACCGGCGCGCCTGTAGACCGATTGCGCGGCCGGATGGTCGTATGTGTCGGTATGAAGCCAGACCCTTTGCGGCGCCCGCGACCAGATGGCGCGAAGCGCCTGGTCGAGCAGGAACGGGCCGAGCCTGCGACCCTGGAAGGCGGGAACCAGCCCGAAATGAACCAGCTCGACCTCAGGCTGGCCGACGCCGTTGAATTCGCACAGGCCAGCGGCCTCGCCCTCGACGCGCAGCACATGGATATGTGTCGAGGGCAGCGCCAGCAGGCGCTCGAGGTCTTCCGCCGGCATGCGCAGCCGCTGGTCCCATTGCACGGGCTCGCCGACCGCGTGGTAGAGGCTGATATAGTCGGCCACATCAAGTGTTTCACGCGCCACCGTGGCGCCCGATAGCGGGCAGTCGAAAGCCGGCGCCGAATTCGGTTCGCGCATGTCCATATAGGTGACGAGAAGGTCAACCAAAGCGGCACCGCCTCCGGCTGCAAGCCAGACGAAGATCGATCACCTGAAGGCGCCAACGGACTTGGTGGCCGCCCAAACAAAGAACAGGCCGATCACCAACGACAGCCCGTTGAGGATGATACCGACGATGCCGAGGACACGATTGTCGTTTGAACGTCCCAGTGCCATCAAGCCAAAAACCACGCCAGTGATGTGCGCCAGCGGCGCCGCAACGAGAAACACCACCAGAAAAACCCCGCCGAGGACGTTTTGAGCGGCCAGCGACGCCTCGCCTGGCATCAACGCCAGCGTGACCACCGCCGCAAAATCCATTGCGAACGCCAGCAGGGCCAGGATCACCGAGCGTTTGCCGAAGCTGCTCCGCCCCACCACGCCGGGCATTGCTATCATGCTTCTTCCCCATCCGGCCATTACTCGTCCCCGATCAGGTGAAAGCGCCTATCGTCGATGCCATTGCCACAAGCAGCAGGAAGCCAACCGCCAAGGAGCCGCCGTTGAGCAGGATGCCGACGACCCCAAGCACGCGGCTATCGTTCGAACGCACCAGCGCCATCAGCCCGAAAATCAATCCGGCAATATGCGCCAACGGCCCTGCCAGCAGGAAAACCGCCATGAAGAAACCCGTGGCGATGTTCTGGGCACGCTCGGATGCGTGGGTCGGAAGCGCCACCATTGTGGTCAGCGCTATCACACCGGCACCGAAGGCGAGCAGCGCCAGGATGACGGAACGCTTGCCGAACTTGCTTGTCACGACGGCGCCCGGCAGAGCGTCGGCGCTTCTTCCCCATTGTGCCATTGTTTGCCACCCCTCGCCGGCCGCCCAATCCATATCGCCCGAAAATCGCTTACCGGTTAAAGCGGATTTTCGGCATAAAACTCCAAAACCCGCTGCTTGAAGGTCTTGTCGCCCACAGCCAGCATATGGTCGCGGCCGTCTATGTGAAACACCTTGGCGTTCGGCATCAGCGCGGCGAGCTCGTCGGGCGAGCCGCCGATATCGTCTGTCGTCCCGACCGCAATCAGCGTCGGTTGGGCGATGCGCGTCATGTCGTGTTCGCTGAGCAGTTCGCGCGACGTGGCGATGCAGGCGGCCAGCGCGCGGCGGTCGCTACGCGTCTGATCGGCAAAGGCGCGAAACGAGCGGCCGCGCGGATGGCTGGTGGCGGCCGGATCGTCGGCCAGCAGCGCCTCGGCGATCGGGTCCCAGTCGCCGACGCCGTCGACCATGCCGATGCCGAGCCCGCCGAAGACCAGAGTCGCCACCTTGCCGGGATCCGACAGCGCCAGGAACGCCGCGATGCGCGCGCCCATCGAATAGCCCATGACATGCGCGCGGCCGATGCCGAGATGGTCGAGCAGGGCCGCCGCGTCCGAAGCCATTTTGGCCGGGGTGTAGTCGGCCTCGTCATAGCTTTTCGACGACGAGCCGTGGCCGCGATTGTCCAAGGCGATGGCGCGATAGCCGGCATCGTTCAGCGTCTTGAACCAGCCGGGCGATACCCAGTTGACATAGTGGCTGGAGGCAAAGCCGTGGATCATCAGCACCGGATCGCCCGCCCCCGACGCCGGCCGGCGGTCGAGGAAGGCGAAGTCGAACCCGTCATGGGAGAAGAATTGCATCGGGAGCGGCTCAGCCGGCGCCGGGCGTGGGCGCGTTGCCCTTGTCCGATGGCGGCATGCCGGGGCCGGACACCGTGCCGACGGCCGGATGGCGCAGCAGATCGCCATGGTCGATGCCGTTTTTGGCGGCGGAGCCGGCCTTGAGCTCCAGCACGAAGCGCACTGGCACACCCGGCGAGATGACTGCATCGGACAGTGGAGTGCCGTGCTTGACGGCCCGGACCTTGCCGTCCTGTCCAACAAAGATCAGGTCGAGCGGCATCGGCGTGTTGTGCATCCAGAAGCCGACCTGCTTCTGCATCTCGAAGACGAACAGCATGCCATGATTGTCGGCCATATCCTGGCGATACATCAGGCCGGCCTCGCGTTCCGAGTCGGTGTCGGCGACTTCGATCGAAAACGATTTATTGCCCCCTTTCGTCGCCACGACCAAGGGTGTCGGATCGACGGGAAGGATCATCGCCTGACCGCCGGCGATCGTCTGCTGGGATGCGGTCGGCTGCCCGGAATAGAAGTAAGCGCCTGCGGCTACCGCAACGATGACGCAGAGCGCGCCCGCTGTCAGCCAGTTCCTGTACGCCATTGGAAATCCTCGACCAAAGACCATGATCCCTAAAAGTGGTCTCAGGTATTCGGATAAGATCGTGGTGAAACCAAGAAAAACGCCGTCCTGACTTCCTCAGGAAGGCTCGCGTCCTAATGCGCGACCGGCAAGGTGCCCATATCAGGGTGAATCTCGGCAGCCATGAGGCCCTTGTCACCGCGTCCGAAACGCACCAGCACGACCTGTCCGGGCCTGAGCTCGGTGATGCCATAGCGGCGCAGCGTCTCCATATGGACGAAGATATCCTCGGTGCCCTCGCCGCGCGTCAGAAAGCCGAAGCCCTTGGTGCGGTTGAACCACTTAACCAGCGCCCGCTCGAGCCCGCTTTCCGGCGTCACCGCCACATGGGTGCGCTGTTCCTGCATCTCGGCCGGATGGACCGCGGTGGTGGTGTCCATGGACAGCACCCGGAAAGCCTGCAAACCACGGTCGCCATGCTTGACAAGGCACACGACACGCGCGCCCTCCAATGCCGTCTGAAAACCGTCCTTTCGAAGGCAGGTGACATGGAGGAGGATGTCGCCCGAAGAACCGTCATCGGGCAGTATGAAACCGTAGCCCTTGGCCACGTCGAACCATTTGATGGCGCCGGCGATTTCGACAAGGTCGGCGCTATCGCCGCCACTGTCACTCTTCAGGGCGTCGTCAAGGTTCTCATCCCGCCTCGTGAAAGAGGCCTTATCCCCCATAAGAACGCCCCCTTTTTTCAAGAAAACCGCAAGTGATTCTTGACATTAGATTAACACCGCCGCTTCCGGGGTGTGCAAGACCTGCCGTGCCTTTTTTCACGGTTGAATACAGGAATAGCTGACTTGTTGTTGCCGGCGTCGCTGCCGACAGCAATGACGATCCATCAGGGCGGTCAACCGGTCGGCAATTTGCAAGGGATTTCGCCGAAATCGGCAACCACTTGTGTCCGGCGCTTTTGTCAGAGCAATCTGATTTTTCGAAAACCGGTGACCACTTTCAGTCGATGCTCGTTGCCCTTCGGCGGGGTGGACCTTATGTTGCCTCGCAACCCAAACATCCCCGAGGAAATCCCATGCGCTACCTCCACACAATGGTCCGTGTCGCCGACGTCGATGTCTCGCTCGATTTCTATTGCAACAAGCTCGGCCTTAAGGAAGTGCGCCGCTACGAAAACGAGCAGGGCCGCTTCACGCTGATCTTCCTCGCCGCCTCCGAGGATGTAGAAAGCGGCACCACTGAGAAGGCGCCGCTGATCGAACTGACCTACAATTGGGACCCGGAGGAGTACAAGGGCGGACGCAATTTCGGCCACCTCGCCTATGAGGTCGACGACATCTACGCCACCTGTCAGCATCTGATGGACAATGGCGTCGTCATCAACCGGCCGCCGCGCGACGGCAACATGGCCTTCGTCAAGTCGCCGGACGGCATCTCCTTCGAACTGCTGCAGAAGGGCCTGGCCAAGCCCAAGGCCGAGCCGTGGGCATCGATGCCGAACACCGGCACCTGGTAGCGATCACGCCATCTTGAGCGAGGCGGCCGCGCCGACAAGCCGGCCGCCTTTGCCATTTCGAGCAACGGCACCTATTTACCTGCCTGTCGCGCCAGCCAAACAAAGCCAGTGCCTCATCCAGGAGAATTCATTTATGCCGACCAGCCGTGCCGATGTCACCACCGCATATGCCAGCCGCTATTTGCAGCAGCTGTGCAAGCACTGGGCGCACAAATTTCCCGTCGAGTTCGATCCAAACCACGGCACCATCGATCTGTCGCTCGGCCGCACGGTTCTCGATGCCGATGCGGCAGCGCTGCATATCACGGTGTCGACGGATGAAAGTGGATCGCTGGAGCGCATGGAGAGCGTTGTTGCCGATCACATCAAGCGCTTTGCCTTCCGCGAGGAACTGACTTTCGAGTGGAAGCAGGCTCCGGCGACCTGATCTGCTGTCAGCCGCAACGCCGAACGCCGGAAGCTGCCAGCCCCGGGCGACGTTATGGCGTCACTTGGTTGCGACGCCGTCGGAACGACGGATCGATCAGAACTTGTAGTTCAGGCCGATCTTGATCGTATGGGCGTCAATCTTCACCTTTGCGTCGTTGCCCTCGATATCTGTCAAACGGACCTTACCGAAGTCGAAGTACTGGTATTCCAGCTTCGTGGTCCATTTGTCGGCGAAGGCCCATTCGACACCGCCACCGATCGTATAGCCGAAGCGGCCTCCGCTCCTCGATGCGCTGCTGTCCGGGTCGGGCACCCCGTCAAAATCGAAAGTATCGCCATAACTCAATTTGTAGTGAGTCGCCGCCGCGCCGCCCTTGGCGTAGATCAGCAGCCTGTCGGTGGCGTAGCCCAGACGTGCCGTCAGATCGCCATAGACGCCCAGTTTCGCCGATCCGAAATTGTCCGGCTCTTCGACGATAGTCCTGTCGCCGTCGAGGCCGAGATAGCCCAGATCGGCTTCGACGCCATAGACGAATGCTCCGGACTGCCAGTTGTAACCGGCCTGAACGCCGCCGAGGAAGCCGTCGGTATCGACGTCATGGGTCTGACCAAGCTCCTCGTCGAAGAAGGAATCCGTCTGGTCGACCGCGTCACCGCGTCCCCAGCCATAGCCGGCGTTGATGCCGACATAGCCACCCGACCAGACAAACCCTGCCGGTACGGTCTCAATCACGTCGGCGGCGAACGTCGCGCCGCAAGCCGAAATCAGGAAAGTGGATGCGAGAAGCAGACGTTTCATGAAACTCCCCAATGCAGTCGGAAAGAGCATAGCACAGACATGCAGTATTCATTAAGCTGCCCAGGCCGGAAAATCGGAAATTGCTGCAGAAAAACAACTGTTTAGCCGAGACTTAATTAGCATCGCGCCCGCAACGCAGAAGCGGTTCAAAGCGAACGCGCCATCTGCAGCAGCGCCAGCACCGAGCGCCAGTTGCGCGCGGTGCCGGGCACTTTCAACGTGCGCGGGATGAGATTGGCGAACATCGATTTGCCGAGCCCGTCCGGCGCCTTGAGGTAGAGCACGTCACCCTTGACCTCAAAGCTTTCCGGGCCGGTGCATTTTTCGGCAAGCCTGGCGATCTCGTCCGCCGTCGGCTGGCGCTCCAGCGTGTAGGCGTGCAGCTTGGTCGGATCGCCGGCGACCTCCGGATAGGGATTTTCGCCCACCAGCCGTTCGAACCAGGAGAGATTGCGCACCATGATGCGCGAGTGAAAGCCCCATTTTTTCTCGAACGCCGTTTCGATCTGTTTCGCCAGCGTGGCGGCGTCGCCCTTTTCGGCCCGGAACACGACATTGCCGCTCTGTACATAGCTGGCTACGTCGGAGAAACCGAGCTCTTCAAAAAACGCCCGCAACTCCGCCATCTTGACGATGCGGTTGCCGCCGACATTGATGCCGGAAAACAGCGCGACGAAGACCACCCTTCGCTCTTCGAGCTTCGGGTGGCAGGCTGTACCGCTCATATGATGAACCCGGCCAGGGTCTCGTTGTCGCTGATGTCCTGATAGTGGACGCCCTCGGCCTCGAAATTCGCCTTCAGCAGGTCGAAATTGCGCCGGTCCCTGGTTTCGATGCCGATTAGCACAGAGCCGAAATTGCGTGCCGATTTCTTCAGATATTCGAAGCGGGCGATATCATCGTCGGGACCGAGCAGTTCGAGGAAGTCGCGCAGCGCGCCCGGCCGCTGCGGAAAGCGGATGATGAAGTATTTCTTCAGCCCCTCGAAGCGCAGCGCCCGCTCCTTCACGTCGGGCAGCCGCTCGAAATCGAAATTGCCGCCCGACACCACCGCGACGATGGTCTTGCCGCGGATTTCCTTGCGCGAAAAATCCTTCAACGCGTCGATCGCCAAGGCACCGGCCGGCTCCAGCACCACACCTTCGATGTTGAGCATCTCGATCATGGTGGCGCAGAGCCGGTTCTCAGGGATCAGCCGCACCGCCTGAGCGGCGAACTCCTTGAGGTGGCGCAACGGCTCGCGGCCGATCTCGGCCACCGCCGCGCCGTCGACGAAATTGTCGACATTGGCGAGCCGGACGCGCTTGCCGCTGGCGAGGCTCTGATGCAGGCTCGGCGCACCGGCCGGTTCGCAAAAGACGTAGCGCGCGTCACGTTGCTGATCGGCGAAATAGTGCGTCACCCCCGCGGCCAGGCCACCGCCGCCGACCGGCAGCATGATGATGTCGGGCATGCGCGCGCCTGGCATCTGGTCGGCGATCTCATAGGCGACCGTCGCCTGCCCCTCGATAATATCCTTGTGGTCGAAGGGCGGCACCATATGCGCGCCGGAACTTTCGGTGAATTCGAAGGCGGCGCGGTAGCAGTCGTCGAAGAAGTCGCCGACCAGCCTGATCTCGACGAAATCGCCGCCGAACAGCCGCGTCTTGTCGATCTTTTGCTGCGGCGTCGTCACCGGCATGAAGACCACGCCCTTCTTGCCGAAATGGCGGCAGACGAAGGCAAAGCCCTGCGCATGGTTGCCGGCCGAGGCGCAGACGAACAGCTCGGCCTCGTTGCCGGCGGCAAGCGCCTTGCGGAAAAAGTTGAAGGCGCCGCGGATCTTGTAGGAGCGCACCGGCGAAAGATCCTCGCGCTTCAACAGCACCCGAGCCCCCGTCTTCTTCGACAGATAGTCGTTTTCCTGCAGCGGCGTTTCGGGAAAGATCTCGCGGATCGCGGCTGCGGCGGTGGCGACACGGGAGGAGAAACTGTTCATGGCGCCGTCACCTCTGGATCGAATGGTTCGAAGGCGAAGCCTATTGCACAATTCGCCGTTTGCAGCCACCGATGCGGCGCGGCCGCTTTGACGCGCCAGCAGGAAATCCATTGGAGCCATCTTCATGCCTGTTTCGGCTGTCGCCCTGAAGACCGTAGACCTTCCTGAATTCGGCGAGCCAACAGTGATGCCGCTAGTTCAGCGGCGGACCTACGAAGCGCGCATCGAGGCTCTGCTGGCGCGCGGCGCCAAGGCCGGGCTCGACGCCTTTGCCGTCTATGGCGACCGCGAGCACGCGGCCAATGTCGCCTATCTCAGTGGTTACGATCCGCGTTTCGAGGAGACGTTGCTGGTCATCGTCCCCGGCAGCCAGTCAAAGCTTCTCGTCGGCAATGAGGGCTGGGGTTATGCCGAAATCTGCGACGGGCCTTACGAGCGCGTCCTCTACCAGACCTTCTCGCTGCCGGCGCAGCCACGCGACCGCTCGGCCTCGCTTGCCGACACACTTGCCGCCTGCGGCCTGAAAGCCGGCCAGAAGATCGGCGCCATCGGCTGGAAGCCGTTCGGCCCCGGCGATGGCGGCTTTGGCGAGACGACGCTCGACCTGCCGTCCTTCATCGCCGATACGCTGCGCACACTGGCCGGAGACGGAGGCGCGGTGGTCAACGCCGCCAACCTGTTGATGAACCCATCCGACGGCCTACGCGCCATCAACGAGGCAGACCAATTGGCGTCCTTCGAATTCGCCGCGACCTTTTCCTCGCAGGGCCTGCGCAACGTGCTTGGGAATATCGAGCCCGGCATGAGCGAATTGCAGGCCGCGCGGCTGATGGGGATCAACGGCCTGCCCCTGTGCTGCCACCCGATGCTGTCCGCCGGCAGGCGTGCGCCCTACGGCTTGCCTAGCCCGCGCCTCGACATCATCAAGCGCGGCGATCCCGTCACCATGGCCTATGGCATCCAGGGCTCGCTCAACGCCCGCGCCGGCTTCCTGGTCGAGAGCGCGGCCGAACTGCCGCGCGAGATAAGCGACTATGTCGAACAGCTGGTAGCGCCCTATTTCGCCGCCGTCGTCGACTGGTACGAGACCATCGGCATAGGCGTTGCCGGCGGAGCGCTTTGGAAAGCCGTGCATGACCGCATAGGCGACCCGTTCTTCGGCGTCTCGCTCAATCCCGGCCATCTCGTCCATATCGACGAATGGATGCATTCGCCGGTGTTTTCGGGCTCGGACATCAAGCTGGGGTCCGGCATGGCGCTGCAGGTCGACATCATTCCGGCGACCGGAACCAGCTATTTCACCACCAACATCGAGGACGGTATCGCGCTTGCCGATGAGGCGTTGCGCGAGGAGATCGCGGCCCGCTATCCCGAGGCATGGCGCCGCATCGAGGCGCGCCGCGCCTTCATGGGCGATGTGCTCGGCATCAGGCTCAAGCCCGAGGTATTGCCCTTCTCCAACATCCCTGCGTTCCTGCCGCCATTCTGGCTTTCGCGCAACAGTGCGATGACCGTGGCTCGACGCTGACCACATTTCGGCTGGACACGACTTACTTCTGCCGCACTCTCACTGTCCGGGAGGTGCCGCGGGGGTATATGGGCCTTTTGGCCGGAGTGGAATTTTTGACGTGCGTTTGAAGACGATTTGCATTCTTGCACTTGCCCTGTTGATCGCCGGCTGCGGCGGCCGCAAAACCGAGGAACTGCTCGGCAGCGCCGTCATGTCCACGCCGGTGACCGAAATCTCGGGCAATCACTCGATCTTCATTGCCACCACACGCAAGAAATCCGACGATCCCAACAAAGTTTTCGACGGCGAACGCTCGGCGACGCTGAACTACGCCCGCGTCACCGTCACCGTTCCCGGCATCCACCAGACCGGCCAGATCGAGCGCCGCTCGCGCGGCAAGTCGAACGACCCGGCGAAATACTTCATGGCTTCCGAGGTCGTCGGCTACGATGCGCAGCCTCAGTTCTCAAGCGCGCTCAATGCCGACATTGCCGCGCGCGGCGGCCGCGTCATGGTCTTCGTGCATGGCTACAACACCGGCTTCGACGACGCGGTCTACCGCCTGACCCAGATCGTCCACGATTCCGGCTATCCCGGCACGCCGGTGCTGTTTTCCTGGGCATCCGGCGCCAGAACCACCGACTATGTCTATGACAAGGAAAGCGCCAGCGCCGCCCGCGATCAGCTGGAGGTGACATTGCGCATGCTGCAGCAGTCCGGCGCGCGGCGCATCGACATCGTCGCCCACTCGCTCGGAACCTGGGTGACCATGGAAACGCTGCGCCAGATGGCCATCACCGGCGACCGCGATCTCGGCGGCAAGCTCGGCGATGTCGTGCTGGCCTCTCCCGACATCGACGTCGACGTCTTCAAGAGCCAGATGCGCCGCTACGGCAAGCCGGACAAGCCGTTCATCCTGCTGCTCTCCGACGACGACCGGGCGCTGCGGCTCTCAGGCCTGATTGCCGGCTCGCGGCCACGCGTCGGCGACTACAAGGATGCCGCCGACCTCGCCGCTTATGGCGTCACCGTGGTCGACCTTTCCAAGGTCAAGGGAGGCGACAGCTTCAACCACACCAAGTTCGCCGACAATCCCGAACTGGTGAAGATGATCGGCCAACGGCTGCGCGAGGATGACGGCTTTGCCAGCGACCAGACGGTGACCGACCGCATCAGCGCGCTCGGACAATAAGGCTGTTGCCTTGCGGCGACCGTCGCCGCGTGAGGTCGCGAATGCCGACCGGCCCGCTCACTTTCAACTGGACCGGACCGGTCTCTGCCTCTACGACATTGAAATCGGCGCCAATGCGCCAGCGGGAGCCCGCTTGAACGAGCGATGGAAGACTGTCCTGGTCCTTGCGTTCGCGCTCGCTGCCGCCGGCTGCGCCGGCCCCAACACCCATGACCTGTTGAACAAGACGACGGTTTCGGTGCCTGCCTCCGACATCGCGGCCACCCACGAAATCTTCGTCGCCACCACCCGCAAGCAGGCGACCAAGGACCCACGCCAGGTGTTCGATGGCGATCGCTCGCTGACCACCAGCTACGCCCGCGTCGACGTCACCGTGCCGAAGGTCCACCAGGTCGGCGCCATCGAGCGCGCCAAGGGCTCGGCAAATTCGAACCCGGCCAAGCAATTCACCGCCACCGACGTCGTCCACTATGGCGACGCCTCGCAATTCGCCAAGGCCGTCGGTGCCAACATCACCATGAATGGCGACCGCGCGCTGGTCTTCGTCCACGGCTTCAACAACGGCTTCGACGACGGGGTCTACCGGCTGACGCAGATCGCCCACGACACCGAATATCCCGGCACGCCGATCCTGTTTTCGTGGGCTTCGAGCGGCAAGACCACGGGCTATATCTACGACAAGGACAGCGCCAACGCCGCGCGCGACGACCTCGAGGCGACGCTCAGGATGCTCGCCAAGACAAAGGTCAAGAGCATCGACATCATCGCGCATTCGATGGGAACCTGGGTGACGATGGAAGCGCTGCGCCAGCTCGCCATCACCGGCGACCGCGATCTCGACGGCAAGCTCGGCCGTGTCGTCCTGGCATCGCCCGATATCGATGTCGACGTCTTCAAGAAGCAGATGATCCGCTACGGCAAGCCCGACAGGCCGTTCGTCATCCTGCTTTCCGCCGACGACCGTGCTCTGCGATTGTCCAGCCTGATATCCGGCGACAAGCCGCGCGTCGGCGACTACGGCAACGCCGCCGACATTGCCAGCTACGGCGTGGTCGTGGCCGACCTCAGCCAGATCAAGGGCGGCGACCGCCTGAACCACGCCAAATTCGCCGACAACCCGTTCCTGGTGCAATTGCTCGGCGACCGTCTGCGCGCTCCAGCCGGCCTGGCATCGGACGAACCCACGCAGGGCCAGATCGACAATCTCGGCCGAGGCCTCGGCAAGGCAGTCGGATCCGTCGCCGAGATCATCATCACGACGCCATTCAAGGTGCTGACCATCGCCACCGGCGGATGAGAGCCAAGCAGCGGGCTGATCTCAGATAAAAAGATCGACCTTCTGGAACGTCGTCACGTTGATCAGGCCGACATCGGAAATCCTGAGCTCCGGAATGACGACCAGCGCCAGCAGCGAGTGCTGCATGTAGGCGTTGTTGAGCGAGCAGCCCATCTTGCGCATCGCCTCGGTCAGTTTCTCCGCCTTGGCCGCCACGATTTCCGCCCGCTCGTCCGACATCAGCCCGGCGATCGGCATTTCGACCAGCGCAAGCTCCTTGCCCTTCGAAAACAGCACCACGCCCCCGCCGACCTCGCCCAGCCGGTTGACGGCCAGCGCCATGTCTTCCTTGTTGGTGCCGACGCAGATGATGTGGTGGGCATCATGTGCGACGCTCGACGCCATGGCGCAGTCGCCCATATAGCCGAAGCCTGAGACGAAGGCATTGGTGACGCCGCCGGTGCCGCGGTGGCGCTCGACCAGCGCGATCTGGCAGATGTCGTTGCGGCGGTCCATGGCGACCAGCCCGTCCTCGACCGGCAGGTCGGCCTCCAGCGCCCGCGTCGGCGCCTGGTTTTCGATCACGCCGATGACCCGCACCCGCACCTCGTTGGCGCCCTTGGGCGCCGCAATGTCGAAGTCGCCTGGCTTCAGCTTCTTGCCGAGCTTGACGGTGTTCTTCGCCGATTTGGGGTAATCATAGGCCGGAATGTCGATCTCGAGCTTGCCGCCTTTGGCCAGCCTGACGCCGCGGCCATAGACCTCGTCGATGGTCATGGCGGCGAGATCGGAGACGATCAGCAGATCGGCCAGCCGTCCCGGCGCGATCGAGCCGATCTCGCGCTCCAGCTTGAAATGCTGGGCGGTATTCAGCGTCGCCATCTGGATCGCCGTCACCGGCTTCAATCCCTGTTGGATGGCGTGGCGCACCACCCGGTCCATATGGCCTTCATGCACCAGCGTGCCGGAATGGCTGTCGTCGGTGCACAGGATGAAGTTGCGCGGGTCGAGCCCGCTCTCGGTCACCGCCTTGATCTGCGAGGCAACATCGTACCAGGCCGAGCCCAGCCGCAGCATTGCCTTCATGCCTTGGCGCACGCGGGCGATCGCGTCCTCGGCGCGCGTGCCTTCATGGTCGTCCTCCGGCCCGCCGGCGACATAGCCATGGAACGGCAGGCCGAGATCGCGCGACGCATAGTGGCCGCCGACCGTCTTGCCCGCTCGCACCGTGGCGGCTATCTCGCCCGACATCACCGGATCGTTGGCCACGACACCGGGAAAATTCATCACTTCGCCGAGCCCGATGATGTTTTCCCAGGTCATCGCTTCCGCGACATCGGCGACCGTCAGTTCGGCCCCGGCATGCTCCAGCCCCGGCGCGGACGGCACGCAGGACGGCATCTGGACATGGACGTTGATCGGCATGGCGACGGCCTCGTCATGCATCAGCCGCACGCCGGGCAGACCCAGCACATTGGCGATCTCGTGCGGATCGATGAACATCGAGGTGGTGCCGTGCGGGATGACGGCGCGGCAGAACTCGGTCACCGTCACCATGCCGCTCTCGACATGCATGTGCGCGTCGCACAGGCCGGGCACCAGATAGCGGCCGCCGGCATCGACCACCTTGGTGCCCTGGCCGATGGCATGGCTGGCATTCGGCCCGCAATAGGCGAAGCGGCCGCCGGCAACGGCGATGTCGGTGCCGGCTATGATTTCGCCGGAGTGCACGTTCACCCAGCGGCCGTTGCGAATGACGAGATCGGCAGGCTTGCGCCCCGTCGCGACGTCGACCAGATGCGTCGCCATCTCGGTCCAGGGTTTGGGTTTCGTCGCCGACGGCTGCTTGGCCATGAAAGACTCCTGTTTGCCCGACTGTGCCAAGCCGGCAAGGTTTTGGCCAGCGATCACGGACGAAATCCGCTTGATGAGAACTCACCCGGGCGGATGCGCTGCACCTGTTCACCCCGATGGCAGGCATCAACGGTGCAGTCATTCAGTTGGCTTGTGCCGCCACTTATGGTACCATTCTGGCCATGGTGCTGATTTGCGCCGACGACCCGCCGCGAGGCGGGTTTTTGTTGTGATGAGCCCGAAACCTCCTGAGGTGAAGTCATGATCCGGTTCCTGAAAGCAATCGCCCTCGTCACCCTGTTCCTGATCTCGGCCGGCTTTGCATCCGCCGAGGAGCGCTGGCTGACGCTGCCCGAACCGGCGGCCATGCCCAAGCCTGAACAGAGCGGATATGCGCCGGTCAACGGCATCCAGATGTACTATGCCGTTTTCGGCGCCGGTGATCCGATTCTCCTGATCCATTGCGGCCTTGGCCATGGCGACATCTGGGCAAGCCAGGTGGCGACGATGTCCAAGACGCACAAGGTGATCATTGCCGACAGCCGCGGCCATGGCCGTTCTACCCGCACCGAGCAAGCTTACGGCTATGACCTCATGGCGTCGGACTATCTTGCGCTGCTCGACTATCTCAAGATCGACAAGACCGCTCTTGTCGGCTGGAGCGACGGCGGCATTATCGGCATCGACATCGCGCTGCATCATCCGGAGCGGCTGACACGGCTCTTTGCGCAGGCCGCCAACGTCACCACCGATGGCGTCGATCCGGGTGTGCTGACCAACAAGACCTTTGCCGCCTACATCGACCGCTCGGGCCGCGACTACAAGAAACTGGCGAAGACTCCCGACCAGTACGGTGCCTTCGTGGCGCAGATCAGCCACATGTGGGAGTCGGAGCCGGCCTGGACCAAGGAACAGCTCGGCAAGATAACCACGCCGACCGCGATCGTTGCCGGCGACCATGACGAGGCGATCAAGCGCGAACACACCGAATACATGGCCTCCGTCATTCCGGGCGCCAAGCTCATCATCCTGCCCAACGCCAGTCATTTCGCCATGCTGCAGGCGCCGGACGAATATAGCCAGGCGGCGCTGGACTTCATCGACGCCAAATAGCGCCCCCAGCTGAGCACCCAGCGCAGCAACGGGTACATTCCGATTGTTGAACAATGGGTTCCGTTTTGCGGCGAATAGGATTACCTTCCGGCAAGGCGCCTTCTGAACCGCCTTTTCGGAGAACTCGATGCGCTGTCTGACCATTGCCAGTGCCGGATTTCTGATTGCTCTGGCCGGGCCGGCATTCGCCGCCGACCCGATGGCGGTGCCGATGACCGAACCAGGCTTCGACTGGACCGGCTACTATGCCGGCCTGCAGGCCGGCTACGGCTGGGGCCAGTCCGACATATCAGTGACGGAAGGCGCGCCGTTTTCCATCTCGCCCGACATTGACGGCGGTTTCGTCGGCGGCCATGTCGCCGGCCTGTGGCAGTTCGATCAGGCGGTGCTCGGCGCCGAGGCGGAGCTCAATTATTCCGCCGTCGACGGTACGGCGGTATCAGGCCTTGGAAGCACATTCCGCACGGACATCAAGTGGTTCGGATCTGTAAACGCCAAAGCGGGCTTCGCCATGGACCGCGTGCTGGTCTATGGCGTCGGCGGCGTCGCCTTTGCCGGCATCGAAACTTCGCAAGTCGCGGGCGCGTCGTTCGCCGGCACACGCACGAATGTCGGCTGGACCTTGGGCGCCGGCGTTGACTATGCGCTGACCGACAAATTCATCGTCGGCGCGCAATATCGCTATTACGATTTCGGCTCCGAGCACTATGACGTGGCGGAACCCTTCAACGATCGGGATCAGGATGTGAAACTGAACGCGGTCGGTATCAATCTCAGCTACAAATTCTGAGCGTTCTCGGCGACTGAGATTTTCGCGACAACCAATTGTTTTGAAATCACGAACCCCCTTTCATGAGTTCGACACTCGGCAAAAGATGGCTTGACGGGTTTTCGCTGGCGTCTGAAAAGGGCTGGCCTGCGGACGTGGCGGAATTGGTAGACGCAAGGGACTTAAAATCCCTCGATCTCTGATCGTACGGGTTCGATTCCCGTCGTCCGCACCAATTGAAATACTTAGGATTCGTTCTGTACGAACTGACTGGCTACCATAGAAAAGGCTGACGCGGGTAGCCGTAGGGCAGCCGGGATACAAAGCCGGGAACTGCCATGCTGGATTTTCAAGACTTGGTCGCTCATTGGGAAGCTCTGCTAAATCAGCAGTTGAGGCCGAGATGCAGGAAAGCCTAAGCCTAGACTTCAAGACACTGCGGTTGGAAAACAGGGGCCCGCTTTCACAGCTCACGAACAACCAACTAAGGATGGTCGGGCGGCGTTGGCAAAAGCACTGTCAGCCTTCCAATTCGGCCGGTGGTGTTTTGGTGTTCGGTATTGGCTGCCGTAAGAACAGTGACGGGCTGACTGCGCAACTGCGCTTGAGCCAATCCCGAACTGGAAAGTAGCCCCTTCGGTCGTAAGCTCGGCAGTTGGGGATCTACTGCAGCCGAAAAACGACGGTATCCGTGTCCGGATTTGCATCGAATGCCGACCAAAACGCCGGTTTCATAGTCATCGACGTGCCACGGTCGGAACGTCGACCACACCGCAGCGATCAAATGCTATATTAGAAGCGTGCTGGTAGCTCTTCATACGCTATGGAGCATGTCGACATCGAGGATGCCTTCCGAAGGATCTCCGTACGGGAACTTACAATGACATGAGAAATACGCGTCGTCCGGCCTTAACGGTCATTATGACATCAGGATGTGGCTGCAGAACGTCTCAAAGACCTTTGCGAGCCGCTTATCATATCGATGCCACTAGGGCTTGGCTTTGATAAATCGCATTGGCAGAGAAGAGGGACAAAACTGAAGAGGTTTTAACACTCTTGCTGGAATACCTGCTGCAACACTCCTGTCGGTAGCGACCGACCGCGCGGCCAGGCCAAGGCACTCCCTTAGGAGCCGGCTGGGGCCGCAGCGGCCCCAACTCGGTGGGCATGCTCCGTCGCGATTTTAAGAAGAGTTGCAGCCGTTTCCTGTGGCGTCCAACCTTGCGCTTCTGACGCAGTCACCAAGGCCGCAAACGCGGCTTCTAATGCGACTTCACAGTTCACCTCACGGTCTGGGCTATCCTCTGGCAATATCGGGGGTTCGACGGATTGGGACATTGTGACTTCTTTCAAAGGGGGAAAACCCGCCGCCCCAGCCTTTTGCCACTAGAAAATTTCAGCAAAGGATCATTCCAGCTATCAGCAGCGTGATTAGAACTGACAACGGCACGGCCAGAAGACCGACCAACTCAACATTTCTTGTGTTTTGTCGCTTGTCCATCTTCGTCGCCCGCATGTCGTTGGCTTTGGCATCTTGCCGTCAACGTGCAGCTGTTGGAACCAACCACAAGTGCCGCTGATCGGAGATTCAGTCGGTGCTGCATATTAGCAACACATTGTGGAACGATCGGGCGGCATCAGCCAATTGCTTTTGAATGCCCTTGCACTTGCTTCGTACGATTCCGTACAGTTTCCCCCATTGGGGAGGCGGCCGATGGACCATGACGAGGAAGGCTACAGCATTGACGCCTTCGATTTCGATGTGGTGTGCGAGACCTTCAGGAGATCCGTTCGGGAGCTGAACCTGGCTGAAGAGCATTGGGTAGACCACGCGAAGGCGCTCCTACGGGAATTCACCGACAGCGCACCTGATGACGACATGATTAGCCGGATCGTCGGGCGCTAGTGGCCTATACAGCCCTAGTTGGTTAGAATCGTACCCCGGTCCTGCCACGGAAACCTTTTCCAAGGTTTGCCGCGTCATAGAGGCGTCACAGAAGCTCTTGGAACAGATTGCCCAGCGCGGAGGGCCCTATGACGAAAAAGCTCGCCACCGTGAGGCAGCGGGCAGTTTTGGGAGAAACAGAAATGGGAACAATGGACCCCCGAATTGCCAACGGGCCATCGCCAATGCCGTCAGAGAGCCCTGCCTGGACGTGTGGAGTCCTGTCCGGCCCTCGCCATTGATTTCGTCGGCAAGCTTGTCTTTGGCCTCGTCATAGGAGTTGGCATCGGGATGGCAATCGCCGGCTGCCAAGGATGCCGGGCCGCTGGCCGACCCATCAGTTAGGCGTCCGTAGCCAGAGCGTTATAAAGCAGCAAACACGCCAGGATAGGAACGGCGCTGCCTAGCAGCTGGTCTGCCGTGAGGCCGGAAAAATAGACAAGATGAAACGTCACCATCGCTCTACCAATCACGGTTCGGAACACTGCCGAATTAACCGTTAGCCGACGCTAATGTTCCGCTCTGGACTCACTACCGCTTTGGAAGAATCCTGCATCAGCGCCCCGCCGACCTTGATCTCAACGTCGGTGCCACAAGGCTTTCCTTCGTTCGCATGGTTCGCAGAGATTAGCACGATCGCATACTCTCATCTCATCCGGCGTCGTCTCCCTCACAAAGCAGCGCCGGTAAGGCTCGGCGACCTTCTTGTTTGTCCCGTGTGCCAAAGGAGGTCGCCGGGCCTGCCGTTGCTCATCTTTGCTGGTGGTTGCTCCTGATGGCTGCGCTTGGCGCCGTCGCCCTACTGCTACCTGCGGGATAAGGCCGGCGAGCCCTCTTGTCAGGCAGTCCGGCATGTAGGATTATAGTCCTCGTTGCGGCGACCCCTCAATGGAGAGCGCCAATGGCCAGAACCAAACCTTCGGAACAACTTTCCCGGGCTGAAATCGAGCGCTTCCTGGCGGCAGCCGAAGCGCTGCACAAGAGCATCGTCGGGCCGCTCCTGGCGTACCACGGCGAGCACTACCAAGCTCTACGTAAGGTCCATGGACCCCTGTTGAAGTCGATCGAGACCATCACCGGCCAGAAGTCGAAGTTCATCCAGTGGAACGGGACAGGACCGGCACAGCCCCGGGACAAGCCTCCGGGCTAAGTCTCCTCCCGGAAATCCAGCAGCTTGGCATGGCGAAGCTTCTCCTCGCCCTTCAGGAACCGCACGCGGCCGACCAGGCCCGGCTTTAGCCATTCGGCTTTGTCACTTTTGAGCCCTTTCGGCGCCGGCCCGCCAATCTTGCCTTGCACGCGGTCCCATAGGCGCTGGCGCTTGTCCGCCTTGAAGGTGACGAAGGCGCCGCCGGCATAGTGGCCTTTGTCGGCCATCAGCACCATGGCAGGCTTGCCGGGCTCGCGCTGCACGCCGATGATGTCCATCTCCTTTTCGGCATAGCACTTGATCTTGCGCCAGTTCGTCGTCGTACCCGACCGATACTTGCTGCCCTTCCGCTTTGAAACGATACCTTCAAGCCCAGCCTGGTCGACCAGATGAAAGACGGCGTCGCCAGTGCCCGGCATCGCTTCGCTGAACTGAATTCGGCCGCCGTCCGGGATCAACGCCCGGAGTATCTCGCGACGGTCTTCCACCGGCGTGTTCCGCAAGTCATGCCCGTTCAGGTGCAAGAGGTCGAATGCTAGCAGATACAGATCGCGCGACGGCTTGCGGCTGGTCGCGGCTGATTGATGCGCATGGAAGTCGGATAGGCCAGCCTCATTGATCGTAATGGTCTCGCCGTCGATGATGAAGTCTTTCGCCTCGATCGCTTCCGCCTCACCGGCAAGTTGGATGTAGCGGCCCGTCCAATCATAACCGTTCTTGGTGATCAGCCGAATCCCGTCATCATCCTTGATGACCTGGGTGCGGTAGCCATCGAATTTGATCTCATGAATCCATTCATCGCCCATCGGCGGCGTGTCGACCAGTTCGGGTTCCATGGGCTTAATGAATTTCAGACGCATGCACTGACTCGCAGAACTGCGACTTCAATTAGCTAGCGCTAAATTAGTTCCGGAACATTTTAGACGAATTGGATGTTTGAAGGGCTATGAAGATCGAAGCCGACCAATGCCGGGCAGCGCTGACGCTCATCCGGCGCACAATGGAAGAGCACTGTCCTCCTGGCGTGCTGCCGAGCGAAGAGATGGTCAATGGGCTCTATGGTCCGGAACTGATGCATGAGGCGGAAGCCATTGCCGCCGGCATCGTCGCAACCATTGACCAGCTGCAATTGCACGTGATGAAACCGCCGCCCCCTAGTATCAAATAGAGACCGACACAGGGAAGGTCGCTTGGCCGCGCGATCGTGGGCTCGCAACGACCGGCGAGGCGATGCCGGCCTCACCAAGGGTTACAGCCCCTCGACCAGCAGCGAAGGCGGCTCGCGGCAGTGCAACGCCCGAAGTGTTTCGAGACGACGATGTCCACCGAGCGTAGCCAGCGCGCGTCGTGCTGCACAAGGACCGAGGCAGCGGCACGGCCGCCCGGGTTACTCCAAAGGCGGCTCTTCGCTCTGTGGAGCCAAAACGGTGATATCCATCCTGGCGATTGTCGATGCGGCGCGCCCCTGGGCGCCAGAATCCGTGTCGCCACTTTCTGCCGCCATTGCCTTGGCGCGATGTCCTACGCTGTCTGCGCTTTTGCCTGGCGCAAATCCTTCGCCCGGTTCTGTCTTTGCGGGTTTCGGTCGAGTTTCAGCTGCCTGCCGATGTTGGTTTCCAATCGCCGAGACCATTGATACCTCCCCTTGATGAGGCCGCGACTGTACCTGTCAAGGCTGTAGCGAGGCTGATCACTTAAGTGATCGGGTTGCGCCCGCTCGTAGTGGCCCTCCGATCACTGGGCTCTCGATGCCTTGGCGCTCGCGGACGTCTGGTCGGGTGGGAAGTTCAAACTCAGCCGCCCTTTGCGGCACCGGCTTCGCCCGACAACTAGGAACGATTTCGGCCGCCATGTGTTACGCAATCATGAATCTCGCGGATCCCGGATCAACAATGGCAACCGATCTTTTCACGATGCAACTCGCTGATGCTCAGCAGCGCATCAAACAGACCGAGTTCGCGCTGGTACTCAGCGAGAAAATGGTGGCTGAGAACCTCGCTTTATCCAGCAGGATACGATCGGCGAGGCGGCGTGTCCTGAAGGCCGGAAGGCCTCTGGCGACAGTCGACTCAACAAGCTGAAAGAGTTCTTCAAATGATCTCGACCCAGTCGGGACGTGGGAGAGCTTGCCGGTAACCTTAGCGGTAATCGGCCGAGTCGCAGCAGGAAGCGCGCCGAAAACTTGCTCGACGAAGACTGCGGCGTCGCTATGAACGCTACGGCTCAGTTGAGGCAGCACTTCGAAATCACGGCTATTGACCTGCTGAGCTATCAGTTTCCCTCGATCTCTAATGGTATGGGTTCTCCGCACCACCCTTCGCTCTTCGAGCTTCGGGTAGCACGCCACCAAGGCAGCCATCTCAAACGTCGAGATAGCCGGCGGCGACGAGCATTGCCTTGTACCGTTGGGCAAATCGGCTGGGCAAACGGCTGAGGTAACTTGACGCGCCAATATCCCAATGCGCGCCCAGTTCGCGGTCGAAGGCAGCCGGGTCGAATTGCAGCAAGCCGCTGCGTGGGTAGACCGTGAATTCTCCGAAGATCGGCTCCCCCTCCTCCTCGTAGAAATCGACACGCACCATGTCGAACTCGCTGCCGAGCGCCTCGGCTGCCTCGATCATCCGCGCCAGGCTCTTGGGAGGGGGAATTTCCAGGCTCGAGTCGATCGCGCCCTGGACGATGTTCAGCGGGCGCCAATCGCGATCCAGGTGGGCGGTATTCTTGACCGTGGAACGGAAGGCGACGACGACGATGTAGGCGACGCGGCCAGCCAGCACACAGAATTTGTAGTCGACCGGGTCATAATCCTGGTCCTTGCCGACAAGCGCTTCGACGAAAACCCGCCGCTCTATGTGCGCATAGCTGCGCTCCAGCTTGCGGGCGCCATAGGTTTGGCCAAGGTATTCCGTCATCTCGGCAATGATCGCCTCCCGGTCGGCGTTGGCCGGATCGCGAACGATGACATTCATGGCGCAACCGTGGTTGCATTTGACGGCGTAGGGGATTTTCAGGTCATCGAAGGGGATCTGGCGCGGATCGTCGCCCTGCCACAGCACCTCCGGGATGGCGAGCCCGGGAAGCCGCTCCCTGACGATTTCCTTGGACTTGAGCTTGTCGAGAAGGCCGATAAAGCGAGGATCGTCATCGAAAATCTTGCGCCAGTGGACCTTTTCCGTGAACGTCACCGGGGCTGCAAAATTCGGCAGATGCCGCATTCGCTCAAGGAAACGCTGGGTCAACCGGCGATAGCGGACAAGCAGCGCGGCGTTCAGCAACAGGAGAGATGCCCGCGCGCTGTTTCGCTTCAGCCATGCCTTTGCGCCACGCGCCATTCAGGTGTCCTTGCAACTTGCGCAACTTCATCCGCGAAGTGGACGGCCACCCTGCCCGCAGCAGTGAGGCACGTCGAGCTTCGCCGAGCTAGCCCTTCATCGGGTACAGTTTCAAATGCTGGATCAGGATGATCGTCTTGGCATCGATGATGCGGCCGTCTGAAATGCCGGCCAGCGCTTCATCAAGCCGCATTTCCAGAACCTCGATGTCCTCGCCCTCGTCGGCCGCGCCGCCGCCGGCCGAGATGCGGTCGGCGGGTGAATAGCGCGCCACGAAGAACCATAGCCGTTCGGTGACGCTGCCCGGGCTCATATAGGGGGAAAACAGCCGCTCGATGTTCTGTAGGCGATAGCCGAGCTCTTCCTCGGCCTCCTTGAGGATGGCGGTTTCGGGATCGTTTTTGTCGAGCAGGCCGGCGCAGGCCTCGATCAGCGGTTCGCGGTGGCCGGTGACGTAGGCGGGGTAGCGGAACTGCCGCACCAGAAGCACCGTCTGACGCTCGGGATCGAAAGGCAGGATCACCGCGCCGTCGCCACGATCGTAGGTCTGGCGAATCTGCGTCTCCCACTGCCCGTCTCGCCGACGGTAATCGAGAACGGTCTTCTTCAGGACCGCCCAGTCGTCGGACAGGACTTCCTCCGAGCGGATGCGGATACGATCTTCCATGATGAGCTCCAAGCTGTCGGCGCCATGGCGTAACCGCGAACGGTTTTGCGCGCAACCGGAACGGCGAAGCTTTCACCGCCTCGTGTCTGGTGCCGGCAACTGCCATCGCCTAAATAGCTGCAGTCCCTCTCCGGAGTTTTTTGATGACCGCAGCGCTTTTCCAGCCGATCGTCCTCGATGGCCTGACCTTTCCGAATCGTATCGCGGTGGCGCCGATGTGCCAGTATTCCGCCGAAGACGGCTCGGCCAGCGACTGGCATCTCTATCACTGGATGAACCTGGCGATGTCGGGCGCCGGCATGGTCACCGTCGAGATGACCGACGTCGAACGGCGCGGCCGCATCACCCATGGCTGCCTCGGCCTCTATTCCGACGACAACGAGGCGGCCGCCCGGCGCACGCTGGATGCAGCGAGGCGCGTCGCCGCGCCGGAAACGAAATTCGGTATTCAGCTTGCCCATGCCGGCCGCAAGGCATCCAACCGAAAGCCCTGGGAAGGCGGCGGCCCATTGCAGCCGGGCGAGGATCCCTGGCAGACCGTCTCAGCCTCGGCCGTCGCCTATGACACCGGCTGGAATGTGCCGCATGCGCTGGAGGAGGATGAAATCCTGCAGCTCATCGAGCGCTTCACTCAAGCCGCGAGGCGGGCCGAGCGCGCCGGCTTCGACTTCCTCGAGTTGCACGCCGCGCACGGCTATCTGATCTTCCAGTTCCTGTCGCCGCTCTCCAACCAGCGCACCGACCGCTGGGGCGGCTCGCTGGAAAACCGCATGCGTTTCCTCATCGAGATCGCCAAATCGGTGAGGAAGGCGGTTCCAAACCTGATGCTTGGCGCCCGCCTGTCGGTGAAGGACTGGGTCGATGGCGGTTTCGAGGTCGCGGACGCGATCGAGGTGGCCAAAGCCTTGAAGGCGCTTGATGTTGCCTATCTCTGCTGTTCGAGCGGCGGCAATTCGCCGTTGCAGAAGCTGCCGACCGGCCCCGGCTATCAGGTGCATCTGGCCGAAGCGGTGCGCAAGGGCGCCGGCATCCCGACACGGGCTGTCGGCCTGATCGACGATCCCGCGCAGGCAGAAGCGATCGTCGCCGACGGCCGCGCCGACATGGTCGCGCTGGCCCGCGCCTTCCTCGCCGATCCGCGCTGGGGCTGGCGCGCCGCCGCCACCTTCAGCGAGAAAATCCATCCCGCGCCACAGCTCGCCCGCTCGGTGACGACGATGCAGCATTGGACGAAGGGCTGAACAGGCAGCGCCGACGGATGCGCCAAACGCATCTGCTGGACAGATTGCCGCAGCTTCGCTTTAATCCGCCCGCTATAGTCCCTGGGGGCAGGCCGCCTTGGCGGCCGGATTGGGAGCAAAGTCCATGGCATCAAGGGCAATCTATCCGGCGGCAGCCGCTCTGGTGGTCGCACTGTCGTTCGCCGCGTCGTCTCCGGTCGGCGCGCAATATTGCGAAGGCACGGTGCACGGCCTGTCCAGGCACTACGATCTCGATACCGGCAGCGGGTTTCTCGCCGTGCGCGCACGGCCGAACTCGTCGTCGCGCATGATCGGGCAATTGTTCAACGGCGACCACACCGAGATTTTCGACCGCCGGGGCAACTGGTACCAGGTCGAAATCGGCGGACGGACCGGCTGGGCCAACGCCCACTGGCTGCGCAACGACTGCGGTTACTGAGACGAACGATTGCGGTTGCTGAGACGCCAATGCATGTCGCCCAAAAGTGGGACCCGGTTTTGGGACAACGACATGCATTAAACAGAAATCAAAAGCGCGTCGCAAACGCGACGCGACTTTTGGGCGCAGGCTGACGGCCACTTTTGCAACCATATTGGCTGCTTTGCGTTGCGGCCATCATGGATAACAAACCTTTTGAAACCCCGGTCGTGGTCGAACTCGGCCATGTCGGCAAATATCGCCAGATCCGCAGCACCCAGGAAGCGGCGGAGTGTCTGATGACGGTGTGGCCGCTCAATCGCGGCCCGCGCCATCGTGATGCTCTCGACACTTGCCTCAAAGTGCTGGAAGGTTATCGTTCGACGGCCGATGCACGCAGGGCCTTGATCGAAGCGGCCAAGGAATCGGAAGTGCTGGTTCCCGAAGACCGGCTGCCAGACGCCAAGTTGCATTGAAGCCCAAATTGCAATGAAAAACGGGCCGCATTGAGCGGACGGACGAACCGGAGGATTTCATGGCGAAGCTGACTTACAAGATCGTCGAGCATGACGGGGGCTGGGCCTACAAGGTCGGTTCGACATTCTCGGAGACATTCCCGACCCACCAGGATGCGCTACGCGCCGCCGAGATCGCCTCGGCCGAACAGCAGATCGCCGGCGCCACGGACGGCATCCAGTATGAGGATGCCGAAGGCAAGTGGCACGACGAACTGGCCGACGGCCGCGACCGGCCGCAGACTGAAGTTTCCGACTGATCTTTGCCCCTCAGCTTTCGCTGCCGGCCGTGGATGCTCGCCTAAGCAATCCCCTAGGGAATTGCTTCAAACAAACAGGCGGGACATCCTGCCGGTCAGTCGAAGCCGCGGCTTGATCACTTGCCGCAATATTGATCGTTCACGTTGGGCCTCACATTTCCATAGGGTCCTGACGGGTCGGAGGCGCACGGCCCCGTAGCGCCGCCATAGCCTTGGCTGCCGTCGGCATTGATGCTGCCGGTGGTGCTCTGGTCGACGGTCGATGACTGCTCGTTCCCGAACGGCCACCAGCTGTGATGGTTGGAATACGTGCCGTCCGATGACTGCGCCATCGCCGATGTGGCAAGACCGATCGTCAGCACGGATGCTGCAAAAACTTTCCTGTACATTGAATTACTCCGTATCCGCCGCCTTGGGTGCGACACGGGGTAAACCGGATATCAGCCGAATGGTTCAGTGAAATTGTTGTGAGGCTGTGGTGAGGTCTTGGCCGGCGAATGCCCGCTCGGCAATGCGCTTGATGAAGGCGATGACGCGGTCCGGCTCGACGAATTGCGGCATGTGGCCGAGGCCTTCGACCGCCTCGAAATCGAGCCCTTCGATCCTGTCCTTCATCGGCTCCCCATGTATGCGCATGGCGATGACGCGATCGGCTGTCCCGAAGAAAATCCCGGCCGGCATGGCGATCTCTCCATAGCGCTCTTCGATGCGGCCAAGATCCTGTTCGACCGCTACGAAATCGGTGGAGGTCGCATGGAAATGGCTTGGCCTCAGCCCGAGCCATCCGCCGCCATCGATCATGTAGTCGGCGGGAACGGCCTGGGGCGAGAAGATGAACTCCAGTGTCTGCCGCGCATATCTGAGGCTTGTCGGTATCGCGACGGTGTAGGCCATGATCCAGCGCCAAAGCCGCGAACGGATATAGAGCAGGCCCGCTTTCTCGCGGACGCCGGCTTCCAGATGCGTCAGCGGCGCCAGCAAAGCGATGCCGGAAATCGCGCCGGGATGTTCCACGGCCAGGGTCAGCGCGACGGCGCCGCCCAGGGAATGCCCGACCACAAGCGGCCTTTCCAGCGCGAGCGTTTCGATGAAGCGCCCTATGATCTCGGCCTGCTCAGGCAAGCGGCCGGTGGCTCCTTTGGCCCGCACCGAATAGCCCGATCCCGGCCGGTCGAGCGCGATCAGCCGGCAACCGGGGCCGAAGCGGTTGAACAGCGTGTGCTGGAACTGATGAAGCTGGGCGCCAAGTCCGTGCACGAACAGGATCGGCCGTCCCTCGCCCGTTTCGACATAATGGATGCGGCTGCCGTCGATCTCGACGAAGTTTCCGCTGGCCGGCACCAGCCTTTCGGCCTTGGCGGCAATCCAGAGCGTAGCGGCCACCAGACAGGCCACGATGACGAGAGCCAGCACGGACAGGCCGGCGACAAGCCAAAGCAGAATCGATACCAGCATGTTTTCACCCGGGAAGCGGACCGGCGCGCACCATCACCCACTGACGAACGCTCGGCAAGGCAGATGGCGGCTTGTGTCGGCATTGCCGCCAGTTCGATGGCGCGCTATCTCAGGCGACCTTCTTTCTGCCTCAGGCGACCTTGTCTGCCAACGGGCCTGTTTGCCGGAGCCTTCCATGCCTGAAATCGTCACTGCCGCCATGCTTGTCATCGGCGACGAGATTCTGTCCGGCCGCACCAAGGATAAAAATATCGGCCACCTCGCCGACATCATGACGGCCATCGGCATCGACCTGAAGGAAGTGCGCATCGTTCCCGACGAGGAGGACGAGATTGTCGCTGCGGTGAATGCCGTACGCGCCCGCTACACCTATGTCTTTACCACCGGTGGCATTGGCCCGACGCATGACGACATCACCGCCGATTCCGTTTCCAAGGCTTTTGGGGTGCCGTGCGAATACGACGCCAAGGCCTATGCCATGCTGGGCGAGAGCTATGCCGCGCGCGGCATCGAATACACCGAGGCCCGCAAGCGCATGGCGCGCATGCCGCGCGGCGCCGACCATATCGACAATCCGGTCTCCGTCGCGCCCGGCTTTCGCATCGGCAACGTCCATGTCATGGCCGGCGTGCCGGCGATTTTCCAGGCCATGCTCGACAATGTCGTGCCGACGCTGAAGGCCGGCACCAAGATGCTGTCGGCCACCGTCCATTGCCCGTTCGGCGAAGGCCTGATCGGCGGTCCCCTGGGCGACATCCAGAAGGCGCATCCCGACACCATCATCGGCTCCTATCCGAAATATGGCGACGGCAAATTCTGGACGGAGCTGGTCGTCCGCGCCCGCAGCCAGGAGGCGCTGGATTCGGCACGCAAGGACGTCGAGGCGATGGTGGCCGGCTTCACCGCCGCCAATTGACCCTGGGTTCGCGGACCATCGCCGGGCCGGAACCAAGCACCGCACTCCACGTTTTCCCTCGCGCGCAGCACGCGCTGGCAGATTTGAGGGATTTCGCATGCGCTTCAAGACCATCGTCGCCATATTGCAGAACGAACAGGACGCCGAACGCGTGCTCGACTGCGCCATCCCGCTTGCCGACCGGTTCGAGAGCCATCTCATCGGCATCCATGCCGAAGCGCTGCCCGTTCCCTACACCTCGGCAACCGGCTTCCCCGACACCGAGTTCCTGCAGGTCTCCGCCGACATGAACCGCGAGCGCGCCGAGAAATTGCAGGCGCTTTTCGTTGGGCGGATCGAGAATTCCGGCCTGTCCTTCGAATGGCGCAGCCTCGAGAGTTTTTCCGGCGACAGCGCTTTGACCGGCATTTCCAGCGTTCGCGCCGCCGACCTGATCATTGCCGCGCAGCGCGAGACCGGGGGCGACACGAGCGCCGATGTCGACACGCTGGTTTACGATGCCGGCCGGCCAGTGCTGGTGGTGCCGCATGAGGGGCCGTTGGTCACCACATTCAAACATGTGCTGCTGGCCTGGAACGGCAGCAAGGAGGCGGCGCGTGCCGCCTTCGACGCGCTGCCCTTCATCATCGAGGCCGAAAAGACCGACATTCTGGTCATCGATCCGCCGGATACGCTGGATGACAACCCGGAAGCCGCTGGCGCCGAGATCGCCGCGGCACTCTCCAGGCATGGCGCAACGGTCAGCGTGTCGGTGCAGAAATCGGGTAATGCTTCGGTCGATGACGTCATCCAGACCCGGATCGCCGAGACCGGAGCCGACCTTCTGGTGCTCGGCGCCTACAGCCATTCCTGGCTGCGTCAGCTTTTGTTCGGCGGCGTCACGCGCACCGTGTTGCGCAGCGTGCCGGTTGCGGCCTTTTTGTCGCGGTAACTCCACAGACTGGCCCCGCCCTTGCCAATGCCCTGACTTTCCAGTTAATTCCGCGCGCATTCCACAATGGTGCGCGCGGAGTGCAGAATGTCCCTTCCCGAAAAAGCCTTTCCGGTCTCCTGGGACCAGTTCCACCGCGATGCCCGGGCGCTCGCCTGGCGGCTTGCCGGCGCCAACAAGGGACAGTGGAAGGCCATCGTCTGCATCACCCGTGGCGGCCTGGTTCCCGCCGCCATCATCTCGCGCGAACTCGGAATACGCGTCATCGAGACGGTCTGCGTCGCCTCTTATCACGACTACACCAGCCAGGGGCAGTTGCAGGTGCTGAAGGAGATCACCCCGGCGCTGCTCGCCGATGATGGCGCGGGCGTGCTGATCATCGACGACCTCACCGACACCGGCAAGACGGCAGGCATCGTGCGCGCCATGATGCCCAAGGCGCATTTCGCCACCGTCTACGCCAAGCCGAAAGGCAGGCCGCTGGTCGACACCTTTATCACCGAAGTCAGTCAGGACACCTGGATCTACTTTCCCTGGGACATGGGTTTTACCTACCAGAAGCCGATCGCCGACGATCACGCAGGCTGATTCGCGCCAGCCCCATTTCTGCCCAGACGGCCAAACCCGCCCCGTTTGCTATGAAAACAGGCACTGGAAGGGACATATTCTGTCGAATCGACAGCTGTTGGCGGAGTTTGACGGGTCGGTGTGATGTTTTTTACTTTTAAGACTTACACTTGTCGGTAGATTCATACGGCGGCTAACGATTCTGAGGGCTGGGGTAGCTTTCACTGATGCTGACGACACCGGCGACACACGATCATCTGGCTGAAAGGGTCCGCAAGCTCTTCGGCACTTCGCCTTGTCGCCTGCAGGTTGCCGCTTTGCCATGGCGCAATAACGAAGACGGCGTCGAGATCATGCTGATCACCAGCCGAGACACCGGGCGTTGGGTGCTGCCGAAGGGCTGGCCCGAGGCCAGGGAGCCGCTCTGCGAGGCAGCGGCGCGCGAGGCGGGCGAGGAAGCCGGATTGCGTGGCAAGATTTCGCTTTTCGAGGCCGGTCGTTACTTCTACGCCAAGGCCCTCGCGTCCGGCGAGGAAGTCCCTTGCGAAGTGCTGGTGTTTCCGCTGCAGGTCGAGCACGTTGCCGACCGCTGGAAGGAAAAGCGCGCGCGCACCCGCAAATGGGTCAATGGGGCCGAGGCCGTACGCATGGTCAACGAACCGGACCTCTGCCAGATCATCGCCCATTTCTGCGGCGATCCCGACAAGTTCGTCGTTAGAGCGTAGCTCACAGCCACCGCTGCATAGTCCTGCGCGCCCGCACCGGTTCTTGCCCCGATTCCGGGCTCCGGTGCTTCGCTCCGCGCGCCAGCAATCCGACACTATAAATCCCTCCCCTTCAGGCCAAGCTTAGCCACAGCTTGACACGCAGGCATTTACCTGCATATTGTGTCTTCAAGATGAGTGAGACCAATGGACGCCGACAAGGTTTTCAAAGCGCTGGGCGACCCGACCCGCAGAATGCTGCTCGATCTTCTGTGTGAGAAGAACGGCCAGACGCTGGGCGAGCTCTGCCAAAACCTCGACATGGCAAGGCAATCCGCGACCCAGCACATCGATCTTCTGGAGGCGGCCAATCTGATCAGCACGGTCAAGCGTGGCCGCGAGAAGCTGCATTTCATCAACCCCGTGCCGCTGCACGAAGTCTACGAGCGGTGGGTGCGAAAATTCGAACGGCAGCGGCTGAGCCTGCTGCACGACCTGAAACAAGAACTCGAAGGAGACGACCAATGACCCGGGAAACCACCAGTTTTGTCTACGTGACCTACATCAGATCGACGCCACAAAAGGTGTTCGAAGCCATCACCAGGCCCGATATCGCCAAGCGCTACTGGGGCCACGAAAACGTCTCCGACTGGAAGCCCGGCTCGAAATGGGAACACATCCGCGCCAATGACGAACGGATCGTCGAACTCGTTGGCAAGGTCGTCGAAATCTCGCCGCCAACCCGGCTGGTCATGAGCTGGGCCAACGCCTCGCAGGCCGACGATCCGACCAAGCACAGCCAGGTGACGTTCGCCATCGAGGAATACGACACCATGGTCAAGCTGACCGTCAGCCATGACGAGCTCGAAGCCGGCAGCGGCATGGCCAAGGGCATCAGCCAGGGTTGGCCGGCCGTGCTGTCCAGCATGAAATCCTTCCTCGAAACCGGCACGGGCATCGACCTGTTCGCCAAGCCGAAATCGGCCTGAAGCAACCGCGGAGAACGATGATGACCAAGCACTTTACCGGCGGCTGCGCCTGCGGCGCGATCCGCTATGAGGCCAGCGGCGAGCCGATCTTTCAGAACCACTGCCAATGCCTCGATTGCCAAAAGCGCAGCGGTACTGGCCATTGTTCCTATGTGACCTTCGGCCGGCGCGCTGACGTAAAGATCACCGGCGAGCCGAGCACGTGGCGGATGATCGCCGACAGCGGCAATGAAAAAGCCCAGGCCTTTTGCCCGACCTGCGGCACGCCGGTCTACGTAACGTTCGTCGCCATGCCGGAGGTGACGGCTATCCAGGCCACGAGCCTCGATGATCCCGGCCAGTTCGACCCGCAGGCGGTCACCTACACCGTGCGCGGCCACGCCTGGGACACGATCGACCCAGCGCTTCAGCCATTCGAGCGAATGCCTGGATGAACCAGGCAGAGCCCTATCCCTCGGATAGGGCTCTGCGTTCAGCTCAGATCACCAGGCCCTTGGTCAGTTCCAGCGCCTGCCGCTCGAACAGGCGGCGGTAGATGCCGCCCTTCAGCCGGATCAGCTCGTCATGCGAGCCTTCCTCGACGATCTTGCCACGGTCGAACACGAGCAGCCTGTCCAGCGCTCGCACCGTCGACAGACGGTGCGCGATGACCAGCGTCGTGCGGCCAACCATCAGCCGCTCCATCGCCTGCTGGATCAGTACTTCCGATTCCGAATCGAGGCTCGATGTCGCCTCGTCCAGGATCAGGATGCGCGCATCCGCCAGGAAGGCGCGTGCGATCGCCACCCGCTGGCGCTCGCCGCCCGACAGTTTCACGCCGCGTTCACCGACCAGCGTGCCGTAGCCCTTCGGCAGGCTGGTGATGAAGTCGTGCGCGCTGGCGAGCTTGGCGGCATGCTCGATCTCGGCCTGCGTGGCGTCCGGACGGGCATAGGCGATGTTTTCCGCCAGCGAGCGGTGGAACAGGATGGGCTCCTGCTGGACGATGGCAATCTGCGCGCGCAGCGACGCCTGTGCAACCTGGGAGATGTCTTGGCCATCGACCAGGATCCTGCCGCCGCTGACATTATAGAGACGCTGGATCAGCTTCACGAAGGTCGTCTTGCCCGAGCCGGAATGGCCGACCAGTCCGACCCGCTCGCCCGCCGCTATCTCCACCGAAAAATCGCGGTAGAGCGGCAGGCGATGGCTGCCATAGTGGAAGCCATAGTGGAAGGTGACGTTATCGAAGGCGATGTGGCCATGCGTGATCCGGATCGGCTTGGCGCCGGGCCGGTCCTCGATGCCGAGCGGTTGCGACTGGAAATCGACCAGTTCCTCCATGTCGTTGACCGAACGCTGCAAATTGCGGATATGCGTGCCGATGTCCCTGAGGTAGCCCTGCAGCACGAAGAACGAGGTCAGCACGAAGGCGACATCGCCCGCACTTGCCTGGCCCCAGGCCCACAGCATCAGCGACAGGCCGATTACTGCCGTCCGCAGCACCAGCAACATGGCGCCTTGCGTCGTGCCGTTGATGGTGCCGCGCACCCAGGTGCGGCTGGTCCGCGCGCGCCATTTGGCGACGACCTTGGCAAGACGCGTCTCCTCGCGCGTCTCGGCACCGAAACCCTTGACCACGGCATTGCAGCTCACCGCATCGGCAAGCGAGCCGCCAAGCCGCGTATCCCAGCTGTTGGCGAGCCGTGCCGCGGGCGCGACATAGCCGAGCGACAGCAGCGCCGTCACCGTGATGAACAGCAGCGAGCCGACTGCCACGACCAGCCCCATCAGTGGCCAGAACCAGCCGAGCAGCAACGTCGAGCCGACCAGCATGGCGACCGACGGCAACAACGCAATCAGGATGGTGTCGTTGAGCAGGTCGAGAGCCCACATTCCGCGCGTAACCTTGCGCACCGTCGATCCGGCAAAGCTGTTGGCGTGCCAGTCGGTTGAGAAGCGCTGCACGCGATGGAACGCGTCGGCGGCGATGTCGGCCATCATCTTCAGCGTCAGCTCGACAATGCCCATGAAGGCGAGGTTGCGCAGCACCACGCCGGTCAGCGCCAAAGCGATGAGCGCGAAGAACGCCGCCATTGCCGCGTTCCACGCGACATCGTCAGCCAACGCACTGCTGGCGACGGCGTCGACCAGCCGGCCGGAATAGAGCGGCGTCAAGACGTCGGCCAGGGTCGACAGCAGGAAGCTGCCCATGATCAGCGAAAGCCGCCACGGCTGGCGCCTCCAGTGGCTGAGCGTGAAGCCAAGAACGCTGCGAAAGGCGCTTGCACGCAGATCGATTCGGAAACGAGCCATGTTGTCATCCGGGCGCAAATCTGCCCGGTCCCGGTAAGGTCTGAAATTGAAAACCGCGCTGGGCAATTCGCCCGGGGCTGCGGAGGTTCGGCATAGGTGGCGGCGCGCCCGATTCGTCGGGTGGCGACCGGCATCGGCAGAAGCCTGTACTCGACCCGGCATCGGCGCGAAGGACAAACCTTCGCCGGACGCCAGGTGAGACCTAGCGGCCTCGCATTACCATGTGAAATACTGCCATTCGGACCTCCCGCAAGACACTTGCGGAGCGGTCCTTATGGAGACGCCATGAAGGATCGCCAAGGCCGGGCACGTGGCAAAGCGTAACTGGCCCAACCAGTGAGGTTATTTTGCAACAACAGCCGGTCGACCCCCTCGCTATGCCTCATTCCGGGTTGCGATCGCGGCGCATGTAGCGGCCGTCGATCGATGCCTTGAAGCCCAGCTTCTCATAAAGGCAATGCGCGTCACTGGTCGACAGGCTCCAGTGCGAGACCGTGCTGAGTTCAGGGTGGTCGATGAGCGCCCGCACCAGTTGCGTGCCAATGCCCTGCCCGCGATGCTGCGGCCAGATGATGATGTCGGCGAGATAGGCAAACACCGTACGGTCGGTGATGGCCCGGCCAAAACCGACTTGGTTCCCGTCGATATAGGCCGCGGTGCAGAACGAGTTGGCAAAGGCGCGGCGATGAAAGTCATCGCTGCGGCCGGCGCCCCAATAACTCGCCATCAATAGATCGGAGGTCGCCCGGAAATCGATCCGTGACATGTCGAAGCTGATTTCACAGTCGGGCATGGTGCATCGCAAAGAATGGCGGGCGGCCGAATTCAGTCCGGCCGGTGATTTGGCTGCCCACGTGGCGCGTTTATGGCACCACGAGATAGGCCTTCTGGTCGGCGATCGCGATGGTCACGTCGGTGCCGGAATTGAACTCGACGAAATCGAGCTCCATGCCGTCGCTGAAGATAACGCCGCCCCTGCTCTGCCGCGAAGAAACCACCAGCGGCCGGTCGCGGGTGATGACGCCATGCACAAGCGACACGCCGGTCGTGTTGCTCGGAAACGGTTCGCGCACCGAAAAGAACAGCTGTTCGCCTTCGCGATCGTAGCCTTGCGGCGGCACGGTCGGCACGGAGTTGTCACCATAGGCCGCGGCCAGTCCCGCGGCGCCCGCCATCACCGACCGCAGCCAGCCGGTGGAGCCGGCGCCCGTGGAGATGATAATGCCGCTCGACGACTGGCGCTCGGTCCTGCCGCCATAGGTCAACTCGTAGCGCGCCGAGACATGCGTCGAGGCGCCGACGTACAGATCGTTGAAGGCGATCAGCCGGCGTCCGTCATTGGAGCGCGCTTCGGCCATCACCACCGCCTGGCGCTTCGCCTTGCCGGCGATCGTCAGGCCGAGGACCTTTTCGGTATCGTCGGCATTCCACGGCAGCAGCACGCCGTCGAAAAGCGCCGGGTTCGGGTTGATGCCGATCAGCGGTTGGTACGGGAGGTACTTCGCGGTGTTGGACACCAGCCCGTCCTGACCGAGCGCGATCACCGCGTCGGACCCGAATTCGAACTGCGGTACCAGTTCGCGGTCGAGCCGCAACTGTTTGAGGCCTTGGGGAAGCGAACCCATCACCCGGTCGAGCGCCTGGTGATAGACGTCATGCGCCGCCTTGACCGGGTCGAAATTCATGCCGGCCTGCCGGAGATAGAAGCGCGCCTGTCCCTGCGTGTTGAAGCGCGTCGTCAGCTCCTCCAGCTCGGTCTTGCGGGTGACGACGATCACCCGGTCGATCGGCCTGCCGCTCTGGTCGCTTGCCACCCGAGCTTGCCTTTCAGGACCCGGCTTTCGGCGTGGAAAGCTGGCTGAGCGCGCTGGTGAGCATATCAGGCGTGATCGACAGATTGCCGACCGAACCGCCCTTTTCCGCCCAGGCCTTGAAAGCCATCGCCGTCAGCACGTGCGCCGGCGCCGACGAATAGACGGTGAGTTCGAGCTGTTGGGCCTTGGCTTCCGCCTCGGCAAGCGTCAGCTTGTTGCGCGCCTCGGTATCGACCAGCAGCTTGTTGCGTTCGGCAAGCTCGATTTCGGTCGCCAACTCGCTCTGCTTGATCTCGCGCTCCTTCTCCACGCCCCAGGCACGGCGCCCATAGATCGCGGCATCGGCCTGGCGCTGCAGCGCCTCGCGATATTCGGTCTGGAGCGCCTTGCGGATCTCCGGCGTCGGCTGGACCGAGGTGATGTGGACCTCCTCGATCGACAGGCCTGCGGTCGCGGCAATCGGATCGTTGCGGAGCAGTTCGGCCAGATTGCCACCGAGCTTGGTCACCTCGGCCAGCGCCTGTTCCAGCGTCATGCTCGAAACCACCGCGCGGGCGCGGCTCTGTATCGCAAGCACCAGGCGCTCGGCGATCTTCTCCCGGCCGTCGCCGACGACGTCGGCACGGCTGAGCTTGGCGCTGAAATCAAAACCTTCGGCTGCCTTGAGTGGATCGATGATGCGGTAGCTGACCGACCCCTGGATTGCCAGATCCTGGAAATTCGCCGTCGTCTCGGTGAAGATGAAGGGGTTATCGAGCGACGTCACCGGCACCATCGCTATCGTGGTGCCGAACGTGCCGTACCAGAAGGAGATGCCGCGCCCCTGCTCCCTGATCTTGCCGTTCTTGAAGCGCAGGATGTGATACTCAGGCGTTCCCTTGAAATAGCTGATAAACATGCGTCCCCCAAGGTTCATTGATTTAATCAGATGTTTAGCCGCGATCCCTGAAACGGTTGGTGATGGGATAGCGGCGGTCGCGGCCAAAATTCTTACGGGTGATCTTCACACCCGGCGCCGCTTGCCGGCGTTTGTACTCGGCAATGTAGAGCAAATGTTCGACGCGCGTCACCGTCGCCCGGTCGTGGCCGCGCGCGACGATGTCGTCGACGCCCATTTCGTTCTCGACCAGGCATTCCAGAATGTCGTCCAGCACCGGATAGGGCGGCAGCGAATCCTGGTCGGTCTGGTTCTCGCGCAATTCCGCCGACGGCGCCTTGTCGATGATATTCCTGGGGATCACCTCGCCTGAGGGGCCGAGCGCGCCCGGCGGCACATGGCTGTTGCGCCAGCGCGACAGCGCATAGACCTGCATCTTGTAGAGGTCTTTTATCGGGTTGAAGCCGCCATTCATGTCGCCATAAAGCGTGGCGTAGCCCACAGACATCTCGCTCTTGTTGCCCGTGGTGACGACCATCGAGCCGAACTTGTTGGAAATCGCCATCAGGATCGTGCCGCGCGCGCGGCTCTGTAGATTCTCTTCGGTGATGCCTTCCTTGGTGCCTTCAAAAAGCTGCGCCAGCGTGTGCAGGAAACCCTCGACCGGTTCGAAGATCGGCACGATGTCATAGCGGCAGCCAAGCGCGCGGGCGCAATCCTCGGCATCCTTCAGCGAATCCTCCGAGGTATAGCGGTAGGGCATCATCACCGCCCGCAGCCGCTCCTCGCCAAGTGCGTCGACGGCAAGGGCCGCGCAGATCGCCGAATCGATGCCGCCGGAGAGACCCAGCACCACGTTCTTGAAGCCGTTCTTGTTGACGTAGTCGCGCAGGCCGAGCATGCAGGCGCGGTAGTCCGCCTCTTCGCGCTCGGGGATTTTCGACATCGGCCCTTCCGAGCAGACCCAGCCGTCGAACTCTTCTGCGTTTTGCGCGCCTGCGGCGACGCGGTTGCGCTTCCAGGTGGTGACGTCGACAGTTTCCTCGAACTGGCTCATCTGGAAGGCAAGCGTCTTGTCGGCGCCTATGGCAAAAGAGGCGCCGTCGAAGATCAGCTCATCCTGGCCGCCGATCTGATTGGCATAGATCATCGGCAAACCGGTCTCGATGACCTGGCGGATAACGACCTGATGGCGCACGTCCATCTTGGCGCGGTAGTAGGGCGAGCCGTTCGGCACCAGCAGGATTTCCGCGCCGCTTTCGGCCAGGGTTTCACAGATGCCGACGTCGCCCCAGATGTCCTCGCAGATCGGAATTCCGATGCGCACACCGCGGAAGTTGACGGGTCCCTGAGCCTCGGGGCCGGCCTGAAAGACGCGCTTCTCGTCGAACTCGCCATAGTTTGGCAAATCGAGCTTGTAGCGCTCGGCGAGGATCTTGCCGCCATCGGCGATGATGATCGAATTGTGGGTGCCGCTCTTGCGCTTCAGCGGCGTGCCGATGATGACGCCCGGCCCGCCATCGGCGGTATCTCCGGCGAAGTCTTGCGCGGCCTTCTCGCAAACCTTGAGGAAGGCCGGCTTCAGCACCAGGTCCTCCGGCGGGTAACCGGCAAGGAAAAGCTCGGTGTAGAGCACGATGTCGGCGCCCTGGCGGGCGGCATCGGCCCTCGCCTCGCGCGCCTTGGCAAGGTTGCCGGCGACATCGCCGACCGTCGGGTTGAGCTGGGCAACGGCGATGCGCAGAATATCGGGTGCGGTCTTTTTGGTCATGTGTGCGGTTTAGCGCGGCAAAATTGCTCCGGCAATGGCACGGTGTTTCAAGACCATATGCCAGATGCGAACCTCAGTGGACGGCCGGCTCAACCCGATCCCGCTATTCCCACCATTCCCGGATCTCTTCGGCCGAATGGTTCGCACCAATGGACAGCGACAAAATGCGTGACAGATGCTGATAGGGCAAACCGGTTTCGACATGCCATTCGTTCAATTGCATCTGGATCTTGGCCAGGTCCCTCTTCGACGTCGGGCTTTCCGCAATGTCGAGGCCGGCGTCGCGCAGTGCCGCCCCCATATCGGCTGAGATGACAAATGCGTCCCAGCCCAGCCAGCGCAGGAAATACTGGCCGGTGTTGCCGCCAAGCCGGCTGCCATACTTGCCGAGATACGCCATCAGCCCGACCTGGTCGTCGCCAGGCCACTCCTCGAGGAATTTGCCGAAACCGCCATGTTCCTTCGACACACGCTCAACGAAGGCGGCGTTGTCGCGGACGGATTTGATCTTCTGCGGGTTGCGCACGATGCGTTGATCAGCCGTCAGGTCGTGCCAGAAGTCATCAGGTTGAAACAACAGCCGTTTCGGCTGGAAATGGAGAAACGCGTCCTCGAACCCGGGCCATTTCTGTTCAATAACGCGCCAGACGAAGCCGGCGGCAAACACCCGCTCGGCCATTGTCGAGAGGATACGATCGTCCGTAATGTCAGCCACGGCGGCATTTTCAGGCGCCGGCCCGAGCAGCGAGGTCAGCACCGCGTCGCCGCCTTTGCGTTTTGCAGCACGGGCGCGAATCTTCGCGAAATCGGGCATCCTGCATCCTCGCGCCGCGCTTTTGACGAAACGCCATCTTCCTATATGCAAACGAGGCTGCCAAGCCGACGCTTTTCCTATGGAGACATCCATGCACAAGACCGTGCCAGAACTGGCCAACCGCTGGCTGAAGCGAACGCCGGAGGGCCTCAGCGAGCTCGAGCGGCGGGTGTTGCAGAGCACTGTCGACCGCAAGCCCATCTCGCAGGATATCAACGACAGCCTCACCGGCCTTCAGGGCGCCGGCGACCGGATCGCCGATGCCATTGCCCGCATCGGCGGCTCGTGGACGTTCATCCTGTCCTTCATTGCTTTCCTGGTGCTGTGGATCGGCGCCAATTGGTGGCTGCTCGGGCGAGACTCGTTCGACCCCTATCCCTTCATCTTCCTCAACCTGGTGCTGTCGATGATCGCCGCCTTGCAGGCGCCGGTGATCATGATGTCGCAGAACCGCCAGGCCGCGCGCGACCGCATCGACGCCGCGCATGACTATGAGGTCAACCTCAAGGCCGAGATCGAGATCATGGCTCTGCATGAAAAGCTGGACGAACTGCGCCACAGCCAGATCATCGGCGTGCGCGAGGACATTGCGCGCCTGGCCGAACAGGTGAACCGCATAGACGAAAAACTGTCGGGCCGGCAAACCTCTCAATGACCGGGATCGTCCATCACCTCATCGAGCAATACGGGTTGATCGCGGTTTTCCTGGGCTGTGTCGCCGAAGGCGAAAGTGCGGCCATCCTCGGCGGCTTCTTCGCCCATCAGCATGTCTTCATCCTCTGGAAGGCTTTCCTCACGGCCGCCATTGGCGCCTTCGTCGGCGACACGTTTTTCTTCATTCTCGGCCGCAGCTTTGCCGACCATCCCAGGGTGCTGAAACTGAAGGCGAGGCCCGGCTTCAACCACGCCTACCGTCTCGTCTCGTCCCATCCCAACATATTCGTCCTGTCCAACCGCTACATCTATGGCCTGCGCCTGGTCGGCGGCATCGCGGCCGGTTTCGCCAGCATTTCGGTAGCGCGCTTCGTTATCCTCAACGCGGTGTCGTCGCTGGTCTGGGCGGCTTTGTTCTGCGGCATCGGCTACGTCTTCGGCCTCGGCGCCGAGCAGATGATAGGCAAGGCACTGCTCCATCACGAACGGCTGCTGATCGCGCTTGCCATAGGTCTGGGTGTCGCCATCCTTGCCTGGCTCATCGCCCGCACCGTCGCCGGCAAGGAGCGCGCCAAGGACGCCCGCGACAGCGAAACCACATCGTAAGGTTCAGTCGTCGTCCTCGACCAGAGCCCGGTCGCCGCGATCGAGGATCAGCGGGATGATGAGATCTTCCTCGTCGGCCAGATGCCGCTTCAGCATGGCGATCAGCCGGCTGTTCTCGTCCGCATAGGCGTCGGCGGCGAAGCGCTGCCTGTCCTCGCTCTCCTCGAGCGTGCGGATGAAGGCGTTCGCCGTCTCGGCGTTGCGCTCCAGCCCCTCATGAATGGTGTGATGGTCGGCATCGAGGATTTCGAAGCCGCGCTTCAGGCGCGGCTCCGCCTTGGCGAAAGCCGGGAAATATTGGTAGTCCTCGACATTGTGGTGGCCGTCGAGATTGCCGAGAAAGTGGTTCAGCCGCGGCGCGAACCAGCGCGCGAAATCCGGCGCCGTCAGCCTGCCTTCGCGATAGTCGCCAATGCCGTTGGTGAGCATGCCGCCCAGCTCTCGGAACATGTCGTGCCGCTGCAGCCACATGTTTGCCATGCCGTGGATGTTGGCGTGGCCCTGCCATGTCTCGCGCGGATATTTTTCCGCCAGCCAGCGCAGGTCTTCCGGCAGGCCGGCTCTTTCAAGCAGCAGAAAATTGGCTTCCACGACGTCAGTCTCCTTTGGTGACTAACATATGGGAGCGTTCAGATCAGATCGGTAGTCCCGTGATGCGCTCGATGAGGGCGATTCCCCAGACGCCGGCGACGATAATAACCGAAATCAGCACCGCCAGCGAGCCGCAGTCCTTGGCGAGCTGGATGTCGACGTTGAACTCGCGACTGAAGGCATCGCAGGCTGCCTCGATGCCGGTGTTCAGCACTTCGACCATGATGAGCAGCAGCACCGCGCCGATCAACAGCGCGTAGCCGCGCCACGAGACCGAGACGAACCAGCCGAGCGGCAGCGCCAGCACCAGCAGCATCAGTTCCTGCTGAAATGCCCTTTCGCTGGCGGCGAGCTTGCGAAAGGCTCGCACAGAATTGAAGTAAGCACCGATCAGCCGCTGCATGCCGCATCCCCTTCGAATCACCGGCAGGGGATATCGCAATGGCTGGATCAAGGGAATAAGGCAGCCGCCGCAAAATCACTCCTCCGCAACCTTGATCGTCGGCGTCGACTTCTCGAACTGCGGCAGTCCATCGTCGATCGTATAGTAATCGCCCTTGTCGCCGACAAAGATGTGGCATTGGCCTTCGAGCCCGGTCGGGTTGTCGAACGATCCGGCCAGAACTGAGACATAGGCATCCTGACCCGGCTTCCAGAACAGCACCGAGCCGCAGATCTTGCAAAAGCCGCGCTTGGCAAAGGAAGACGATTCGTACCAGCTGATGTTGTCGGCGCCGGTTATCGTGATGTCGCCGTCGGCGACGTTGGTCGCGGCGTAAAAATGCCCGCTCTGCTTGCGGCACTGCGAACAGTGGCAATAAATGACGCCGCGCAACGGCCCTCGCGTCTGGAAACGCACGGCTCCACACAGGCAAGATCCGCTGTGGTTGTCGCTCATCCCTACCTCCACCAGCCATCGTCCACGGCTTCGCCGCTGGCCGAGAGGATTTCAGTTTTGCCGCAGCCGGGCACCGGCAAATGCGACATGGGGTGGGCGTGTTCGGACCTGACCTCAGGATCTTTGCAAACCATTTCTGCAGCCTGCGGTAGAACGGACGCGTTACCTGGCGGCACATTAAGGAAACTTTAGCGCCGGCGCATCTATGGTCGTTGCCAAGCGAATGTCGCGATTGGGGACGTGTCTTTCGCAGGATGATCCGAAATACGGCTGGCACTCTCCGGTCGGCGGCATCTCGCACGGTCTGCGATGGTTCCCAGAGGCAGAGTGAACAGAACATGCAGCCGGCAGCCGTCCAGACCGACCGAAACAGCGACATTGCAACAGCCGTTGTGGCGACCATGCGTCAGCTCGGCGTGCTTGGCCTGCCGCGCAATTACGAAATCTTCTACGAAGCACTGAAAGGCACCAATCGCGAACTCGGCCTGGCCGTCGTCGCGCTGGGCAACCAGCCGACGCAGGACGATCTCGACCGCATCGGCCGCGCTTTCTTTGCCCAGCATCACGGTCCCGGCATTGTCGAGCAGGCGCGCGACGTGCTGGCCAGGGAACTCGAGGACATCGCCTTGCTGCTGCGCAGCGAACGTAGCCATATCGAGAAATACGGCAAGATCCTCGATGAGACATCGAGTGGCCTCGCCAACCGCAGCCTGCTTTCGCAGGATCTGCTGCAGAAGGTCGCCAGCGCCATGGCGGCGGCCACCAACTCGACCCTCGACCACGGCAAGCAGGTTGCAACCACGCTGAGCGACAAGACGGCGGAACTGGAGAGCGTCAAGTCGAAGCTTGAGGAGTACAAGCGGCTCGCCGACACCGACCCCTTGACCCATATCTGGAACCGCCGCGCCTTCGACAAGCAAATCACGGCGATTTACACCTCCAACAAGGGGATCCTGTTCAACGCCCTGATCCTTGCCGACATCGACCATTTCAAGGGTGTCAACGATCGCTACGGCCACCCGGTCGGCGACAAGATCATCCAGATCGTCGCTGAAATCTTCCAGACCAGCATCCGTGAAGACATGTTCGTAGCCCGCACCGGCGGCGAGGAATTCGCGCTGATCGTCGAGGGCGCCAGCGAGGATACCACTTACGAGATCGCCGAACGCATCCGCGTGCTGATCGAACAGACGCCGTTCACCAGCAGCCAGACCGGCGCCAATTACGGCACGGTGACCGTTTCCATGGGCATCTGCATGGCTTCCGAAGCGGAAAGCCCGGAGGATCTCTACACCAAGGCGGACCGGGCGCTCTACCGCTCCAAGGTTGGCGGGCGCAACCGCGTCACCCGGCACTCGACAATGGCCGGCCGCACCGGCAAGAACTGGCTGCTATACAAGAAAGACTGACGCTTCGGCGTGCAGCCAATTCCCGGGCACGGGCAAATTTATCGGATCCCGCCTCTTTCCATATGAATTTTCGTGGACTATATTTTCCATGGAAAGAGAGAGGCCATGTCTGTTACACAACCCAATGCTGCCGCCCCTGATCTGACCGCGAAGGCGGCCGAAAATGCGGTTCTGACCAAGGCCACGCTGCGCGCCGCCGAACTCTTGGATATAACCGCCAGGGTGCTTGCGTCGATCATCGGCGTCTCGGAAGCCACGGTTTCACGCATGCGCAGGCAGGATTTCCTGCTGGAGCGCGGCACCAAGCCGTTCGAACTCGCGGTGCTGTTCGTGCGGCTGTTCCGTTCGCTCGACGCCATTGTCGGCGGTGACGAGACGATAGCCCGGGCATGGCTGAAGAACGCCAACACGGCGTTCGATGGCAGCCCGCTTGAAAAGATCCTCACCATTACCGGGCTTGTCGATGTCATTGCCTATCTGGACTCCCGACGCGCTCTCGTCTGAAGCCGTACGGCTCGACGGCAAATACTGGCGCATGGTCGAGGCGCAGCACAGGGTCTCGACGCTGAAAGTCGTCGACACGCTGGATGAACAGGCGCTGCTCGAGGATCTGATCGAGGAAACCAAGCCGCAAATCCCCATGGAGTGCCGGCATCTCCACTACCTTCTGGCGACGCCGTTCCGCTACGGGTCGATCTATCCGTACGGCTCGCGCTTCCGCCGCGCCGGCCGCACTCTGGGGGTCTACTACGCGGCGGAGACGATCATGACGGCGGTCGCCGAAATGGCCTTCTACCGCCTGCTGTTCTTCGCCGATTCGCCCGAGACGCCATGGCCGCACGACGCCGCCGAATACACCGCCTTCGCCGCCGCGATCCGTACCGACAATGCCATCGACCTGACGCGGCCGCCGCTCGACCGCGACCGGGCCCATTGGACGCATCCGACCGACTATGCCGCCAGCCAGGCGATTGCCGATGTCGCGCGTGAGGCTGGGCTGGAGGCGATCCGTTACCGTTCGGCGCGCGACCCGAAGGGCGTCAATGTGGCGCTGCTGACATGCCGCGGCTTTACCAAGGCCAAGCCGCTGGAGCCGCACACATGGCGCATCCGGCTAGGCTCCCTCGGCGTCCAGGGGATCTGCGAATTTCCGGAAAGGCGCATCGAGTTTTCCAGAACCGCCTTCGCCAATGATCCCCGGCTCAACGGATTGCGCTGGGAACGCGGGCGTTGATCAAACGAAAAAGCGCCGGATTTCTCTGGCGCTTATCATTTCAATTCTGAAAACGGGTTCAGCCGTTAGCCACCTGCTTGTGCTGCACCGGATGGCTCTTCTTCAAGAGATCCGACACCAGGAACGCCAGCTCGATCGCCTGGTCGGCGTTGAGGCGCGGGTCGCAATGGGTGTGATAGCGGTCCTGCAGCTCCTCGGCGGTGATGGCGCGGGCGCCGCCGGTGCATTCGGTGACGTTCTTGCCGGTCATCTCGACATGGATGCCGCCGGGGTGCGTGCCTTCGGCGCGATGCACCTCGAAGAAGGTCTGCACTTCCTTGAGGATGCGGTCGAACGGCCGCGTCTTGTAGCCGGCAGCCTCGATCGTATTGCCGTGCATCGGGTCGGACGACCACACGACGCTGCGACCTTCCTTCTGCACCGCGCGCACCAGCTTCGGCAGATGGTCGGCGACCTTGTCGGAGCCGAAGCGGGCGATCAGCGTCAGCCGGCCCGGCTCGTTCTCCGGATTGAGCAGGTCGATGAGCTCCAGCAGGCCGTCAGTCGTCAGCGACGGGCCGCATTTGAGGCCGAGCGGGTTCTTGATGCCGCGGCAATATTCGACATGCGCATGGTCGGGCTGTCGGGTGCGGTCGCCGATCCAGATCATGTGGCCCGACGTTGCGTACCAGTCGCCGGAGGTCGAATCGACGCGGGTCAGCGCCTCTTCATAGCCGAGCAGCAGCGCCTCGTGACTGGTGTAAAAGTCGGTCTCGCGCAGCGCGTAGTTGGTCTCCGAGGTGATGCCGACGGCCTTCATGAAGTCCATCGTCTCGGTGATGCGGTTGGCGAGCTTGCCGTATTTCTCGCCCTGCGGGCTGTCGGAGACGAAACCCAGCATCCAGCTATGCACGTTCTCCAGGCTGGCATAGCCGCCCTGGGCGAAGGCACGCAGCAGGTTAAGCGTCGCCGCCGACTGGCGGTAGGCCATTTCCTGGCGGGCCGGGTCGGGAATACGCGACTTGGGGTCGAACTCGATGCCGTTGATGATGTCGCCACGGTAGCTTGGCAGCGTCACCTCGCCCTTGGTCTCATTGTCGGACGAGCGCGGCTTGGCGAACTGGCCGGCGACACGGCCGACCTTCACCACCGGCTGCGCGCCGGCAAAGGTCAGCACCACCGACATCTGCAGGAAGACGCGGAAGAAGTCGCGGATGTTGTCGGCGCCATGTTCGGCGAAACTCTCGGCGCAATCGCCGCCCTGCAGAAGGAATGCGTCGCCGGCAGCGACAGCCGCAAGCTGCTTCTTCAGCTTGCGCGCCTCACCTGCAAAAACCAGCGGCGGAAAGGTGGCGAGCTGGGCTTCCGTGCTCTTCAGCGCGGCAAGGTCCGGATAGGCAGGAACCTGCTTGATCGGCTTCGCTCTCCAAGAATTCGGCGACCATTTCGTCATCGCTGCACCCAAACGCTCTTTCCAGCAGGCTTTTGCCCGCCATTCCCGCCCCACATGGGGATCGCGGCTCCATACACGAAGCCGATTTTCTATTCTAGACCGGAATTCAAGCGCTGGCGAATGGTAGCCGGCGGGCTATGCGGCCTTCTCCACCAGCCGCGCCAACTGCGTCATGACGACAGCCGAGCCCGCCAGACGCTTCTCGGCTGTCGGCCAGTCGCGGATGAAGACCACGCTGTGGTCGGCCCTGATCTTGGCCAGCGAGCCCTGTTCGCCGATATATTTGACCAGCCCGACCGGGTTGGAAAACTCGCGCTTGCGGAAGTGGATGACAACGCCCTTGGGGCCGGCATCGAGCTTTTCGACATTGGCCCTCCGGCAGAGTGCCTTGATGAAGACGATCTTGAGCAGATGCTTCACTTCCTCCGGCAGCGGGCCGAAGCGGTCGATCAGCTCGGCGCCGAAAGCATCGATCTCCTCGGTGTTTTCGAGATCGCCAAGGCGGCGGTAGAGCGCCAGCCTGAGCTGAAGGTCCGGCACGTAGCTTTCCGGGATCATGACAGCCGTGCCGACAGCGATCTGCGGCGACCAGCCGCCGTCCTGGACCTCGCCGGAGTCCTTCACCTCGGCCACCGCCTCTTCCAGCATCTGCTGGTAGAGCTCGAAGCCGACCTCCTTGATGTGTCCGGATTGTTCTTCGCCGAGTAGATTGCCGGCGCCCCTGATGTCGAGGTCGTGGCTGGCGAGCTGGAACCCGGCGCCAAGCGTGTCCAGCGACTGCAGCACCTTCAGCCGGCGCTCGGCCGTGTCGGTGAGCTTGCGGTTGGCCGGCAGCGTGAACAACGCATATGCCCGCACCTTGGAACGGCCGACGCGGCCGCGCAGCTGGTAGAGCTGCGACAGGCCGAACATATCGGCGCGATGGATGATCAGCGTGTTGGCGGTCGGAATGTCGAGCCCGGATTCGACGATGGTGGTCGACAACAGCACGTCGTACTGGCCGTCATAGAAGGCGTTCATGATGTCGTCGAGTTCGCCCGGCGGCATCTGGCCATGGGCCACCGCCACCTTCAGCTCGGGGACGGATTCGCGCAGGAAATCATGGATTTCGGCGAGATCGCTGATGCGCGGAACGACATAGAAGGAATGGCCGCCGCGATAGCGTTCGCGCAGCAGCGTCTCGCGGATGACCAGCGGATCGAAGGGCGAGATGAAGGTGCGCACCGCCATGCGGTCGACCGGCGGCGTGGCGATCAGCGACAGTTCGCGCACGCCGGTCAAGGCAAGCTGCAGCGTGCGCGGGATCGGCGTCGCCGACAGCGTCAGCACGTGGACGTCGGTCTTGAGGTCCTTCAGCCGTTCCTTGTGCTTGACGCCAAAATGCTGCTCCTCGTCGATGATCAGAAGGCCGAGATTCTTGAACGAGATCGCCGACCCGAGCAGTGCATGGGTGCCGATGACGATGTCGACCTGCCCCTCGGCGATGGCTTTCTTGGTTTCCGCCAGTTCCTTGGCGCCGACCAGCCGCGAGGCCTGGCCGACGCGGATCGGCAGGCCGGAGAAGCGCTGCGAAAAGGTCTTGAAATGCTGGCGCGACAACAGCGTCGTCGGCACCACGACCGCGACCTGGAACCCTTCCATCGCCGCGATGAAGGCGGCGCGCAACGCCACTTCGGTCTTGCCGAAGCCGACATCGCCGCAGATCAGCCGGTCCATCGGCTTGCCGGCGCCGAGATCGTCCACGACGGCATCGATCGCGCCCTGCTGGTCGTCGGTCTCCTCGTAGGGAAAGCGCGCCGAGAATTCGCCGTAAAGCCCTTCCGCCGGCACCATGGGCGGCGCGGTACGCATCTGGCGCTCGGCGGCAATGCGGATCAGCTGTCCGGCCATGTCGAGCAGGCGCTTCTTCAGCCGCGCCTTGCGCGACTGCCAGGCGCCGCCGCCGAGCTTGTCCAGCGTCGCCTCGGCTGTGTCAGAGCCGTAGCGCGACAGAAGCTCGATGTTTTCCACCGGCAGGAACAGCCGGTCGTCGCCGGCATAGTGGATTTCCAGGCAGTCATGCGGCGCGCCGACCGCCTCGATGGTGCGCAGGCCGATGAAGCGGCCAATGCCGTGATCGGCGTGGACGACGATGTCGCCGGCCGACAGCGACGAGGCCTCGGCGATGAAATCCGACGCGCGCTTCTTGCGCTTCGAGCGGCGGATCAGCCGGTCGCCCAGAATGTCCTGCTCGGCGACGACAACCAGTTGTTCGGTCTCGAAGCCGGATTCCAGCGGCAGCACGGCGAGTGCCGCCTGCCCCGGCTCGAGCTTTTCCGCCTCGGCCAGCGTCGCCACCGGCACGAGATTGCCGAGATGGTGCTCGGCCAGGATCTGGCCCAACCGGTCGAGCGAGCCTTCGGTCCAGCCGGCGACGATGACCCGGCGGCGCGCCGCGCGCTCGTCAGCGATGTGTTTTACGACGACATCGAAGACGTTGATGTTTGGGTCAGCCCGTTCCTCGGCAAAGCTGCGGCCATGGCGCGAGCCGCCATGGAAGACCTTCTTGGCCCCGACATCGGGCGCGTCGAAGGCGGTGAAGTCGATGGCTTCGCGCGGTCCGAGCGACGCCACGAGGTTTTCCGGTGAGAGATAGAGCAGGTCCGGCGCCACCGGCTTGTAGGGCACGGCGTCCTTCAACGCGGCGTCGGCCTGTTTGCGGCGCGCTTCGTAGTGGTCGAGGATCAGCGTGTGACGCTCAGCCAGCGCTTCGTGCGCCAGATGGTCGAAGATGACAGGCGCATCCGGCAGATAATCAAACACTGTCTCCAGCCGCTCGTAGAACAGCGGCAGCCAGTGCTCCATGCCGGCAAAGCGCCGCCCTTCGCTCACCGCCGCATAAAGGCCGTCGTCGCGCTGTGGCGCGCCAAAGGCTTCGATATAGGAGCGGCGGAAGCGGCTGATGGTTTCGGGGGTCAGCGCCACTTCACTCATCGCCTGCAGCGCCATCGACTTGCGCTGGCCGGTGGTGCGCTGCGTGGCGGCGTCGAAGACGCGGATCGATTCCAGCGTGTCGCCGAAGAAATCGAGCCGCAGTGCTTCCGTCCAGCCGGGTGCGTAGAGGTCGAGGATGCCGCCGCGCACGGCGAATTCGCCGATACCGCGCACCGTCGGCACCCGCTCGAAGCCGGAAATCTCCAGCCGGGACACCAGCGCGTTCATGTCGATCTGGTTGCCGGGCTTTGCGTGGAAAGTCTGCGCTTCGACCAGATCGGCCGGCGGAATGCGCTGCAGCAGCGCATTGGCAGTGGTCAGGATGACCGCGCGATGCGGCTTTTTTGCCAGCGCGATCATCGCCGTCAGGGCGTCGAGCCGCTTGGCAGCGGCATCGGAGCCTGGCGAAACGCGGTCATAGGGCAGGCAATCCCAGGCCGGCAACTCCAGCACCGGCAGGCCGGGGGCGGCAAAGGTCAGCGCCTCGATGATCGACGGCAGGCGCTGGCCGTCGCGCGCCACGAACAGCACCGGTTTGTCAGGCGCAATCTCATGGATCGCCTGCACCAGCGCAAAGGCTTCGTAGCCATCGGCAACGCCGTCGACGATGAACTGGCCGGCACGGCCTTTCGGCAGACCGATTTTGGGAATGAGGCTCATGGTTGCACGTTTAAAATGTCATGGTCCGGCGCGATGCCAGGATCTTTTGCAGGACGGCACAGTCGATATTCCTGGGAACCGGGCGTTCGCCGGTGACCATGGGCAGGAATTCGGTGTCGGGAATGTCGAGCAGCCTTTCATATTGGTCGATTTCATCGCCGGTCAAGGCGCCGATCTCGTTGTCGGCAAACGTACCGAGGATAAGGTCCATCTCGCGCATCCCGCGATGCCAGGAGCGGAACAACAGCTTGCGGCGCCTGATATCCAGCCCCTCGCTTGATCGTTTCGTCCCGGTCATCGTGCCGCATCCTTGCTTGGTGCGGCGCATATAGCGTGGATAGAGGGCGGTGTCAGCCTTGCAACGCACGGGTGGGCGGCTAAACATCCCGGGTGTGAAGAACACTCCTGACAACGCTGGTGCCGGACACCGCCCGCACTTCACCCTCCCCCTTGTGGGGAGGGTCGGCGAGCACGCTTCGCAAAGCGAAGCGAGTGAGACGGGGTGGGGGTGCGGCGCTGACCTACCGACTTCCTCGAAAGTTAGACGCGCACCTACCCCCACCCCGCTCCGCTTCGCGGATCGACCCTCCCCACAGGGGGGAGGGTAAAGGCATGCGCCCCTCCCTCCTCGACCCTCTCTTCGTCCCCATCACTTCGCTTGCCGGCGTCGGCCCCAAGGTTGGCGCTCTGATCGAGAAGGTGGTGGCGGCCGATCTCGGCGAACGGCCGGCGCGCGCGGGCGACCTGTTGTTCGTGCTGCCGCACACCGTCATCGACCGTCGCAATCGTCCCGGCATCGCGCTTGCGCCGGCCGGCGCCATCGTCACGCTCGACGTGCGCATCGACCGCCACCAGCCGCCGCCGCGCGGCAACCGGTCGGTGCCTTACCGCGTCTATGCCCATGACGACACCGGCGAGATCGGCCTGATCTTCTTCCACGCCCATGCCGCCTATCTCGAAAAGGCGATGCCGGTGGGCGAGCATGTCGTCGTCTCCGGCCGCATGGAGTGGTTCAACGGCCGCCCGACCATGGTCCATCCCGACCATATCGCCCTGGTGAGCGAGGCGGAAACACTGCCGCTGGTCGAACCGGTCTATCCGCTGACCGCCGGCCTGTCGGGCAAGGTGCTGCGCCGCGCCATCGGCCAGGCGCTCGGCCGGCTGCCGGAATTGCCGGAATGGCAGGACGGCGCCTTCATGCGCAAGCAGACTTTCCCCGCCTTCGCCGACGCGCTCGCCCGCATCCACTATCCCGCGGACCCGATCGATGTCGCCATCGAGGGGGTGGCATGGCGCCGCCTTGCCTATGACGAGCTTCTCGCCGGCCAGGTCTCGCTGGCATTGGTGCGGGCAAAAGTGCGCCGCCTGTCGGGCCGGCCGCTCATCGGCGACGGTCGCATCGTCGAGAAACTGCGCGCAGCCCTGCCCTATTCATTGACCGGCAGCCAGGAATTCGCGCTTGCCGAAATCAATGCCGATCTGGCCGACCCCGAGCGCATGCTGCGCCTGCTGCAAGGCGATGTCGGCTCCGGCAAGACGGTGGTGGCGCTGCTGGCCATGGGGCGCGCAGTCGAGGCCGGCGGCCAGGCGGCCTTGATGGCGCCGACCGAAATCCTGGCGCGCCAGCATCTGGCGACAATCACGCCGCTGGCCGAACAGGCCGGCCTGCGCGTCGCTATCCTGACCGGCCGCGAAAAGGGCCGCGAACGCACTGAAACGCTATCAGGTCTCGCCAGCGGCGAGATCGACATCGTCGTCGGCACCCATGCGCTGTTCCAGGAAACGGTGACCTATCACGACCTCGTCTTTGCCGTGGTCGACGAGCAACACCGCTTCGGCGTCCACCAGCGGCTTGCCATCACCGCCAAGGGCGACGCCCCCGACATGCTGGTGATGACGGCGACGCCGATCCCGCGCACTCTGGTGCTGACCGCCTTCGGCGACATGGACGTCTCCAAGCTGACGGAAAAACCGATCGGCCGCCAGCCGATCCGCACCGTCACGCTGCCGCTGGAACGGCTTGACGAGCTGGTCGGTCGCATGCTGGACGCGGTTGCCGACGGTCAGAAGATCTACTGGATCTGCCCGCTGGTCGAGGAATCCGAAGAGATCAAGCTTATGTCGGCCGAGGACCGTTTTGCCTCGCTGCAGCCCTTGTTCGGCGATCGCATCGGCCTCGTGCACGGCCGCATGAAGGGCGCCGAAAAGGACGAGGCGATGCGCGCCTTCAAGGCCGGCGAAACCCGCATCCTTATCGCCACCACCGTTATTGAGGTCGGCGTCGACGTGCCGGACGCCACGATCATGGTCATCGAACACGCCGAGCGTTTTGGCCTGGCGCAACTGCACCAGCTGCGCGGCCGCGTCGGGCGCGGCGACAAGCCTTCTTCCTGCGTGCTGCTCTACAAGGACCCGCTCGGCGAGACGGCAAAGCGCCGGCTGTCGGTGATGCGCGAGACCGAGGACGGGTTCCTGATCGCCGAAGAGGATCTGAAGCTGCGCGGCGAAGGCGAATTGCTCGGCACCCGCCAGTCCGGCACGCCGGGCTTCCAGGTGGCGCGCATCGAGGTGCACGCCGACTTGCTCGAAGCAGCCCGCGACGATGCAAGGCTGATCCTGTCGCGCGACCCGGAACTACAGTCTGAGCGCGGCGAGGCGCTGCGCCTGCTGCTCTATTTGTTCGGCCGCGACGAGGCCGTACGGCTCTTGCGCGCCGGCTGAGCGCCCTCGGCGATCAGCCCGCCAAGCGGCGGGTTGGCGAGATCTCCGTCGATCGGCTGGCCGTTCATCGTCACCATTTTCGGCTTAACTTCGGGCGCCACCAGCCCGGCCGAGACGATCAGCCTGGCGCCGTCCTCGATCGTCATGTCGAGCAGCACGATGTCGGATTTCGGCACGTACATCAGGAAACCGGTGGTAGGGTTCGGCGTGCACGGCATGAACACGGCGATCATCGGGTCGCCTGCATGGTCGAGCTTCTGGTTGATCTCGGTTTCCTTCTCGCTGGCGACGAAGACCAGCGACCAGACGCCTTTTCGCGGATATTCGACCAGCCCGACCTGGCGGAACATATCGCCCTTGTTCGACAGCACCGTCTGGAAAATCTGCTTCAGCGAACCGTAGATGCCGCGCACCAGCGGCATACGGCCAAGCAGCCGTTCGCCGAAATTGACGATGGCGCGACCGACGATGTTGGCGGTCATGAAGCCGATCAGCGTGATCAGCACGAGCGCCACGATCAGGCCGAAGCCGGGCACCGGAAACGGCAAATAGGTGTCGGGGCTGTAGCGCGCCGGAATGTACGGCTTCACCCAGGAATCGACCCAGCCGACGAACGACCAGGCGATATAGGCGGTGATCGCCAGCGGCGCGCAGACGATAAAGCCTGTGAGGAAATAGTTCCTCAGCCGGGTCATGCCTGAAGTTCTGGGAGCATCGGACATGGTTCACCGGGGACGCGGGTTGCAGCGCCACACTAGTGAAGCGGACGGCGCTTTGGAACTGCGAAGTTTTTTAGACCCCCGATGAGCGCCGACTACTCCACCGTCACCGATTTCGCCAGGTTGCGCGGCTGGTCGACGTCCGTCCCCATGAACACGGCGGCGTAGTAGGCCAGCATCTGGATCGGCAGCGCATAGATGATCGGCGAGATGATTTCCGGCACGTCGGGCAGGATGATCGTCTCCATCGTCTTGACGCTGACCTGCGCCGCGCCCTTGGCGTCGGTGATCAGGATGATCTTGCCGCCGCGCGCCGCCACTTCCTGCATGTTCGACACGGTTTTTTCGAAGATGCGATCATGCGGCGCGATGACGATGACCGGCATGTTCTCGTCGATCAGCGCGATCGGCCCGTGCTTCAGTTCGCCCGCGGCATAACCCTCGGCATGGATGTAGGAGATTTCCTTGAGTTTCAGCGCGCCTTCCATGGCCAGCGGGAAATTGGTGTCGCGTCCGAGATAGAGCACGTCCTTGTAGCGCGAGATTTCGCGCGCGATGCGCTCGATCTGCTCTTCGAGCTTCAGTACCTGGTTGGCGTAGCGAGGGGCCTCCGAAAGAGCGCGCACCAGCGTCTTTTCCTCATCCTTCGAGATCGTGCCGCGCGCCACACCCGCACGCACCGCCAGCGAGGCCAGCACCGAAAGCTGGCAGGTGAAAGCCTTGGTCGAGGCGACGCCGATCTCCGGCCCGGCCAACGTCGGCAGCACGACGTCGGATTCGCGCGCCATGGTCGATTCGCGCACATTGACGATGGCGCCGATCTTCATGCCCGCCTTGCGGCAATAGCGCAGCGACGCCAGCGTGTCGGCGGTTTCGCCCGACTGCGAGATGAAGAAGGCCGCGTCATCAGCCGATAGCGGCATTTCGCGGTAGCGGAACTCCGAGGCGACATCGATGTCGACCGGCAGCCGCGCATAGCGCTCGAACCAGTATTTGCTGATCAACCCCGCGAGATAGGCGGTGCCGCAGGCCGAGATCGCCAGCCGGCCGATCTTGGCAAAGTCGAACGGCAGTTCCAGCGGCTTCGACACGCCAGAGACGAAATCGACATAGTGCGCCAGCGTATGCGAGATCACCTCGGGCTGTTCATGGATTTCCTTTTCCATGAAATGGCGGCGGTTGCCCTTATCGACCATGAAACTGGTCGATAGTGATTGCTGGCGCTTGCGGGCAACCTCTTTGCCGTCGATGTCGAAGATGGTGACGCCATCGCGGCGCACCACCGCCCAGTCGCCGTCTTCAAGGTAGGTGATGGAATTGGTGAAGGGCGCCAGCGCGATGGCGTCGGAGCCCAGAAACATCTCGCCATCGCCATGGCCGACGGCCAGCGGAGGGCCATTGCGGGCGCCGACGATGAGGTCCTCGTCGCCGGTGAACATGATGGCCAGAGCAAAGGCGCCTTCCAGTCGCTTCAGCGCCTGATGCGCCGCCTCGATCGGCTTCAACCCTTTGGCGAGTTCGCGCGCCACCAGGTGCGCCACGACCTCGGTGTCGGTCTGTGACGAGAAGGAATAGCCGTCGCGGATCAGTTCGTCGCGCAGTTCGGCGAAATTCTCGATGATGCCGTTGTGTACGATGGCGACGCCGTCGGAAAAATGCGGATGGGCGTTGGTCTCGTTGGGCACGCCATGCGTGGCCCAGCGCGTGTGGCCGATGCCGATCGTGCCATTGAGCGGCTCGTCCTTCAGCCGGCGTTCGAGGTTGATCAGCTTGCCTTCGGCGCGGCGGCGGCCAAGCCGGCCATGCTCGACCGTGGCGACACCGGCCGAGTCATAGCCGCGATATTCCAGCCGCTTCAGCGCATCGACGATGAGCGGCGCGACCTGGCTCTGGCCGACAATTCCGACGATACCGCACATATGCCTGCCCCCAATTCCCGCTGGAAAACCAGTCCCGATGGAAAACCAGCGCTATCTAGGGATTGCCGGCCCGCCGCGAAAGTCACTTTGCGTTTCGTCTGCTGTAACGGAACGCTTCTCAACCCGATGCACTATGACACACCGCTCTTGCAATCCGGTTACCGCAATTCCTCGGTTGTTCAATTGCTTCGGCGGTTAATGGTCGGTGCCGGCCTTTTTCTTCGCCGCTGCGGCAGACGCGAAGCGCTCGCGCAATTCCTTGCCCTTGCCGGGAATGGTCTTCTGGCGGGCGCGGCCGAAGGCCAGCGCATCGTCCGGCACGCTTTCGGTTATGACGCTACCCGAGGCGATGTAGCCGCCCTTGCCGATCGTAACCGGCGCCACCAGCGACGAGTTCGAACCGATGAAGGCGCCCTCGCCGATGTCGGTGAAAAACTTCGAGTAGCCGTCATAGTTGCAGGTAATGGTGCCGGCGCCGATATTGGCCCCCGCGCCCACACGGGCATCGCCGATATAAGTCAGATGATTGACCTTGGCGCCTTCCTCGATGACCGCCTGCTTGACCTCGCAGAAATTGCCGACCTTCGCCTTGTTGCGAAGATCGGCACCCGGCCGCAGCCGCGCGAACGGCCCGACAACGCAGTTGGAGGCAATGGTGGCGCCTTCGATGTGGCTGAAAGCGTGGATCTTGGCGCCGGTTGCAATTTTCACGCCCGGTCCGAACCAGACATTGGGCTCGACGATCGTATCGGCGCCGATTTCGGTGTCATGCGAGAAATACACGGTTTCCGGCGCGATCAGCGTTACGCCCGACCGCATGGCCTCGTAGCGCCGGCGCACCTGCCAGATGCCTTCGGCCTGCGCCAGTTCGGCTCGGTTGTTGATGCCGAGCGCACTCTCGAAGCTGGTTTCGGTGGCAACGACATCGAGCCCTTTCGCACTGGCGATCTCGACGATGTCGGTGAGATAGAACTCGCCCTTGGCGTTCTTGTTGCCAACCTGGTCGAGCAGGTCGAGCGCATGCTTGCCCGCCACCGCCATCATGCCGGCATTACAGAAGCCGATCTTCTTTTCCTCGGCGGAGCAGTCCTTCTCCTCGCGGATGGCGGTGAGCTTGCCGCCCTTTTCGATCAGCCGGCCATAGCCGGTCTGGCTGGGCGGGCGGAAGCCGATCACCACAACAGCCGCGCCATCGGCAAGCTTTTGCCGCGCGGTCACCAGGGCTTCAGGGTCGATCAGCGGCGTGTCGCCGAACATCACGAGAATATCGTCATAACCCTTTGATATCGCATCGCGCGCAGCCAGCACGGCATGCGCAGTGCCGAGCCGCTTCTCCTGCACGAAGGTCTCGGCCTTGGGCGCGAATTTCGCCGCCGCCTTGCGCATATCATCGGCGCCATGGCCGATCACCAGCGCCTGGCTGCGGGCGCCGGCGGCCTCGGCCGCTTTCACCACATGGGCGACCATCGGCAGTCCGGCGATCTGGTGCAGCACCTTCGGCATCGCGCTCTTCATGCGCGTGCCTTCGCCGGCGGCGAGAATGACGGACAAGCAGGATCTCTGGCTCATGGAAGGACAACCGTATGAATGGGATCAGGAATCGCAGAGTGGTAGCATCTGGCGCCATGCTGCACCAATGGGGTTAAATTCCGGTGAGGTGATGAGGCAGTTCACTCTCGATCAGCGGATCTCTACCCCAGCCGGCCCAGCACCGGAACATTCTCCAGCAGCCAGTAGGACACCGTCTGCACGCCGCCGGTGAGGAAGAACACGCCGGCGACGACCAGCAGCGCGCCGATGGCTTTTTCGACGCGGCCGAGATGGACGCGGAACCTGCCGAGGAAGCGCATGAAGGCGCCGGAGAACAGGGCAGCGATCAGGAACGGAATGCCGAGGCCAAGCGAATAGGCGGCGAGCAGCAGCGCCCCCTCGCCCACCGTCTCGCGGCCGCCGGCCAAGGTCAGGATCGGCCCCAGCACCGGGCCGATGCACGGCGTCCAGCCAAAGGCGAAGGCCAGCCCCATGACATAGGCGGCGACCATGCTGGCAGGCTTGCCCTGCGACTGAAAGCGCGCCTCGCGCGACAGAAGTGGTATGCGCAGGATGCCGAGGAAATTCAGCCCCATCAGGATGATCAGCACCCCGGCCGCCATCGCCAGCGGCTCCTGCCAGACGCGCAGCCAGTGGCCGATGGTCGAGGCGCCGGCGCCAAGCGCCACGAACACCGTGGAGAAACCGAGTACGAAGGCGAGCGAGGAATAGATGAGCGCGCCGCGGGCGCCGGCCTTGGCCGTGACGCCGGCATCGTCACCGCGAAAATCGTCGACCGACACGCCGGCCATGTAGCAGAGATAGGGAGGCACCAGCGGCAGCACGCAAGGCGACAGGAACGAGATCGCCCCCGCTCCGACCGCGCTGACATAGCCGATGTCCAATGGCATTCCAGAACTCCAGATTCCTTGGCGCCGGTATAGCGGTGGAAAACCGTGTTCGCCAATCACCATCGTGTGGCATTTGGCTACACATACGGTCCGGCCGGACGAATTGTTACCGACCAATCCCAAGTTGACCAAGTCGGGGAAGAAATGCCCCTCGCCGAGCGTTCACACAGCGAAGCCGCGATTTCTGCGCGCTTCGTCGGATCACCAGGGAGATTTCCATGAAAAGCATCACTGTCGGCCTGGCCGCCCTTCTGCTCAGCACCGCCGCATCCTTCGCCGCCGAAGCGTGGAAGGAAGCCGATGTCGGTGGCACCAAGATCTACACCGATGCCAATGGCATGACGCTCTATACCTATGACAAGGACGAGAAGGGCAAGACCAACTGCTACGACAAATGCGCCACCAACTGGCCGCCGCTGAAGGCCGAGGACGGCGCCAAGGCGGACGACGAATGGACCATCGTCGACCGCACCGACGGCACCAAGATGTGGGCCTATGACGGCAAGCCGGTCTACACCTTCATCAAGGACAAGAAGGCCGGTGACATCACCGGCGACGGCGTCGGCGAAGTCTGGCACATCGTCAAGGCCGACTGATCGTCCGAACCTCTATCCCGCACCCCATCGGCGGGACTCGGCTGGCCGCCGGCTCCAAGCGACCCGGCGACCAGTTCGGCATTTACGCGCAGCACGAACTAGTCGCGGCGCCTTTCCCGGTGGCTCGAAACACGAACCGTCCCAGACAGAAATTTTGTGATCTTCTCCATACACTCTAAGAGTGTATTGCGGCACACGCCTCCGCATTTTGGCCGCTTGCCCTTGACCGATCGCAAAAGCGCGGCCATGTGAGCGACCAATTGAATGCGTCACGCAGCGGAATTCTTCTGCCGCCCCACAGCTGATATGAGACCTCATGGACGTCGTCGTCGTCGAATCGCCGGCCAAGGCAAAGACAATCAACAAGTATCTCGGCAAGAACTTCAAGGTTCTGGCCTCGTTCGGCCATGTCCGCGATCTGCCGGCCAAGGATGGTTCGGTGCGTCCCGACGAGGATTTCGCCATGTCCTGGGCGGTCGACACCGCGTCCGGAAAGCGTCTCACCGACATCGCCAACGCGGTCAAGGATGCCGATGGCTTGATCCTCGCCACGGATCCGGATCGCGAGGGCGAAGCCATTTCCTGGCACGTGCTGGAGGTGCTCAAGCAGAAGCGCGTGTTGAAGGACAAGCCGGTCAGCCGCGTCGTCTTCAATGCCATAACCAAGTCGTCGGTGCTGGAAGCGATGGCCAATCCGCGCCAGATCGATGCACCATTGGTCGATGCCTATCTGGCTCGCCGCGCACTCGATTATCTCGTCGGCTTCACGCTGTCGCCGGTGCTGTGGCGCAAATTGCCGGGCGCCCGTTCGGCCGGCCGCGTCCAGTCGGTGGCGCTGCGCCTGGTCTGCGACCGCGAATCCGAGATCGAGCGCTTCATCCGCGAGGAATACTGGCAGATCGCTGCCCTCCTCGGCACGCCACGTAACGACAGCTTCGAGGCGCGGCTGACCGCGTTCGAGCGCAAGAAGCTGCAGAAGCTCGACATCGCCAGCAAGGCGCAGGCCGACGATATCAAGGGCATGCTCGAAGGCGCGACCTTCAAGGCTCTGTCGGTGGAAGCCAAACCGACAAGGCGCAATCCTGGCCCGCCCTTCACCACTTCGACGCTGCAGCAGGCGGCATCGTCGGGCCTCGGCTTTTCGGCGACGCGCACCATGCAGGTGGCGCAGCGCCTCTATGAAGGCATGGAGATCGGCGGCGAGACCACCGGCCTGATCACCTATATGCGAACCGACGGCGTGCAGATGGCGCCGGAGGCGATCGACGCCGCCCGCGACACCATCGCCAAGGAATTCGGCCCACGATACCTCCCGGAAAAGCCGCGCCAGTACACAGCCAAGGCTAAGAATGCCCAGGAAGCGCACGAGGCGGTCCGCCCGACCGATTTCATGCGCACGCCGGCTTCGGTCAGGCAGTATCTCGATTCCGACCAGCTGCGGCTTTACGAATTGATCTGGAAGCGCGCCATCGCCAGCCAGATGCAGTCGGCCGAGATCGAGCGTACCACGGTCGAAATCGAGGCGGTCAATGGCGCTCGCACCGCGGAGCTTCGCGCCGTCGGTTCCGTCGTTCGCTTCGACGGCTTCATCGCCGCCTACACCGACCAGAAGGACGACGACGCCGAAGACGAGGAAAACCGTCGTCTGCCCGAGATCCGTGCCGGCGAGCAGCTGGCCCGTCAGGCGATCAATGCCACCCAGCACACCACCGAGCCGCCGCCGCGCTACTCCGAGGCGTCGCTGATCAAGAAGCTGGAAGAGCTCGGCATCGGCCGTCCGTCGACCTACACCGCGATCCTGAAGACGTTGGAAGACCGCGACTACGTCACCATCGACAAGCGCCGGCTGGTGCCGCAGGCCAAGGGCCGGCTGCTGTCGGCTTTCCTCGAAAGCTTCTTCGAGCGCTATGTCGAATACGACTTTACGGCCTCACTCGAGGAAAAGCTTGACGAGATTTCCGACGGCAAGCTCGCCTGGAAGGACGTGCTGCGCGACTTCTGGAAAGACTTTTCCGGCGCCGTCGCCGACATCAAGGAACTGCGCGTCACCGACGTGCTCGATGCGCTGAACGAGGAACTGGCGCCGCTGGTGTTCCCCGCGCGGGAGGATGGCTCGAATCCCCGCATCTGCCCAAAATGCGGCTCCGGCAATCTGTCGCTGAAACTCGGCAAGTTCGGCGCCTTCGTCGGCTGCTCCAATTATCCGGAATGTTCCTTTACCCGCCAACTCGGCGATGCCGCCAACCCGAATGGCGAGAATGGCGGCGGCGAGGACGCCACCAAGGTGCTCGGCAACGATCCCTACACAGCAGAGGAAATCACGCTGCGCTCAGGCCGCTTCGGTCCTTATATCCAGCGCGGCGACGGCAAGGAAGCCAAGCGCTCCAGCCTGCCCAAGGGCTGGACGCCCGACTCGATCGACCATGAAAAGGCCTTGGCGCTGCTGTCGCTGCCGCGCGATATCGGCAAGCATCCTGAATCCGGCAAGATGATCTCCGCCGGGCTTGGCCGCTATGGTCCGTTTGTTTTGCATGATGGCACCTATGCCAATGTCGACAGCATAGAGGATGTGTTCTCGATCGGCCTCAACCGCGCTGTCACCGTGATCGCCGAGAAGCAGCTGAAGGGCAAGGGCGGCCGCAATGGCGGCACTGCTGCCGCGCTGAAGGAACTCGGCGACCATCCCGATGGCGGCGGCAAGATCGTCGTGCGCGATGGCAAATACGGGCCCTATGTCAACTACGGCAAGGTCAACGCGACACTGCCCAAGGGCAAGGATCCGCAGTCGGTGACCGTCGAGGACGCGGTGGCGCTGATTGCCGAGAAGGAAGCCAAGGGCGGCGGCGGCAAGAAGCCGTTCCGCAAGGCGGCAGCCGCCAAGGCCCCCGCAGCCAAGACAACCACTGGCAAGACAACCACTGGCAAGAAAACCACAGCCAAGAAATCGGCGACCAAGAAGCCGGCGGCGAAGAAAAAGGGATAGCAGCGTGGCGCGCAGGATCACCGGTAGAAGCCACGGCGATCCGCGCACCGCGGATACCCGCGCCAAGGTCAAGGACGACTATCGCCCGTCGCGTGACGAAATCCTGCGCTACATCGCCGAGAACCCCGACCGCGCGGGAAAACGCGACATCGCCAAGGCGTTTGCCTTGCGCGGCGACGACCGCATTTGGCTGAAGGACATCCTGCGCGACCTGCAGGACGAAGGCATCCTGACCAAGGAGCGCAAACGGCTGGCCCGTGTCGGCGCCTTGTCGCATGTCGCCGTACTCGACATTTTTGGCCGCGATGGCGACGGCATCCTGCTGGCGCATCCTGCCGAGCCCGTAGGCACCGGCGAACCGCCCGTCGTCTCGATCCGCGTCTCGCGCGGCGGCAATGGCCCGCAGCCGGGCATCGGCGACCGTGTGCTGGCCAAGACCTTCCCGACCGACGATGCGACCGGGCCTGCCTATACCGGCCGCGTGATGAAGATTTTCGAGAAGCGCACCGATGCCGTGCTGGGCGTCTTCCGGATCCTGAGGGACGGCACCTTCCGCATCGAGCCGGTCGAACGTCGCCAGCCCGAACTGATCGTCGACAAGGAATTCCAGAACGGCGCCAGGAACGGCGACCTTGTCGAGGTCGAGCCCGCGCGGGCCTCCCGGTATGGTTTGCCGCGCGCAAAAGTGCTGGCGGTGCTGGGCTCGCTGACCAGCGAAAAGGCGGTCTCGATGATCGCCATCCACGCGCACGACATTCCGCATATCTTCCCGGCCGACGTCATCGCCGAATCCGAGGCGGTAAAACCGGCGACGCTTGCTCACCGCGAGGACTGGCGCGACCTGCCGCTGGTGACCATCGACCCGGCCGACGCCAAGGACCATGACGACGCCGTCTTCGCCACGCCCGACCTCGACGAGAAGAACCCCGGCGGCGTGATCGCCACGGTGGCGATCGCCGATGTTGCAGCCTATGTCCGCTATGGCACCGCACTCGATCGCGAGGCGCTGAAACGCGGCAATTCTGTCTATTTCCCCGACCGCGTCGTGCCGATGCTGCCAGAGCGCATCTCCAACGACCTGTGCTCGCTGCGCGAAGGCCAGGACCGTCCCGCGCTTGCCGTGCGCATGATTTTTGCCGCCGATGGCCGCAAGCTGCGTCACACCTTCCACCGCGTCATGATGAAATCGGCGGCAAAGCTCGCCTATCCGCAGGCCCAGGCCGCGATAGACGGCCTTCCTGACGACAAGACCGGCCCGATCCTCGATACGGTGCTGAAGCCGCTGTGGGACGCCTACGCCATCCTCAAGCGCGGCCGCGATGGCCGCCAGCCACTCGAGCTTGATCTGCCCGAGCGCAAGATCCTGCTCAAGCCGGACGGCACCGTCGACCGCGTCGTCGTCCCGGAGCGGCTCGACGCCCACAAGCTGATCGAAGAATTCATGATCCAGGCCAATGTCGCCGCCGCCGAAACGCTGGAAGCGAAGAAGCAGGCGCTGGTCTACCGCGTCCACGATGCGCCGTCGCTGGCCAAGCAGGAATCGCTGCGCGAGTTCCTGCAGACGCTCGGCCTGTCGCTGGCGCGTGGCGCGCAGATGCGGCCCGCCCAGTTCAACGGCATTCTCGAGCGCGTGCGTGGCGCCGACAATGAGGGGCTGGTCAACGAAGTGGTGCTGCGCTCGCAGAGTCAGGCCGAATATTCGCCCAAGAACATCGGCCATTTCGGCCTCAACCTGAAGCGCTACGCGCATTTCACCTCGCCGATCCGCCGCTATGCCGATCTGATCGTGCATCGCGGGCTGATTGCCGCACTTGGGCTCGGCCCCGGCGGGCTGACGCAGGACGAAGAGACGCGGCTGGAAGACGTCGCGGTGCTGATCTCGGGCACCGAGCGCCGCGCCATGGCGGCCGAGCGCGACACCGTCGACCGGCTGATCGCCGCCTACCTCGCCGAGCGCATCGACGACCGCTTCGACGCCCGCATTTCGGGCGTCACCAAATCGGGACTATTTGTCCAATTGCCGCAGTTTGGCGCAGATGGCTTCATCCCGGTGTCAAGTCTGGATGGCGATTACTATATATATGACGAAACCGCGCGATCGCTGTTCGGAGAACGCACCGGCAAGGGCTATCAGCTTGCCGACCGCGTCGAGGTTCGCCTGATCGAGGTGGCGCCTATGGCCGGCGCGATGCGTTTCGAGATGCTGACCGACCCGAAGCCCCTGCCCGGCTCCAAACGGTCGTTTCACAAGGCAAAAGGCCGCGCCCGCGCGTCGCAATCGCGCCCGGGGTCGCGCGGCAGGAGACGATAATGGCAAGCGAAATGGGAATCCAGAAGCAGGTTTTCGGCGGCGAACATCATTCGGGCCGAGTCGCCCGCCCGCTGTGGACGGCGATGAAGCGCGGCGCCCTTGGCCGCTGCCCGCATTGCGGCGAAGGCAGGTTGTTCGCCGGCTTCACCAAAAGTGTCGACAAATGCGCCGTGTGCGGTGAGGAGTTCCACCACCACCGCGCCGACGACCTGCCCGCTTATCTCGTCATCGTCATTGTCGGCCACATCGTTCTCGGCGCCTTCATGGGCGTTGAGGCGACCTCGACGCTCTCCATGTGGCAGCACATCGCCATTTGGGTGCCGCTGACCATCGTGTTGTCGGTCGCTCTGCTGCAACCGGTCAAGGGCGCCGTCATCGGACTGCAATGGGCGCTCTATATGCACGGCTTCGGCGGCGAAAAAGACGGCACCGAGCCGCATCCCGGAACCTAGTTTGCGTCAGGGCAATGTCGCCTGGCGCAACATGCCGACCGTGAAAGGCCACTTTCGTTTGCCAGAAGTTTCCGCTAGGTCCTGCGCATGGAAGGTATGACCAAGGCGGAAGTCAGCAGGATGGACCGTGGCGCAGCCGCCCACAGCGGCCTGCCCATACGCCCGCGCGATGCCGCCACCCTGATCCTGCTCGACCGCGAGGGCGACGAGATTCTGGTGCTGATGGGCCGGCGCCATGCAGGCCACGCCTTCATGCCCGGCAAGTTCGTCTTTCCCGGCGGCCGCACCGATTCGGCCGACAGCCGCATTGCCGTTGCCACCCCATTGCTCCCGGAGGAAGAAGCCAGGCTGACTGCCGGCGTCGGCCGCATCAGCCCGTCGCGGGCCCGTGCCATCGCGCTCTCGGCCATCCGCGAGACTTATGAGGAAGCCGGCCTGCTCATCGGCAGCAAAGGCTCGTTCGCAACCGACAAACGCGACTGGCAGGGCTTTGTCGAGCACGGCGTCCAGCCTTCGCTGGCGCCGCTGCGCTTCATCGCCCGCGCCATCACCCCGCCCAATCGCGTGCGTCGTTTCGACACCCGCTTCTTCAGCGCCTGGCGCAGCGATGTCGCCGTGGAACTGCCGGGTGGCGGCCCGACCAATGAGCTGGAAGAACTGGTCTGGCTGCCGCTTGCCAAGGCCAGAGAGGCCGATATCCCCGACATCACCCGAACGATCTTGCAGGAGCTGGAGACGCGGCTTGCCGACGATCCGCGCCTGCGACCCGGTGGGTCCGTGCCGTTCTACCGGCTTTTCCGCAATCGCTTCGTTCGCGAAATTCTTTAGAGCAATTCCAGGAAAAGTGTGACGCGGTTTTCCGTCCGGAATTACGCAATATCAAACAAACAGAGTATTCAGGCATCACATGACGGTCGATACCCAGCAAGAGGGCGACGAGCGCGTACATTGGCTACCTATGATCGCCGCGATCTCGTCGATCAGCGTCGTGGGCATCGCCATAGGCCTCGGCATGCCGCTGCTCAGCGTTATTCTCGAGAGCCGCGGCCACTCGGCATCGATGATCGGCCTCAACACCGCGGTCGCCGGCCTCGCCTCGATCGCCGGCGCCCCGCTGGCCACGCCGCTGGCGATGCGCTTCGGCGTCGCCTGGACGATGATCGCCATGATCGCCGCCGGCGCGCTCGCCTTTGTCGGCTTCCACTTCGCGCCGGACTTCTGGATGTGGTTCCCACTACGCGTCGTGCTGCACATCGCGCTGACGGTGCTGTTCATCCTGTCGGAATTCTGGATCAGCACCTCGGCGCCGCCGCGCCGGCGCGGCCTGGTGCTCGGCATCTACGCCACAGTGCTGTCGCTCGGCTTCGCCGCCGGGCCATGGATCTTCGCCCATATCGGCAGCACCGGCTTCTTGCCGTTTGGCGTCATCATCGTCCTGGTCGCGCTGGCCGCAATCCCGGTGCTGGCCGCACGGAATGAAAGTCCCACAATCGTGGTTGACGGCGAAACCAGCAACTTCCTGCGCTACATCTGGCTGGTGCCGACAGCGACCGCCGCCGTGCTGGTGTTCGGCGCCGTCGAGACCGGCGGCTTTGCGCTGTTCCCCGTCTATGGCAACCGCATCGGCTATTCCGAGGCGGATGCAGCCCTCCTGCTCACCATGATCGGCCTCGGCAACGTGCTGTTGCAGATCCCTATCGGCATGATCAGCGACCGCGTCTCAGACCGCCGCTATCTGCTTTTGGCCTGTGCCACGGTCGGACTTGCCGGCACCATCTTCATGCCGTTCTTCGCCGGCAATTGGCACCTGATGGCGGCGCTTCTGTTCGTCTGGGGCGGCGTGGTGGCCGCCATGTACACGATCGGCCTTGCCCATCTGGGCTCGCAGCTCTCCGGCCATGAACTGGCCTCGGCCAATGCCGCCTTCGTGCTCTGCTACGGCGTCGGCATGGTGCTTGGCCCGCAGGCGATCGGCATCGGCATGGATGCCTTCGGGCCCTCCGGCTTCGGCTGGTCGCTCGGCCTGTTCTTTGCCGCCTATATCGCCTTGGTCAGCGCCAGGCTGGTCCGCAAGATCTGGTAGCCTGTCCGTCGCCAGCCTGCGGAATCCTGACGGGATGTCGCCGCTGCTGACAGAACCGTGTCAGGAGACCTCAGCTAAAAGGGTGTCCCAAAAAACCCGAGTTTGAGGATACGGCGATGATCGACAGCGGCTTTGAAACCACATCTCTGCGCATGACGCTTCTGCTGCTTGTCAGCTTCCAGGCCCCGGCAGCCGATGTCGACCGCATCATGGACGCCGTGGTCGCGATCGCGCCGCTGGCAATGGGCAAATACGACCGCAACGCCTATCAAACGGCGCACGGCATCGAACGCTACCGACCGCTGGAAGGTGCAGCCGCCGGCGTCGAAACCGAACTGCGCCGCCGCCCCGGCACCGTCGAGGTCTCGTTCGAGTTGCCCGACGACCAGGTGCTCGCCGCCTGCGTCGTCGAGGCGATTTTCCAGGCGCATTCCTACCAGGAGCCGGTGATCCGCATCCAGCCGATCCTCGCCAGCCGCTCCAAGGGCCTGGACGACCGCGCCAATCCGAATCGCTGGTGGAACACCACCGGGGACTGGAAGAAAGCGCTTCCAGTTAAGGAAGAAGCCTAGAAATCCGGCCCCGCTGAGGGGAAGCACCGGCCTTACCTTCTCCGTTGTGAGGTGAGAAGCGGTCCGTAGCGGACGAAAAGCCAATTGCGTGGTTTTTCGAGATTCGAATGCCCTGAGCCTGCGAAGAGTTGGGCGCGGGTGACCAATCCACCCTGCCGAACCAGCGCCGCTTCGCAGCGTCGCGGCATTCGCCGGCCTATAGCCATGCTGTCCGTCTCATCCTCAGCCTCCATCGGGCCGATGATAAAACCGGACAACTCATGTGCTACCTAATCCGGACAACTCATGTGCTTACGACACGGCGGCCGCGCCGGGCTTGACTTTCCGGGCACGTTCTTTATGTGTCGCGCCAAGTTTCCCGCGTCCGGGTGTTTTCCCCCGCTCCAGCGGCCAAAACCCCACGAACATAACGGACTGATACAATGGCCAAAGCCGCAAACATCAAGATCAAGCTTCTGTCGACCGCCGACACCGGTTTCTTCTACGTGACCAGCAAGAACAGCCGTACCAAGACCGACAAGCTGTCGTTCCGCAAATACGACCCGGTCGCCAAGAAGCATGTCGAGTTCAAGGAAACCAAGATCAAGTAATCTGGTTTTCATACGCTCTGTCAAAAGCGCCGCCCCTTCGGGCGGCGTTTTTGATTCAAGGCCCCGAAAAGCCAGAACCCTCCGCTGTTTGGCGCGAAGTGCTCATCTCATTTTTTGGCAAAAAAGGGGGCCGGTCGGCGTATGGCAGCGGTACGAGGAGGCCACTATGTGCCAGCGCCGGCCGGCCGACCCCACGGACCCAGGAGATGCGGCGGACCTGAGCATCATGGGGTATTCGGCGAAGCGATGCGGCTGTCTACCCTCGTGCCCGCATCGCCCTTGTTCTTGCACCGCACATTTGCGCAACAATGTTTGAAAATCAATAGTTTCTTAACCAAGCCTGCCGAATCGCTTGGATTAAGGTAAATTCCTAACCCTGTCCGATTGCCTGGATAATCGGTGGTCTAGCCTACGCTGCCTTGGCGACGACCCGGTTGCGGCCGCCACTTTTGGCTTCGTAGAGCGCCACGTCGGCACGTTTCATCAACGCCGCGACCGTGTCCGCGCCCTTCAGAACCGATGACACGCCGACGCTGACCGTGACTTCGATCGCCTTGCCGTCAGGACCGATGGCAAACGGCAGCTGGGCGATTTCGGCGCGAATGCGCTCGGCAACCTTCTCCGCCACCGTGCCGTCCGTGTCCGGCATCACAACGACGAATTCCTCGCCGCCGAAGCGGCAGGCAAGGTCGATGCCCCTGACGTTCTTGCGCAGCCGCCTTGCGAACTCGCGCAGCACATCGTCGCCGCCATCATGGCCATGCGAGTCATTGACGGTCTTGAAGCGGTCGAGATCGGTGATCATCACCGACAGAGGCCGCCGCCGCGCCACGGCGCGGTCGAACAGCGTCTGCAAATGGCTGTCGAGGTAGCGGCGGTTGTGCAGCCCGGTCAACGCGTCGGTCACCGCCATCTCGATGGTCTGGGTGACACTGGCGCGCAGCTGGTCGTTGTAGCGCTTGCGGCGCACCTGCGTGCGCAGCCGCGCCGTCAGCTCCTGCTGGTCGATCGGCCGCATCAGATAGTCGTTGATGCCGAGCTCGAGGCCTCTGATGATGCGGCCCTCCTCGCCTTCGTCGGCAATCAGGATGATCGGCAGGAAGCGGGTGCGGTCGAGCGAACGCAATTGCGAACACAACCGCAGCGGATCGAAATCGGTAAAACCGGTCGAGATCAGCACGCACTCATAGGGCGCCTCGGCGGCCTGGAAGAAGCCGGCATGCGGATCGGTGGCAATGTCGAGCTCGGCGCTGCCGCGCAGCATGTTCTGGATGCGCTCAACCGACGATTTGCGCTCGTCGATCAACAGCACCTTCGGCGTGGCGTCCTCCGACGCGAAGCTGCGGCTCAACAGCGCCTCGACGCCGATGTTGCGGGTGGTCGATGCGCGCAGCCGCAGCTCGTCGGTCAGCGACTTCAGCCTGACCAGGCTCTTCACCCGCGTCATCAGTTGCAGATCGTTGACCGGCTTGGTGAGAAAGTCGTCGGCGCCTGCCTCGAGGCCGCGCACCCGGTCGGCAACATGGCCCAGCGCGGTCACCATGACCACCGGTATATGCGCGGTCGCCGGATCGCTTTTCAGCCGCTTGCAGACCTCGAACCCGTCCATGCCGGGCATCATCACGTCGAGCAGCACGACATCGACCTTGCCGTTTTCGCAGGTCTCGATCGCGTCCGGCCCGTTGGAGGCCGTCAACACCTCGAAATATTCGGCCAGCAGCCGAACCTCGAGAAGTTTGACATTGGCAGGAATGTCGTCGACGACGAGGATCCGCGCGGTCATGTCACAAGGCTCCGGCTGAAGGCATCAGGCATCACCGAGATAGGATTTGATGGTCTCGATGAAACGCGGCACCGAGATCGGCTTGGAGATGTAGGCCTCGCAACCGCCCTGGCGAATGCGTTCCTCGTCGCCCTTCATGGCGAAGGCGGTGACGGCGATGACCGGAATGGAATGGAGGTCGTCGTCCTCCTTCAGCCATTTCGTCACTTCCAGCCCCGACACTTCGGGCAGCTGGATGTCCATCAGGATCAGGTCGGGCCTGTGCTGGCGCGCCAGATCGAGCGCCTCGAGCCCGTTGCGCGTGCGCACCGTTTCATAACCGCTGGCTTCGATGAGGTCGCGAAAGAGCTTCATATTGAGCTCGTTGTCCTCGACGATCATGACCTTCTTAGGCATCGATTTCCCGTCCCGGCCAGGCTTCTGCCCGAAGCCCTGCCGCTATGCGCCCTTGTCGAAGCACACCAAACCCTCGCTCACTCTTAAGGCAATATGATTGACGAAATGGAAACCCGAAGCGGCAAAAGCCATTCGGATTCCACCTCGAAAACCACATTGGATCGGGGCTGTGGCTTGCCGCAGGCGACGCTTGCGATTACTGCGGAAAAGAGACTCATTTCCGCAACGAGAAAGTAGTGATGGCAAACGCAGCGTCAATGCGCGAGGAAGCGGAAACCATTGCCGTGAAGGCACTGGGCTTCGTCGCCGCCGACCCCGAACTCCTGCCGCGCTTCCTGGCCCTCACCGGCATCGAGGCGTCCGCCATCCGCCGCGCCGCGGCCGAACCGGGATTCCTTGCCGGCGTGCTGCAGTTCATGCTTGCCCACGAGCCGACCTTGCTGCGCTTTGCCGAGGAAACCGACACGCCCCCGGCCGCCATCGGCAAGGCGTTGCGGGCGCTGCCTCTTGGCGGCGACGACCATGAGCATTCGATATGAGCGACGATCCCGAGACGGCACGCCAGATCGCCGAACTTGCAGCCGACGACCGGCCTCTGCTGATCCTCGATGTCGACGATGTCGTGCTCGAATTCATCCGGCCGTTTCCGCATTTCCTGAAATCGCGCGGCTTCGGCCTGACCCTGGCCTCCTTCCGTCTCACCGGCAACATTGCCGAAACGGCGAGCGGCCGGCTGATCGAACAGCCGGAGGTGACGGCACTTCTCGGAGATTTCTTCGATACGCAGGCCGACTGGCAGAGCGTTACCGACGGTGCCGAACAAGCGCTTGCCAGCCTCAGCGACCGCGTCGAGATCGTCCTTTTGACCGCCATGCCGCACCGGCATCGCGCTGCGCGCCGCGCCCATCTCGATGCGCTCGGGCTGCCCTACCCGCTGTTGACCACCGAGATGGCCAAGGGACCGGCGGTGGCGAAACTGCGCGGCAAGAACGGCCGGCCGGTGGCCTTTGTCGACGACCAGCCCGCCAATCTTATCTCGGCGCGCAATTCCGTCGCCGACGCGCATCTCTTCCACCTGATGGCCGACAATTCGCTGCGCGCCTTCATGCCGCCGGTGCCCGACGACATCATCTCCGTCGAGGACTGGCGCGATGCCGCGCCGAAGATCGCGAGCGCGCTCGGGCTTTAAGCCCAAGCGCCTCCAAGCTTGGCGATCAAGGCTGCAGCTTCGCCCCTGCTCCGCCATTGTTGCCCTCGCCAGGGATCGCATCCTGATCGGTGTTGTCTTCCACGACCGGATCCGGCCCCTTCAGCATGGCGCCGTTGACCGTCACCGACCCATCGTGCTTGGCGTTGATCACCCATTCGATACGGCCATCCGGCAGCGTCTTGGCAAATCCCTTGATGGCCAAGGCGCCGGTAAAAGCCTGTGAGGCCTGCGGGTCGGTCTTCGCCGCCTCCTGCAGGCTTGCCACGATCTTGTCGTAGCCGGTCACGTCGATCGTCACGTTGGCATCGGGCTTCTCGCCATCGGGAAACGTCATATCGCCCTCCAGCCCGATTTCGGCACCGCCGCCCTTGACCGTGCTGTGGCCGATGAGGATCTTGGGGCCGTTCGCCAGAAAATCTTTCTTCACGCCGTCGCCGAAATCCGCCGAAAGCGGCGGGTTGTTGTTGAGATCGAAGGCCTCGATAGCCTTCTTGGCCATTGTGTCGAGATCGATGTTGGCCCCACCGAAATTGAGGTCGATGTCGGTGGGCAACAGCGCGACGCTCCAGGCTGGAACAAGATTTTGCGGTATCGAGAGCCCAGACGCTTTGATCCCGTAGCTGATCGTCCCGTTGCGCGAGACACCGTCCATGCCGAAGGCGATGCCGAGTGTTGCTGCGCCGAAACTGCCGATCGGGCTGCCGACGCTGAAATCCTTGAGACTGTAAGCCCCATCAATCCGCTCCCATATCGGCAGCGCGGTCAGAAGATGCGACTTGAGCTCCGCCTGATCGGCTTTCAGTTTCGCCTCGTCCTCATTGGCCACGGCGAAAGCCAACAGGTCCAGAATAGGCTTCGTGCGCAGCCCCTTGCCTTTCGCGTCGACCGAAAATTCGGGCGACTTGACCGTCAGCGGGATTTTCTGCCCGCTGTTGGGGTTGTCGATCGTGATGACCTCTGCAAAATCGGCAAACGTCTGAACCATGCTAAAATCGACACCGCCAGTTGCGCCCTTGGTAGCGCTCATTGTGGCGGTTCCAGCACCAGAACTCATCTCCGTGCGCTGCCTGGCGTCCTGCGACGTCATATTCATGCCTTCAAGTGACGACGTGGCGCTGCTGAAAGCCGCCAACTCGGGATCGTAGACACCAACGAACTTCCCGCCCTTGATAGATATCTTCATGCTTTGCGGCCCCTGAGGGCCGTTGAACTCCATCGACCCTTCCGGCGCCAGATTGCCTGAGACATCCCACGCGCCATCGCTGCGTGGTTTGGTCAACAGCGTATAAGGGGTGAGATCGAGCTTCAGGCCATCCTGTTTTGCCAAGAGTTCCACGACGGGCTTGAAATCGAATGCGAGCTTGTAGGCGTCGCCTTCGACCGAGACCTTCAGAAATCCGATCTCGAACGGCTTCTTGCTGAAATAGCGCGCCAGATTGTCGGTAAGCTGCTTGGCGCCCTCGCTGTCGACCGTCTGCCCAAGCGCCGGCGCACTGCAGGCTAGAAGCAAAGCGAATGGCAAAACGCGCTTCATATCGATCCTCCACTTTATTGCAGTCGTCAAAACCGCTTCTACCACTGGTAGGAAAATACCATCACAGCCGCAAGACAAGACCTATGGATTGCTGCCGCCTACAGCACAAGCCGCATCAGCGGCCGGCCGGCCTTGCGTTCGAGGAGCCGCTCGAAGCCGGCCTTTTCGAACACACGCGACGAGCCGACGAACAGCCCGATCGAACGCGAATCGCGCGACACGTCGATCGGACACGCCTCGACCAGCCGCGCCTTGTTCTGGCGGGCAAAAGCGATGCCGCCCTCGACCAGGCGGTGGCTGACGCCCCGGCCGCGCGCGCTGGCGCGGATGAAGAAGCAGGAGATGGCCCAGACGGCGGGATCTACGGCGTCGGTTGGATCGACCGGCGCCGAGCCCCTGCCCCGATTGTTCCATTCGGGCACGTCGGCGCGCGGGCCGATCTGCATCCAGCCGACCGCTATGCCGTCCTCGAAAGCCAAAAGCCCCGGCGGCGGCCCAGCCTCGATGCGCGCCTTGATATGATCCTTGTTGCGCTGTTTGTCGCTGGCCCGCCGGACCGCCGGCGCCATCCGGAAATGCGTGCACCAGCACCCGTAACAGGCGCCCTGCTTGCCGAAAAGATCCTCGAAATCCGCCCACAGGTCGGGCGCCAGCGGCGCTATGGTCGTGCTCATGAGTTATCTCCCGGCTAACCGCTTGTGGCGGCTTCCGTCCTGACGTACCATCGCATCTGTTCTCTTTATGTTCGCAGCGATGGCGGCCCCTGTCAACAATCCCGAGCACGGTTTTTGCCGCGACTGCCTGACCTTTCAGCGCAGCGATACCAGGCGCTGTGAGCGTTGCGGCAGCCCTCGACTCACCCGCCATCCCGAGCTCTACCAGCTGCATCTGGCGCATATCGATTGCGACGCCTTCTATGCGGCGATCGAAAAGCGCGACAATCCGGCGCTGGAGGACAAGCCGCTGATCATCGGCGGCGGCAAGCGCGGCGTCGTCTCCACCGCCTGCTACATCGCCCGCATCCAGGGGGTGCGCTCGGCAATGCCGATGTTCAAGGCGCTCGAAGCCTGTCCGGAAGCGGTCGTGATTCCACCCAACATGGAGAAATACGTCCGCGTCGGCCGCGAGGTCCGCGCCTTGATGCAGGCGCTGACGCCGCTGGTCGAACCGCTCTCCATCGATGAGGCGTTTCTCGACCTCGCCGGCACCGAGCGCCTGCACGGCATGCCTCCGGCGGTGGTGCTGGCGCGCTTTGCGCAGACCGTCGAAAAGGAAATCGGCATCACCGTTTCGGCCGGCCTTTCCTACTGCAAGTTCCTGGCCAAGGTTGCCTCCGATTTCCGCAAGCCGCGAGGCTTTTCGGTGATCGGCGAAGCCGAGGCGCTGGGTTTCCTGGCCGAACAGCCAGTGACGCTGATCTGGGGCGTCGGCAAGGCTTTTGCCGCAACGCTCGAACGCGACGGCATCCGCAGCATCGCCCAGTTGCAGCGCATGGAGCGCGCCGATCTTATGCGCCGCTATGGCGTGATGGGCACCCGGCTCTACCATCTCTCGCGCGGCCAGGACGACCGCCGTGTCGATCCCCACCAGGATGCGAAAAGTGTGTCGGCCGAAACCACTTTCGACACCGACATAGCTGAAATGGGCGAACTGGTTCCAGTGTTGAGGGGATTGTCGGAAAAGGTCTCGGCGCGGCTGAAGAAGTCAGGCATTGCCGGGCGCACGGTGGTGCTGAAGCTGAAGACGCAGGATTTCAAGCTGCGTACCCGCAACCGCCAGCTCGGCGACCCGACCCGGCTGGCCGACCGCATTTTCCAGACCGGGCTCGAGCTGTTGCGCAAGGAGGCGGACGGGACAAAGTACCGGCTGCTTGGCATCGGTGTCAGCGATCTCTCGGATGACGAGAAGGCCGATCCGCCCGATCTCGTCGACGTCGGCTCGCGCAAGCGCGCCATGGCCGAAAGCGCCATCGATACGCTGCGCGACAAGTTCGGCAAGAAGGCGGTGGAAACCGGCTACACCTTCGGTAAAGGCCGCAACGCCAACCCGCCGGAGCCGATCGAGGAGTGAGACGGCTTAGATACGCTTGAGATCGATGCGGCTCGTCACCACGTTCTTGCCGGTTTTCGGATCGACGTCGGTAACGGTCAATCGCATTCCGTCGCCGCTGGTTTTCTCGACCGTCAACCGCGCCTTGCGATCACCATTGACCTCCGCCGCCCAGCGAATTCCGAGACTGATCGCGTTGCCGGAGCGGCTGCCGGCGAGCTGTGCCGGCCCGGTGCGCGACCCGACATAGACGCCTGTATACGTCGCCCCGCGGGCCTTCAGATTGGCGCTGATGGCGCGCGTCACCACGACAAGACCACGGCAATTGCCGTCAAGCGACAATGAGCTCGAGGTCGCGTCTGAATTGAAGGTGCAGGACACATTCATCGTCGGTGCGTCGGTGGTGACCTTGACTGTCCCCTTGCCGGAGAAATTCCCTTGCAAGGAGCTGAGAAAATTCGCCTCGTCGGCATGGGCCGCGGCGCTTGCAGTTAGCAGGCAGCCGGCTAGCAGAAACCGCGCGAATGATTTCATCGGAACCTTTCCCCCGTTGATGTTGAAGAAACGATGCGTCCAGCAATTGGCCAATACCGGGAACCAACGCCTGCCGTTGCGTCAGGTTCCACTTCCAGCATGGCTGTTTTGCAACGGTCTGGCCCAGTCGAATGCGTCGCCTAACGGTTGCGATAGAAGTCCCGGCTTGCGACATAGCGCCTATGGCACCTTCCCCATCGATCCCCAAAGCCGCGTTCTGGATGGCGCTGTCGATCGCCTCGTTTCTGGCGATGTCAGTCGCCGGCCGCGCAACCACCGCCGAGCTCAACGTCTTCCAGGTACTGGAACTGCGCTCGGTAATCGGCTTCTTCATCCTGTTGCCGCTGGTGATGATGAGCGGCGGATTCGCCGCAATGCTCACGCAGCGCCCGTTGGCCCATATCGCTCGCAATGTCATCCACTATACGGGCCAGGCGGCATGGCTCTATGCGCTGACGCTGATCCCGCTTGCGGTGCTCATATCGATCGAATTCACCACACCGATCTGGACCGCGATCCTGGCGGTGACCTTTCTTGGCGAAAGGCTCTCCCGCCCGAAAATTGCGGCGGTCGTGCTTGGCCTGATCGGCGTGGTGGTCATCGTTCGCCCCGGCGTCGGCTCCATGGATCCGGGTCACCTCGTCGTTCTCGGCGCGGCCGTGTGCTTTGGCGTATCGGTGGTGTTGGTCAAGTCGCTGACCCGCACGGACAGCGTCGTGCGCATCATCTTCTGGATGCTGATCATCCAGTCGGTGGTCGGCCTGATCCCGGCGCTTTATGAATGGCGCAACCCACCGCTCGAACTCTGGCCATGGATCCTGCTGATTGCCTTCACCGGCATGTCGTCGCATTTCTGCATGGCGCGTGCCCTCACCTATGCCGACGCTACGGTGATTTCACCGATGGATTTCCTGCGCGTGCCGCTGTCGGCGCTGATCGGCTGGCTGCTCTACAGCGAGCAGATCGACATCTTTACAGCCGGCGGCGCCCTGCTGATCCTGATGGGCAACCTGCTCAACCTGCAGCGCAAGGCGCCAAAGCCGGCCGAGGTCGCGGCCTCGTAGCGGTCGGTCAATTCCCCTCATCCGGTATGTTGAGAAGATGCCCGCAGGCCTTGCAGTGCACGGCGTCCGGCTCATGCCGTTGCAGTCCGCATTGCGGACAGGGAAAGAACACCTTGGCGGGTCGAAAAATCGCCGTCGCCAGTCTGACGAACAGCGAGATGCCGATGATCATGGTGGCGATCGCGGTCAGCTTGCCGGCGATCCCCGGCAGCACGATGTCGCCGAAACCGGTGGTCGTCACCGTGGCAACGGTGAAATACAGCGCATCAATGTAGTTTTCGAGGCCGGCGCCGGTGCGGAAGAAGAAGGTGTAGACGAAGCCGGTGATGACGAACAGGAACGTCAACAGGTTGATGACCGCGTGGCTCGCCTCGCGCCAGGGCCTCAAGCCACGCATTTCGAAATGCCGCCACAGCGACCCGCTGCGCGACAGCGACCACAGCCGCAGGATGCGCAGGAACGCCAGATTTGCCAGCGCCGTCGGCATCAGCAGCGTCAAAAGGATGAAGACATCGACCCAGGATGTCGGCTGTTTCATCAGGCGCAACATGTCGTTGGAGGCTAACAGCCGGGCAATCAGGTCGGCGGCGACCAATGCGGCGACGGTATAGTCGAGCCACAGGAATGACGGCTTGTCCTGGAGCACCGGCGTGGCAACGAAGAAGGCGATGATGGCGAGGTCGATGATGACCGCCGCCAGTTGAAACCGGAACGCCGCCGGCGTGCGCCCGTGATAGAGCTTGCGCAGCCTGTCACGCAGCCGCGCCATCGCTGAGTTTTGCTGCAATCCGTCCTTCTCGGCTGCCTTCATCACAAGTGCGTAACGGTCCCAGCCGGGGCCGTCTAGAGCATGATCCCAAAAAGTGGGTGCCGGTTTTGGAAAAGATCATGCTCCAACAAAGGGTTAGATCATGATGAGATTTCAACCAAATCTCATCATGACCTGACCCGGTGATCGTCACCCCTCCACCACCTTGCCGTCCGGCCCCACGAGGCGCCAGGCCGAGGCGGTGCCGTAGACGAACCGCTCCTCCGCAATCCGGTCACCATGCCAGCGCTGCAGGGCCACCTCTTCCAGCCGGCGCACGGTGCCGGCCTTGTCGACACGGTCGAAGGTCCAGCGTATGGCGACATTGTCGCCATCGACCAGGAATGTCTGGACAGGATGGGTGTGCATCTTCTCGATCCGGTCGAGTGCTGCCTGCTCATGCGCCATCAGTGTTTCCTTGCCGCGCCGCGGGACGCCGAGATTTTCCTGCATGGTGGCATCGTCATGGTAGAAGTCGGCGATCGCCTTGACGTGGCAGCCTTCGACCACCTCCTTGAGGAAGGCTTCGACGTGTTCGCGGCTGGGCATGATTGTGCGTTCCTGTGAAGTTTCTGCTCAACGCATGTGGTTCAAAGGAAGGTCAGTTCAACCACGCCCCGCACGCTGGCCCTATCGGCTGCAATGTCAGGCCCAGAGCATCTTTAGGCCGTCATGCACTGGCCGACGTCGATGCGACTGCCGTGTATATCAGCGCAGCCTAGACGAGCTCGACCTCGACCACCCCCGGCACCGCGCGCATGGCCGACGCGATTTGCGGCGAGATGCGGTAGCGGTTGGGCAATTCGATCTCGATCTCGCCTTGGCCGGCCTCCTTGATCAGCACGAAGCTGACCTGGCCTTCGCCCTTCACCGCCAGTTGGCCGGCCAGCATGCCGATCGGAGCCGCATCGCGCACGAAGATGCGCAGCGCCTTCTGGATGCGGCTGGCCTCATCCTCCAGCGACTGCACCGTCTGGATGCGCAGATTGACCCCTTCGGGCCTATCCTCGGCCGAAACGGTGATCACCACCGAACGTCCGGGCTCGAGCAGATCGCGATACTGCGCCAACCCTTCCGAAAACAGCACGGCTTCATATTGGCCAGATGTGTCGGAAAAGGCGATGACGCCCATCTTGTTGCCGGTTCGGGTCTTGCGCTCCTGCTTGGTGGTGACGGTGCCGGCGAGCCGGCCCGCGGCGGCACCGCGTTTGACCGCAGCCGAGAACTCGCCCCAGTTTTGCACGCGCATCTTCTGCAGGGCCGCCTTGTACTCGTCGAGCGGATGCGCCGAAAGATAGAAGCCGACGACCTGGAATTCACGGTGCAGCCGGTCGGCGGCAAGCCACGGATCGGTCTGCGGCAAATTGAGCGCCTGCTGCTGCGCGCCGAGCGACGCGCCGAAAATGTCGTGCTGGCCCGAAATGGCATTCTGCTGCGCCAGCGAAGCCAGCCCCATCATCCGTTCGACGCCGGCCATCATCTGGGCGCGGTCGTGGCCGAAGCAGTCGAGCGCGCCGGCCATGATCAGGCTTTCGAAGACGCGCTTGCCGACGATCTTGGGATCGACCCTTTCACAGAAATCGGCGAGATTCTTGAACGGCTTTTCGCCGCGCATGGCGACGATGTGCTCGACCGCAGCGTCGCCGACGCCCTTGAGGGCCGCCAGCGAATAGTAAATGCGGTTCTCGCCGACCTCGAAATTGCGGAAGCTGGTCATCACCGACGGCGCCACCACTTCGATGCCGAGACGCAGCGCATCCTGGCGGAAATCGGCGAGTTTGTCGGTGTTGCCCATGTCGAGCGTCATCGACGCCGCCAGGAACTCGACGGGGTAATGCGCCTTGAGATAGGCGGTCTGGTAGGACACGACGGCGTAGGCGGCCGCGTGCGATTTGTTGAAGCCGTAGTCGGCGAACTTGGCCAGAAGGTCGAAGATGAAGTCGGCCTGCGGCTTGCCGACACCGCGTTCGACCGCACCGGTGACGAAGCGCTCGCGCTGCTTGTCCATTTCGGCGCGGATCTTCTTGCCCATGGCGCGGCGCAGCAGGTCGGCTTCGCCGAGCGAATAGCCCGACAGCTCCTGCGCGATTTGCATCACCTGTTCCTGGTAGACGATGACGCCTTGCGTCTCCTTCACCAGATGGTCGATCTTGGGATGGATCGAGGCCATCTCCTCCTCGCCATGTTTTCTGGCATTGTAGGTCGGGATGTTCTCCATCGGGCCGGGACGGTAGAGCGCCACCAGCGCGATGATGTCCTCGATGCAGTCGGGCCGCATGCCGATCAGCGCCTTGCGCATGCCGGCACTTTCCACCTGGAACACACCGACCACTTCGCCGCGCGACAGCATGGCGTAGGTTTCAGGATCGTCGAGCGGGATCGTCGCCAGGTCGATCTCGATGCCGCGCCGGCGGATCAGCTTCACCGCCGTCTCCAGCACCGTCAGCGTCTTCAGGCCGAGGAAGTCGAATTTTACCAGCCCGGCCTGCTCGACATATTTCATGTTGAACTGGGTGACCGGCATGTCGGAGCGCGGATCGCGGTACATCGGCACCAGTTCCGACAAGGGCCGGTCGCCGATGACGATGCCGGCGGCGTGCGTCGAAGCGTGGCGGTAGAGCCCTTCCAGCTTTTGCGCCATATCGAGCAGCGTCTGCACGATTGGCTCCTTCTCGGCCTCCTCGGCAAAGCGCGGCTCGTTGGCGATGGCATCCGCCAGCTTGACCGGATTGGCGGGGTTCTGCGGCACCATTTTGGAGAGCTTGTCGACTTGGCCGTAAGGCATTTGCAGCACGCGGCCGACGTCGCGCAGCACCGCGCGCGCCTGCAGCGTACCGAAGGTGATGATCTGCCCAACCTGGTCGCGGCCATATTTCTGCTGGACGTAGCGGATGACCTCTTCGCGCCGGTCCTGGCAGAAGTCGATGTCGAAGTCGGGCATCGACACGCGGTCGGGGTTGAGGAAGCGCTCGAACAGCAGCGAGAAGCGCAGCGGATCGATGTCGGTGATGGTCGTGGAATAAGCGACCAGCGATCCGGCGCCCGAACCACGGCCCGGCCCGACCGGAATGCCTTGCGCCTTGGCCCATTTGATGAAGTCGGCGACGATCAGGAAATAGCCGGGAAACTTCATCTTCTCGATGATGGAGAGTTCGAAATCGAGCCGCTCGCGGTATTGTTCGACCGTGTAGCCGGAAGTGGGCCCATGCGCAGCCAGCCGCGCCTCCAGCCCCTCATGCGCCTGCCGGCGTAGCTCATCGGCCTCCGCTTTCAGCGCCACCTCATTGTCGGCGACATCGCCGCCGGTAAAGCGTGGCAGGATCGGATTGCGGGTCTTGGGATAATAGGAACAGCGCAGCGCGATCTCGACGGTGTTGTCGATCGCTTCCGGCAGGTCGGCGAACAGCCGCGCCATATCCGCCTGGCTGCGCAGGAAATTGTCCGAAGTCAGCCGGCGACGGTTGTCGGCGGCAACCACCGAACCCTCGGCAATGGCGATCAGAGCATCATGCGCGTCATAGTCGTCGCGGGCGGCGAAGAACGCCTCATTCGTGGCGACCAGCGGCAGATCATGGATATAGGCAAGGTCGACCGATGATTTCTCGATAGCGCGGTCATAACCGGAAACACGGTCCAGCTCGACATAGAGCCGGTCGCCGAACAGCGCCTTGAGTGCCAGAAGCCGCGTCTCGGCAAGATCTCGGCGATCCTCCTTCAGCGCCCGGCCGATCGGGCCGCGCGGCCCGCCGCTGAGGCAGATCAGGCCATCGCTATGGCCTTCCAGCATTGCTGACGTCAGATGCACGGGCTCGCCCGGCGGCGTCTCCAGATAGACCTGGCTGACCAGCCTGACGAGGTTGCTGTAGCCGGCCTCGGTGGCGGCGAGCAGCACCACGGCGTGCATCTCCGGACCATGGCGGCGGCGGTCGCGCTGCGCGTCGCTGGTCTCGCCGGAAAAGGCGAGATCGATCTGGCAACCGATAATCGGCTGGATGCCTTCCTTCACCGCCTTCTGGGCAAATTCCAGCGCGCCGAACAGATTGTTTGTGTCGGTGACTGCGATTGCCGGGCACTCGTCCTTGACTGCATGACCGACAACGGCGGCGACCTGCAAGGCGCCCTCGAGCAGCGAATACGCCGAATGCACGCGCAGATGGATGAACGGCCGCGCCGGTGCCTCCGGGCGCGCAGCAGCGAGCGCTGCTTCGCGCCTCAGGGGATCGCGTGGAAGTTTGTCATCCGCCATGATGTTTCAAATTGCTCGAAGGGCTTTGAGTCGATGGAGATGTATTGTCCCGGACCGGGCGATGCCAGTCCAGCACAAATGACCACCGACCACAGGCTTCCGTACCCAGCCGCACGGCTCAGAGATTGTTCGAAATTCGCTCTGGCGAGTCATAATGATGGTGGTTTCGAGAACCGGAGCGCAGCGGCCATTGGTCCGTGAGCACGGGAAGCGCAGAAACCACCTTCAGATGGCCGCCGGAGTAGAATTTCCAAACAATCTCTAGGCGAACTCCATGATCACCGCATCGACAGCCAGGCTGTCACCCGGCTTGGCGTTGAGCTTCGACACGACAAGATCGCGGTCGGCGCGCAGCACGTTTTCCATCTTCATCGCCTCGACCACGGCCAGCGTCTCGCCGGCCTTGACCTCCTGCCCCTCGGCAACCGCGATCGACACGACCAGGCCCGGCATCGGGCAAAGCAGCATCTTGGACGTGTCCGGCGCCACCTTCTCCGGCATCAGCCTTTCCAGCTCCGCCGTGCGCGGCAGCATGGCGCGCGCCGTCACCGACATGCCTTTCCAGGCAATGCGCAGGCCGTTCGGCGCCGGCCTGATCTGCGCCGTGACCTTGCGGGCACCGACAGTGCCGCGCCAGATGAGGTCGCCCGGCCGCCAGTCGGACGCCACGGTCAGCGCTTTGCCGCCATCGACCGACAGATCGACTTCCATCGGAATGGAGATCATGCCCTCGATGATCGAAGCCTGGAGATAGTCGTCGCCGAGCTTCACCACCCAATCGCGCTTGAGTGCGCCCGAATGCGGCGCCAGCCGCCCGCCCAGCCGGTCAAGCCGATCGCGGCGCAGAAGCTCGACCGCGGTGGCGATCGCCGCCAGCACTGCCTTTTCATCGCCATTGGGCACGATCGGCGCGAAGCCGTCAGGATATTCCTCGGCGATGAAGCCCGTCGATATCCGCCCCTCGCGCCAGCGCGGATGCTGCATCAGCGCCGCCAGGAACGGGATGTTGTGCTCGATGCCGTCGACGACGAAACTGTCCAGCGCTTCCGACATGGCATCGATGGCCTCGATACGCGTGGGCGCCCAGGTGCAGAGTTTTGCCACCATCGGATCATAGAACATCGAAATCTCGGAGCCTTCGGTGACGCCGGTGTCGTTGCGGATGAAGACATCGCCGAACTTGCCCTCCTCCGGCGGCCGGTAGCGCGTCAACCGGCCGATCGAGGGCAGGAAATTGCGATAGGGATCCTCGGCATAGAGCCGGCTTTCCACCGCCCAGCCGTTCAGCTTGACGTCGCTCTGCTCGATCGCCAGCTTCTCGCCGGCGGCGACACGGATCATCTGCTCGACCAGGTCGATGCCGGTAACAAGCTCCGTCACCGGATGCTCGACCTGCAATCGTGTATTCATTTCAAGGAAATAGAAGTTCTTTTCAGCATCGACGATGAACTCGACGGTGCCGGCGCTCTGGTAGTCGACCGCCTTGGCCAGCGCCACGGCCTGCTCGCCCATGGCCTTGCGCGTCCTGGCATCGAGGAATTGCGACGGCGCCTCTTCCGCAACCTTCTGGTTCCGGCGCTGGATCGAGCATTCGCGCTCGCCGAGATAGAGGGCGGTGCCATGCGCGTCGGCCAGCACCTGGATTTCGATATGACGCGGATCGACGACGAACTTTTCGATGAAGACTCGGTCGTCGCCGAACGAGCTTTTCGCCTCCGAGCGCGCCCGGTCGAAGCCGTCGCGCACTTCCGACTGGCTCCAGGCAATGCGCATGCCTTTACCGCCGCCGCCGGCCGAGGCCTTGATCATCACGGGATAACCGATCTCGCCGGCGATCTTTTCGGCATGGTCGGCATTTTCGATGACCCCAAGCCAGCCGGGAACCGTCGACACCTCAGCGGCCTTGGCGAACTTCTTCGATTCGATCTTGTCGCCCATCGCCTTGATAGCCTTGGGTTTCGGACCGATGAAGACAATGCCCTCAGCCTCAAGCGCTTCGCAGAAGGCGGCCCGCTCCGACAGAAAACCGTAGCCGGGATGCACGGCCTGCGCGCCCGTCTCCTTGCAGGCAGCGATGATCTTTTCAGGCAGAAGATAGCTTTGCGCGGCAGGCGATGGCCCGATATGCACGGCTTCGTCGGCCATTTCGACGTGCACGGCGTCGCGATCGGCGTCGGAATAGACCGCTACGGTGGCAATCCCCATCCTGCGCGCCGTCTTGATGACGCGGCAAGCAATCTCGCCGCGATTGGCGATCAGGATTTTCGTGAACATCGAAGGCGTTTCCTCGGTCTTTCGTCCTTCTTATGGGCTTCGGCAGCCGGGCTCAAGCACCGCCGGCAGCGCACCCATCAAGACACTCCCTGCCCGCCAGGCCCGTGCCGAGGGGCGAAGGTTGGGCTCGCCGACGACTGGGCCAAGATTTGCGCCATATTTGGTCGCCAAATCGGGTTGAAACAGTATAAAAACCCTGAAAGCCTGAAGACCAATCGCCTTGGGAGGAATTGCCTGATGAAAACCCGCGCCGCTGTCGCTGTCGCCGCCGGAAAGCCGTTGGAAATCATGGAGGTCGACCTCGACGGACCGCGCGAAGGCGAGGTGCTGGTCGAGATCAAGGCGACCGGCATCTGCCACACCGATGAGTTCACCCTGTCGGGCGCTGATCCCGAAGGCCTGTTTCCGGCAATCCTCGGCCATGAAGGCGCTGGCGTTGTCGTCGATGTCGGCAAGGGCGTCACCTCGGTCAAGAAGGGCGACCACGTCATCCCGCTCTACACGCCGGAATGCCGGCAGTGCCCATCCTGCCTGTCGCGCAAGACCAATTTGTGCACCGCCATCCGCGCCACGCAGGGCCAAGGCTTGATGCCCGATGGCTCCTCGCGCTTCTCGATCGGCAAGGACAAGATCTTCCACTATATGGGCTGCTCGACCTTCTCCAATTTCACCGTTTTGCCCGAGATCGCCGTCGCCAAGGTCAACCCGGACGCGCCCTTCGACAAAATCTGCTACATTGGTTGCGGCGTCACCACCGGCATCGGCGCGGTCATCAACACCGCGAAGGTCGAGCAAGGCGCGACTGCTGTCGTCTTTGGTCTCGGTGGCATCGGCCTCAACGTCATCCAGGGCCTGAAGCTCGCCGGCGCCGACATGATCATCGGTGTCGACCTCAACAACGACAAGAAGGCATGGGGCGAGCGCTTCGGCATGACGCATTTCGTCAATCCGAAGGAGATCGACGGCGACATCGTTCCTCACCTCGTCAACTTGACCAAGCGCGGCGCCGACCAGATCGGCGGCGCCGACTACACATTCGACTGCACCGGCAACACCAAGGTGATGCGCCAGGCGCTGGAAGCCTCGCATCGCGGCTGGGGCAAGTCGGTCGTCATCGGCGTGGCCGGCGCCGGCCAGGAGATTTCGACCCGGCCGTTCCAGCTGGTCACCGGCCGCACCTGGATGGGCACCGCCTTTGGCGGCGCACGCGGCCGCACTGACGTGCCAAAAATCGTCGACTGGTACATGGACGGCAAGATCCAGATCGACCCGATGATCACCCATTTGCTGAAGCTGGAAGACATCAACAAGGGCTTCGACCTCATGCATGAGGGCAAGTCGATCAGGAGCGTCGTCGTTTATTGAGGAGAAGAAGGCCGCCGACCGAAGGGCCAGCGACTGTAGTTGCATGGGTTCAACAAGGGAGGAAGATAATGCCTGAGAAACTGCATCCGAAAATCGACAATGGCCTGCCGAAGGAAAGCGCAAGCTTTGCCGGCGGCACGCTGGTCTGTGCCTGCACCAGCAAGCCGGTGAAGGTGAAGGTCAAGGGCCAGATCGCCCACAACCATGCCTGTGGCTGCACCAAATGCTGGAAGCCTGACGGCGCGGTGTTCTCGGTCGTGGCCGTAGCCGGCACCGGCGATGTCACAGTCACCGAAAACGGCGACAAGCTGAAAGTGGTCGACCCCTCGGCACTTATCCAGCGTCACGCCTGCACCGGCTGCGGTGTCCATATGCACGGACCGGTCGAGCGCGACCATCCGTTCAAGGGTCTGTCCTTCATCCATCCCGAGCGCTTCCAGGAAGACGGCTGGTCACCGCCGGGCTTCACCGCTTTCGTTTCGTCGATCATCGAATCCGGTGTCGACCCCAAGCGCATGGACGGCATTCGCGGCCAGTTGAAGTCGATGGGCCTCGAGCCCTATGACTGTCTCAATCCCGGCCTGATGGATTACATAGCCACCTGGACGGGGAAGAAGTCGGGCGCGCTGCCGGCCTGACGGTACGAGATTTCTGGCATGGGGCCGGGTAACATGCCGGCCCCATGTCCGTTTTGGAGAGATAATGCCCGCACCCGCCATCTACGTCGACGCCGACGCCTGCCCGGTGAAAGCCGAGGTCGAGAAGGTCGCCGAGCGCCATGGTGTCGTCGTCACCTACGTCTCCAATGGCGGGCTGCGTCCGTCGCGCGATCCGATGATTCGCAACGTCGTCGTCTCTAAAAGCGCCGATGCCGCTGACGATTGGATCGTCGAGAACGCAAAACCCAACGACATCGTGATCACCGCCGACATCCCGCTTGCCGCTCGCACCGTGGCGCTCGGCGCGCATGTGCTTGGGCCAACCGGCAGGCCGTTCACGCCGGAGACCATCGGCATGGCGGTTGCAATGCGCGATTTGAAGCAGCATCTGCGCGAAACCGGCGAGAGCAAGGGCTACAATGCCAGCTTTGCGCCACAGGATCGCTCGCGTTTCCTGGGTGAGCTCGACCGTATCTTGCGGCGGGCTCTGAAATCCGTCACACCCGACCAGACGTGAAGCATCATCCGAGGTCGGGCTATGGCCGACACATCGCCGAATAACCCCTTGCAGCGGCACAAGCAGTTCTTTGTGTCGCTAGCCGTCGGTCTGGTCGTATTTGCCGCGGTATTGCCTTTGATTGGATCGCTCCCCGTCTCCACGCGGCTTGCCTATTCGATCTCGATTGCCGCCGATTCCTTCTTCGTCGTCTTCATCGCGCTCGTCATCGCCAAGATGCCGCTGCTGTCCGGCCGCTATCTCAGCAAGAACGCGCGCGAACTGGACCTCCCAGTGCTGGGCATCTTTGCCATCACGCTCGGCATCGTCGCCATGGCCATTGTCCTGCTGTTCCTTTTGATCAATCACAAGGATCGCGACCCCATCGAACTCGGCTTCGCCATGCTGTCGATCCCGCTTGGCTGGTTCACCATCCATGCCATGGCCGCCCTCCACTATGCGCATGTCTACTGGATGGACGGCGACGCGATCGATGCCGAAACCAAGAAGAAGATACCGGTCGGCGGCCTCGATTTTCCCGGCAGCAAACGGCCGGACGGTTGGGACTTTCTCTATTTCGCGACGGTGATCGGCATGACCGCGCAGACCGCCGACACCGCGATCACGACCTCGCATATGCGCCGCGTGGTGCTTGTCCATTCGATCCTGTCGTTCTTCTTCAACGCCGTCATCGTCGCCGCCGTCGTCAATCTCGCGGTGAGCCTCGGCAATTGAGTATCCGTGCCCGCGATAAACCCGTGCCCGTAATAAAAACGTGACCGCATGAAACATCGCTTTCGATAGCGACGTATTGGGAGGACAAGGACGAGCGCGGCCATCCCAGGATCGCGCAGCCGGAGGCGAGGAAAAGATGGAAACCATTACCGTGAGTCAGCCCGGCGCAGGCGTCGATGCCGCCTCAACGAAGGATGCGACGCTGATCTACCGGCAATCGCGCTGGACCCGCCTGACGCACTGGCTGTGGGCGATCTCGCTGTTCTTCATGCTTTTGTCCGGCCTGCAGATCTTCAATGCCCGGCCGCAGCTCTACATCGGCAAGCAATCCGGCTTCGAGTACAAAAACACCGTCTTTGCCATCGGCGCCGAAAACACCGCCACCGGCCCGCGCGGCTATACCGAAATGTTCGGCCATCGCTTCGACACCACAGGCGTGCTCGGCTGGTCGGGCCCGGCCGGGCAGCAAACGTCGCGTGCCTTCCCGTCCTGGGCGACAATCCCGTCCTATTACGATCTCGGCACCGCCCGCGTCGTGCATTTCTTCTTCGCCTGGATACTGACAACCACCTTGGTCGTCTGGCTGGTCGCCAGCCTGGTCAACGGCCATCTGCGCCGCGATCTGGCGCCGCGCCTTGACGATCTCAAGCGGCTGCCGCAGGACATCATCGAGCACGCCAAGCTCAGGTTCCACCACACACGCGAATACAACACGCTGCAGAAAATGGCCTATGGCGGCGTACTGTTCGTGCTGTTGCCACTCATGATCATCACCGGCCTTGCCATGTCGCCGAGCATGAACTCGGTGCTGCCCTGGCTCAACGAACTGCTCGGCGGAAGGCAGACGGCGCGCACCATCCATTTCACGGTGATGGTGCTGCTGGTCGGCTTTTTCATCGTCCATATAATGATGATCCTCGCCGCCGGCCCGATCAACGAACTGCGCTCGATCATCACCGGCTGGTACCGCACCGATCCGCCAAGGCATGGCGACACCGAGAGGAGTGCGTGAGATGGCCAAATTCCAGATCAGCCGCCGAAAGTTCCTGACGGGCGCCGGCCTCGGCGTTTCCGGCATCATGTTGTCGGGCTGCGATGCCTTCGACAGCCAGCTCGGCATGGGCGATGGCCTGCGCAGTTGCCTCGAAAACGCCAATGGCCTGACCTACCGCGCGCAACGCTGGCTTGCCGGCCGCGATGCTCTGGCGCCGGAATTCACCGAGGCCGACATCCGCCAGCCGCAGCGGCCGAACGGCGTCACCGCGCCCGAGGATGACACCTACAAGGGCCTGCTCGCCAACAATTTCGCCGACTGGCGGCTGGAGGTAACGGGCCTGATCGAAAAGCCGCTGTCGCTCAGCCGCGAGCAGTTGGAGAACATGCCGAGCCGCACGCAGATCACCCGCCACGACTGTGTCGAAGGCTGGAGCTGCATCGCCAAATGGACCGGCACCCCGCTGTCGCTGGTGCTCGACCTGGCTGTGGTCAAGCCGCAGGCCCGCTATGTCATGTTCCACTGCCTCGATACGATCGATCGCAGCCTCTCCGGGGAAATCAAATATTACGGCACCATCGACCTGATCGATGCCCGCCACCCGCAGACGATCCTCGCCTACGGCCTCAACGGCAAGCCGCTGCCGGTCGAAAACGGCGCGCCGCTGCGCGTGCGCGTCGAACGACAGCTCGGCTACAAGATGCCGAAGTATCTCTACAAGATCGAGCTCGTCGACAGTTTTGCCAATATCGGCGGCGGCCGCGGCGGCTATTGGGAAGACAATGGCTATGACTGGTATGGCGGGATTTGATGGCCTCGCATTCTGACCGAGCACGATCTGACTCCGACCGAACCGAGCTTGCCTGAGGAAGCCGGTTTCGAGCGCGTGGCCGAACTTGGCGATTGGCCTGAAGACACTCCAATATCGTCCTCTGCAAAACGGTCGCAGAAAACGGCGCGGCTTAAGCAACCTTGTCGAGCAGTGGCTTGAGCGCCGGATGTATCTCCGGCGAGGCGAGTTTGATCAGCGTCAGCAGCGCGCGTTCATTGTCACGCAGCGGGCGGTCGGTGCCGATGCGATCGGCCAGCCATTTCGCCTCGCTGGCGTCGATCGTCTCGGCGCGGCGCGCGAGTGCCTCGGCGGCACGGTTCTTCGACTCCCATTCGGCCTCGATATCGCCGGGCGAACGATAGGCTTCCATGATGCCGGCCAGTCCGCCCGACACATGCGGCTGAAGAAGCCACCAATTTCGGGCTCGACCTGGTCCAAGAAACTGTCACGACGCAGCGCCACATCGCGCGTCGGCGCTTCGTAGCCGGCCGAACACATGACGAAATTGGCGAGCGCCTTGACGAACAGGTCGTTCCAGGACGGGTCGTTGTGGGCCGCTGCGGTCTGCTCGTTGATCTGGAACAGCACCTCGGCCTCAACCCGTGTGATGGCGATGTTTCCGTCGCCGCCATAGGCATGGAGAATGCGGCGCAACAGATCGACCTCTGCCTTGGCGACCAGCCCGGGAACCAGCGCGCCGCCGAGCATCAGTGGTCCCTTGCCGTCGACCACCGCGTTGGCGACCTGCTCGAGCGCATAGGCGGAGAGCCGGCCGGGCGATGATTTCGCCCTTTCCAGCACATGCACCAGCAGCTCCAGTTCGGTCACACTGTCGACCATTCCGTCGCGCGAGATGGTCTGGATCAGCCAACCGGCATTGTCTTCAGAGATATAGCCTGCCGGCTTTTCCTGGTGGACGATGTAGTCGGTAACGGCCTCGACGAAGAATTCAGGCCATTGTGGGCATTTGTCCGTCGCTGTCGCATCGAGCGCGAACAGTGCTTCAGCCTCGCCGCGCGTCACCACGCCGTCGGCGAACACTTCGCGACGCAGCATGACGACATCTTCCGCCGTGATGCGGTCCTTCGAGGCCAGCCCCGCCACCGGCGCGCTCCCGATCCGTTCGCCCATCTGTCAATCCCCATCCGCCGTGCCCAACGCAATTGCCGGCCAAACCGTCAGCCCAGAATATCGCCATTGTCTTGAAAAACCGGCAAACGGCGTGGTTAGCGAAGACTGTAAAGACGACGCGCTTTACGTGTCGCTGGCAGGTGACAAGGTGTCGCCGACAAGCTATGGATGGCGCGTCGAGGGCTTAAGTTTTGAGTCCTACCTGTTTGCGGGAGAGAGCAGCGCGAGCTGCCGCCGAAGGGGAAATCGCCCGAAATCTCTCAGGCAAAAGAACCGTAGACGGGAAAGACACTCTGGAAAGTCGGGGCTTGCCCCCGCGCCGAAGGTGTAAGCGTCGCCGACAGAGTTCCGGTTGCGCGAGTCTCTCAGGCTTCAGACAGAGGGGCACGGACTGGTCGCCAGCAGCGGCCGATTGCGTGCGACTCTGGAGATGACATGACGGGCGACGACACGAAACACCTTCCTCTCGAAGATCTGCACACCGCCGCCGGCGCACGCTTTGGCGCCTTTGCGGGCTGGTCGATGCCGCTGACCTATCCGGCCGGCGTGATGAAGGAGCACCTTCACACCCGCGAACATGCCGGCCTGTTCGACATTTCGCATATGAAGCTGTTCGAGATCAGCGGACCGGGCGCTGCGGCACTGCTCAACCTCGCCAGTCCGCTCGATGCCGGCGCGCTTGAGATTTCACAGTCCAAATATACCTTCTTCCTCAACGAGGCCGCCGGGATCATCGACGATCTGATCGTCACCCGGCTCGGCGCCGAGCGCTTCATGGTGGTCGCCAACGCCGGGAATGCGGTCGAGGACGAGAAGCATTTGCGTGCGCTGGCGACCGATTTCGACGTGAAGGTCGATGCGCTCGATCGCGTCTTCCTGGCGATCCAGGGGCCCGAAGCCTGGGCTGCCTTGTCCCGCGCCGGCATCGAGACCGGCTCGCTCTTGTTCATGCATGGCATCGAGCCGAAGCAAAACTGGTTCATGAGCCGCTCCGGCTACACCGGCGAGGACGGCTTCGAGATCGGCCTGCCGGAGGCGGATGCGCGCGCTCTGGTCACGAAACTGCTCGAGGACGAGCGTGTGTTGTGGATCGGCCTTGCTGCCCGCGACTCGCTGCGGTTGGAGGCCGGCCTGTGCCTGCACGGCCAGGACATCACGCCGGAGATCGATCCGGCGAGTGCCGGCCTGATGTGGGCGATCCCCAAAGATCTCCGCGCCGGCGGGTCCTTCATCGGCGCCGATGCGCTGCGGTCCATCCTGGAGCGCGGGCCGTCGCAAAAGCGCGTCGGCCTGAAGCCGGACGGCCGCCAGCCGGTGCGCGCCGGCGCTGCTTTGTTCGATGCCGACGGCGATCCGGCCGGCTACGTGACATCAGGCGGCTTCGGCCCGTCGGTCGGCCATCCCGTCGCCATGGGCTATGTGTCAACGGCCTTGGCCAAGCCGGGCACGAAACTGTTCGCCGACGTTCGCGGGACCAAAATCCCGGTCGATATCAGTTCCTTGCCCTTCACTCCTCATCGCTACCGCAAAGGATAATTCCGATGGCAAAAACCTATTTCACACAAGATCACGAATGGCTGAGCGTCGAGGGAGGCATCGCCACCGTCGGGATAACCGACTATGCGCAGGAACAGCTTGGCGATCTCGTCTTCGTCGAACTGCCTCAAATCGGCACCAAACTCAGTAAGGGCGACACCGCCGTGGTCGTCGAATCCGTCAAGGCGGCATCCGATGTTTATGCGCCGGTTGATGGCGAGATCACCGACGCCAACGGCGCGCTGTCCTCGGACCCGTCGCTGGTCAACTCCGCTGCGACCGGCGACGGCTGGCTGTGGAAGATGAAGCTCGCCGACGAAGGCCAACTCGCAGGCCTCATGAATGAGGCCGCCTACAAAGCCCATATCGGTTGACATCAGGACCTATTGCCATGAGCGCAGCACTTACCCCCTTCTCGGCCCGCCACATCGGTCCTGATGTAAACGACGTCAGAGCCATGCTTGCCGTGATCGGCGTTCCCTCCGTCGAGACGCTGATCAGCCAGGCCGTGCCGCAGTCGATCCGCCTCGATCTGCCGCTAGCCCTTCCCGCGCCGGCGAGCGAAGCCGAAGCGCTGGCCGAATTGGCTGCGACCATGGCAAAAAACAGGGTGCTGAAGAGCTTCATCGGCGCCGGCTATCACGGCGTCCATGTGCCGCCGGTCATCCAGCGCAACCTGTTCGAGAACCCGGCCTGGTACACCGCCTATACGCCCTACCAGGCCGAGATCAGCCAGGGCCGCCTGGAAATGCTGTTCAACTTCCAGACCTTGGTCACCGAATTGACCGGCCTGCCGGTGGCTTCGGCCTCCCTGCTCGACGAAGCGACGGCGGTGGCCGAAGCGGTCGGCATCGCGCTGCGCCATCACCGCGACAAGCGCACCGAGGTGGCGCTGGCCGGCACGCCGCATCCGCAGACGCTGGACGTCGTGCGCACCCGCGCCGAGCCGCTCGGCATCGAGATCGATGGCGAGACCATCGACGACAACACCGCCGCCCTGCTGGTCTCCTGGCCGGACACGTTTGGCGTCTATGGCGACCACAAGGCGGCGATCGAGAAGGCTCGCGCCACCGGCGCCGTGGTCGTCTTCATCGCCGATCCGCTTGCGCTCACGCTGACCGAAGCGCCGGCCAGGCTTGGCGCCGACATCGCCGTCGGCCCGATGCAGCGCTTTGGCGTGCCGATGGGCTTTGGCGGCCCGCACGCCGCCTATTGCGCCGTCTCCGACAAGCTGACCCGGCTGATGCCCGGCCGCCTCGTCGGCCAGTCGATCGACAGCAAGGGTCGTCCCGGCTATCGCCTCGCCCTGCAGACGCGCGAACAGCATATCCGCCGCGACAAGGCGACCTCCAACATCTGCACCGCGCAGGCGCTGCTTGCCAACATGGCGACCGCATACGCGATCTGGCACGGGCCTACTGGTTTGCAGGCGATCGCAGCCCGAATTCATGAGCTCGCCAACGGCCTCGCAGCAGGCCTGAAAACCGCTGGTGTTTCCGTGCTCGGCTCAAGCCGTTTCGACACGGTGACGGCCGAAGTGAAGGGCAAGGCAGCTTCGATCGCCGCTGCCGCTGAAAAAGGTGGCCGGCTGCTGCGCGTCATCGATGCCGACCGCATCAGCATCGCCTTCGACGAAACCTCGACCGAGGCGGATCTCGAGGCTATCGCCGCCCTGTTCGGCGCCAAGTCCGGCGCTACTGAGGCCGGCGCGATGCCCGGCAAGCCGCGCGGCAAGGAGTTTCTGACCCAGCCGGTTTTCCGCGAAAACCACTCCGAGACCGACATGATGCGCCTGCTGCGCAGGCTAGCCGACAAGGATTTGGCGCTCGACCGCACCATGATCCCGTTGGGCTCCTGCACCATGAAGCTCAACGCGGCGGCCGAAATGATGCCGGTCAGCTGGCCTGTTGTCGCCAACCTCCATCCCTTCGCGCCGGCCAGCCATTCGGCCGGCTATCGCGCCATGGTCGGCGAGCTGGAAGGCTGGCTGGCGGAGATCACCGGCTTCGACGCCGTCAGCCTGCAGCCCAATGCCGGCAGCCAAGGCGAATATGCCGGCCTGCTCGCCATCCGCGCCTATCACCGCGCGCGCGGTGAAGGCCATCGCACCATCTGCCTGATCCCCCAGTCCGCGCATGGCACCAATCCGGCGAGTGCGGCGATGGCCGGCATGAGCGTCGTCGTCGTGCGTTGCCTGGAGGACGGCAATATCGACATGGACGATATGCGAGCCAAGGCCAACGAGCATTCCAAGAATCTCGCAGCTCTGATGTTCACCTATCCCTCGACGCACGGCGTCTACGAGGAAGGCGCGCGCCACCTGTGCGCTCTCATCCACGAACATGGCGGCCAGGTCTATTTCGACGGCGCCAACCTTAACGCGCTGGTCGCGCTGGCGCGGCCCGCCGATATCGGCGCCGATGTCTGCCACATGAACCTGCACAAGACCTTCTGCATCCCGCATGGCGGCGGCGGTCCGGGCGTCGGTCCAATTGGCGTCAGGGCGCATCTGAAACCCTATCTGCCTGGTCATGTCACCGAAGGCTCGGCGCATGCCGTGTCGGCCGCACCGTTCGGCAGCGCTTCCATCCTGCCCATCACCTGGATGTACATCCGCATGATGGGCGCCGCCGGCCTGAAGCAGGCGACGGAGACGGCGATCATCTCGGCCAACTATGTGGCGACGCGGCTCGCGCCGCACTTCCCGCTTCTCTACAAGGGCAGGCACGATCGCATCGCGCATGAATGCATCCTCGACACGCGCGTCCTCAAGGAGAGCGCCGGCATCAGCGTCGATGATATCGCCAAGCGGCTGATCGACTACGGCTTTCACGCGCCGACCATGTCGTTCCCTGTCGCCGGCACGCTGATGGTCGAGCCCACAGAGTCCGAGCCCAAGCGCGAACTCGACCGGTTCTGCGAGGCGATGATTGCCATCGCCGGCGAGGCAGCGAAAGTGGCGAAGGGCGAATGGCCGCTCGAGGACAACCCGCTGGTCAATGCCCCGCACACGGCGGCCGAAACCCTTGCCGGCCAGTGGACTCACCCCTATTCGAGGCTGGAAGCGGCCTACCCCGCCGGCGATGTCGATACAGCGGCCAAATACTGGCCGCCGGTCTCGCGCATCGACAATGTCGCCGGCGACCGCAACCTCGTCTGCTCCTGCCCGCCGTTGTCGGAATATCTCGGCGCCGCCGAATAACACTCTGGCCTGTCAGGCTGAACGCAAGGCCGGCCCATCGGCCTTGCCGTTGAGGACAAGCACGCGATTTCGCCCGTCGTTCTTGGCCGCGTAGAGCGCCCGGTCGGCCTCGGCCAGCACTTCATCCAGGCTGCTGCCGTCTTCCTTGCCAAAGCCAATGCCGCCGCTGACGCTGCTGCGCAACGGCCCGCGCGGCGTCGGCACCACTTCTGTGCCGAAGGCGACGCCGATCCTGCTGGCGAGATCGTAGGCCTTGTCTTCGGTCATCCGAGACATGACCAACGCGAACTCCTCGCCGCCCAGCCGGAAGGCGTCGACGCCAACCCTGTCATACTTCTTGATGACTGCGGCGAAACGGCAGAGCACCCGATCGCCGACGGGATGGCCATAGACATCGTTGGTTCGCTTGAAGTGGTCGAGGTCGAACATGGCGACCGACAGGGCCGAAGACGCGCTCGCGATAGAGCGAGTTCAAAGCCCGCCGGTTCATCAGACCGGTCAACGGGTCGGTCAGGGTCTCGGCCTTCAGTTCGATCTGTGCCTGCAGATGATGCAGCGACAGCGTCAGCGCGCCGAGAGCCGTCATGCAGGCGACCGCCACGACCGAATTCAACCGCTCGGCCCAATTGTCGGGTGCGACGCCGAGCACCCACTGGCCCTTGACCAGAAGCACGGCGCCGCAGAGCCCGAAGGATACGCCGCAGACGCCGCTTAGCGCCGAAACGACCAGCAGAATGCCGCGATCCTGACCGCCCTTGATCCAGAACATCACCCCGATCGAGGCGAGCAGCACTGTTACCGTCGTATAGGTGAGGATGAAGCCGACACCATCGAAACCGAGATAGGTCACGCCGGCGCAGACAGCGATCGCGAGCATGGCCGGCAGGACAGCGCGGCTGTAATTGCGCACACCAAGATATTGCATGGCCGAAAGTGAAAGCGCCAGGAAACCGAGGCTGAGCAGCGCCAACGCCGCCTGGCAAAGCAAGGGACTGGGCTCCCTCGTGTAGCGCCAGAAGACGATGACGTGGGCGACAAGGACGAGAATGCCGCACGCCACCGTCAGCACGAAGCGTGCACGCGGCGCCGTGAACCAGATCACAAACATGGTGACGCTCAGGCATGTGCCCGACAGCGCAGCCGCCAGCAATAGCGAACTGAAATCCAGCATGGATGAGCGGCAACCTTTGGGATCCTCGATTTGTGGCGCATCATAGGCATGCAACCGGCCGGAGATACCGTTTTCGGCCGGTTTTCAAAGCAACCTGCCGACAGGGTTTACAAAGCGTCGACTGCCGTCCCCGCGAAGAGTCTCAGCCCTTGTTGAGCAGCGCCAGATTGGCGTTGATCACGCTCGGGTCGGCCATTCCGGCCCTTGCTTCCATGAGCAGCGCCCTCGCCTTCTTCTTGTTGCCGCGCAGCAGCTGCGAATAGCCCATATTGTTGACAATCTGCGGCTTGCGCCCGGCAACCTTCAAAAGCTGGTCGTAGGCGCGGTCGGCGAAGTCGAAGCGGCCGAGTTCGTCATAGGAGGCGGCAAGCCCCATCCATCCCTCGGCACTGTCGGCCTTCAGTTCCACGGCCTTGCGGAAATGCTGTTCGGCAAGGCCGTAATTGGCCTCGCGGAACTGCGCCTTGCCTTGCGCAAGGTCGGAGGTGCTGACGTCTTTTGCCACCGGTTGGATCGACGTGGTCTTGGTCTTATCGACGTTCTCAGTCGTACAGCCGCTGACCATCAAGACGGCCGCTAGCGCGGCCATTGCCGTGAAAATTCTGTGACGCATGCCCCTGGCCCCAATCGCCCGATTTACCGGGTCGTTCTTCAGGAGGCAGACTACAACAGGGCAATTAAACTTCAGTGCTGAAACGCCCCTAAAATTTGGTTTCGGGCAAACCAGCCATTAACCAGCCGAGGGCTAGTCCGGCTCCATCGACTTGAGCCTCGCCGGAAACTGATAGCGGCTGCCCTCATAGCGCAGCCGGTAGGTTCGTTTCATGGACCTTCCGGGATGGGACTGGCACTCGCCATTCTTGTCGACAGACGGATTGTCGGTGTCCAACCGCTCGAACACTGTGATGTCGTGATAGCCGTGATGTCTCGCCGGGCTCATCGCCAGGCTGACCCGGCTGGATTGAAAGGATCCTGCGCAATTGGTGTCGCCTTCGCCGCCAAAGCCGGCCACGATGATGCCGTCGAGCACCAGGCGCAGATCACCGCCGTCAAGGGCATAGAGTCGCAGGTCGGTTTCGCTGAAGGGATTGGGCCGCGAATGGCTCGCCATTTGGATGCGCAGGCCAAAGCCGGTGACACCGGGCGCCAGGCCATAGCGGCCGGTATCGAATTCGACCTTGTTGATGGCGATGGCATCATCGGTCATCAGCCCGGGCTGGAGCAGGCGCTGGCGCACCTGCCGGGTCTTCCTGTCGACGACCAGAAGGTCGACATCGCCGACATGCCCGTCGTCGCTGGATTGGCTGCTGTCGATCAGCGGCACCGCGACCAGCAACAGATCGTCATGGGCAGGCCATATCTTGCAGACGAGGCCAAACGGCGTATCCGGGAGCGTCACGGCGATGCTGGTATGGGGTTCGAGCGTGAACGAGGCGCCGTCTGCGCTCTTTTGGGCCCTGGGATAGGCCTGTTGCACCAGGGCGGCAGCATCGCCGCAATCGCGGCCGCGGCCGAGGCCGGCGACAGACTGGTGGCGGCCAGGCCGAGCAAAACGGTGCACAAGACTATTCGCATGGACGGCTCACTCATTTTGCTTTGCGGATTTTGCCGAAGGAGAGCGACCGAACCGGCCGGGTTTCGACATCCAGATGAAGCGTAGTTGGAGTGAGTAACCGCAAGAAGCCGCCGGGCAATCCCCTAGGTATCTACTGAACCGCCGTCATTTTGACGATGATCGGGATGACGGCGATCATCAGCACCACCGGCAGGATGCACACCACCACCGGCACCGACATCTTGGCCGGCAAGGCATGTGCCTTCTCCTCGGCCAGCGACATGCGCTTGTGGCGCATTTCGTCGGAGAACACGCGCAGCGCCCCGGCAAGGCTGGTGCCGAGTTCCTTCGACTGCTGCAAAAGCGTGGCGAAGGAGCGCACCTCGTCCAAGCTGAGGCGGTCGGCGAGCGCCTTCAAGGCATCGTCGAGGCTGCGGCCGGCCCTGAGTTCCAGCGACACCAGCTGCAGGTTTTGGCTCAGCGACGGATAGGTCTTGGCCAGTTCCTTCGAGACCCGCTCGATGCCTGCCTCCATGCTCATGCCCGCATCGGAGCAGACGATCATCAAATCCATGAAGTCGGGAAAGCCGTTGCGGTATTCGCGCATCTTTTCCCGCACCTTCTGGCTGAGCACCAGGCCGGGCACGAAATAGCCGGCGGCTCCCGACAGGATGATGAAGGTCCAGCGGCTGGTCGCGGTGGAATCGGCGCTGCCCATCCAATGGTTGACCAGGAACGCGCCGATCGTTGCGCCCACCAGGCAGGCGAAGCGGATCAGGAAGAATGTGCCGATCGCGCGCGGCTCCATATAGCCCGCCTGGATCAGCTTCATACGCAACCGGGCGACATTTTCCGGATCGCTCTTGGCGTAGAATTCCTGCGCCCGCTTCACCGCCTTCTCGCGCACGACGCTCTGGTTCTTCTTCGGCGCCGCCTCGGCCTGTTGGGGAGTCTTGCTGTCGTCGACCTTGAGCCGGCGCTTGAGATCGTTGCGGTCGCCTTTGGCTACCACGAGCGGCCATGCCACCGCGCTGCCACCCAACACCAGCAGCAGCGCGGCTACCGGCATCAGCGACGTCGGCGCCAGCGATGCAAGAAACTGGATCATCTGCTCCATCTCAGAACCGGAAGTTCGACATCTTGAACATGATGATGTTGCCCAGCATCAGCCATGTCACGGAACCGCCCAGCAGATACCACGTCTTCGGTACATCCCAGACGCTCTGATAGAATTGCGGCATCATCACCATGATGGTGGCGAACAGCAGTGCCGGCACCGCCGTCAGGATATAGGCCGACATACGACCCTCAGTCGAAATGGCGCGCACCTTGCGGCGCAGCTTGCCGCGTTCGCGGATCGTCGTCGACAGCCCGTCGAGGATCTCGCGCAGATTGCCGCCCGAACTCGTCTGGATGGAAACCGCGGTGACGAACAGCGGCAGATCCTCCTGGCCGACGCGGTCGAACAGTGAATTCAGCGCAGAAACCAGGTCGGAACCATAAGTCACCTCGTCGGAGATAACGCCGAATTCGGTGCCGATCGGATCGGACATCTCGCGCGACACCATCGAGATCGCCACCGGAACCGGATGCCCGGCCTTCAAGCCGCGCGTGATCAATTCCAGCGCCTCCGGCAACTGCACGCCGAAACGCTTCACCCGCCGGGCACGCTTGGAACGCAGCACAATCACCGGCAGCAGCGCTGTCAGCACCACAAACAGCAAAATGGCGAGCAACAGCGGCAGGCCGTACCAGAGCGCGACGAGCATCATGGCCAGCGCCACGCCCGTCGTCATCGTCAGGAATTTCGGCAACGGCATCACCATGCCAGACTGCGTGCGCAGCGCGCGAAAACGGTCGGGCGAGAAGAATGACGTGCCGGAATCGAGGCCGCGTTCCTTGCGCAGCTGAATCAGCACCTGTTCCTGGCTGATCTTGTTTTCCTGCAGCCTCATGCGCCGGTTGATGGCCAGGCGCTTGTCGCTGCGGCCGGCATAGAGCAGATAGCAGCCTTCGGCGATCATGATGCCGGTCAGCGCTGCCGCGGCATAAACGACATAGATCGGGCTGAAATTCTCGAACACCCGGCTACTCCTGCGGCCGGCCGGGTTCGAAATATTTGCCGGGGAATTCAATGCCCATATTGCGCAGGTCCTCGAGGAAACGCGGGCGAATGCCGGTCGCCTCGTAGTGACCGAGGATCTTGCCGTCGGCCTCCATGCCAGTGCGCACGAAGCGGAATATCTCCTGCATCTGGATGACGTCCCCTTCCATGCCGGTCACCTCGGCGACGCTGGTCACCTTGCGCTTGCCGTCCGACAGTCGCGTCAGCTGGACGATAAGGTCGAGCGCGCTGGCGATCTGACTGCGGATCGACTGCACCGTCATCGGCATGCCGGTCATGCCCAGCATCTGCTCGAGGCGTGAAATGGCGTCGCGCGGCGTGTTGGCGTGGATGGTCGCCATCGAGCCTTCATGTCCGGTGTTCATCGCCTGCAGCATGTCGAAGGCCTCCTCGCCGCGGCACTCGCCGAGGATGACGCGGTCAGGGCGCATGCGCAGCGCGTTCTTGACCAGGTCGCGCTGCTTCAGCTCGCCATGACCTTCGATGTTGGCGGGGCGCGTTTCCATGCGCGCGACATGCGGCTGCTGCAGCTGCAGTTCGGCCGCGTCCTCGATGGTGATCAACCGTTCGTCTTCCGGAATGAAGGCTGACAATGCGTTGAGCATCGTCGTCTTGCCGGTGCCGGTGCCGCCCGAGATGATGGTCGTCTTGCGGGCGTGGACTGCCGCCGCCAGCACCTCGGCCATATTCTGGGTGATGGCGCCGAACTCGACCAGCTTGTGCAGGCCGAGCTTGTTCTTTGAAAACTTGCGGATCGACACCAGCGGCCCGTCGACGGCGACCGGGCGAATGGCGGCGTTGAAGCGCGAGCCGTCGAGCATGCGGGCATCGACCATCGGTTGCGATTCGTCGACCCGGCGGCCGACGGCGGCGACGATCTTGTTGACGATGCGCAACAGATGCGCCTCGTCCTTGAACGGGATATGGACCTGCTGCAGCTTGCCCCGTTTTTCGACGAAGCAGTTCTGGTGGCCGTTGATCAGGATGTCGTTGATGTCGGGGTCCTTGAGCAGCGGTTCCAGCGGGCCGAGGCCGACCATCTCATCGACGATGTCATCGACCAGCGCTTCAAGTTCGACGGTGTTGATCGCCATACGCTCCTGGCGGGTCTTTTCCGACACGAACTCCTGCACCTGCCGGCGCATCTCATCCTTGGGCAGGCGCTCCAGCGCGACCAGGTTGATTTCCTCGAGCAGCAGCCGGTGGATGCGCACGCGGGCATCGAGCACCTTGTTGGCGCTTTTTCCCAGTGTTGTCTCCGGCTTCGGCGGCAAGGCCTTGCGGTTCGTCGGGATGACCACGGCGTGATGCGCGACCGGCGCCGCCTCGGCCGGCTTCAGCGCGCGGACGTCACGGTTCTGCAGGGTCGAGAAGCGGCTGGTCATCCGGCTTTCCTCTTCAGGAGGCCCCTGCCGATGCCGAACAGCGAGCGCGATTTCTCCGGCGTCACCACGGCTTCTTCCGGCAGGATGATCCTCTTCAGATCGTTGACGACATTGGCGTTCGGGTCGATCTCATGCAGCGGCACGCCGCGGTCGACCGCTTCACGCACAAGCCGGTAATTGTTGGAGATGCCGCCGACGAAATGCTCGCCCAGGATTTCCTGGACATCCGCCTGCTTGATGCCGTTGTCGAACATCTTCTGCTCGAAACGGTTGACGATCACGTTCGGCTTCACTTCCTTGCCTGCCGTCTCGTAGACCGCCTGGATCAGCCGCTGCGTATGGCGCAGGCATGGCACCGTCATTTCAGCGACGATGTAGAGCTTGTTGGAGCCGAGCAGCACCGTCTCCGTCCACGGAAACCAGGTGCGCGGCATGTCGATGACGACGTTGTCGAAATAGGCCGAGACGAGATCGAGCATGCGCACCACGACATCGGTCTTGAACGAGCGCATTTCCGACGGATGCGTTGGCGCCGCCAGCACGCAGAGCCCGCTCGCATGCTTGGACAGCATCACGTCCAGCAGCTGACGGTCGAGGCGCTCGGGCTGGTTCTCGATTTCGGTGATGTCGAAGCGCGGCTCGAGGTCGAGATATTCGGCGCAGGCGCCTTGCTGGAAGTTGAGGTCGACCACGCAGGTCGACGCGCCGCGCGTCACCGAATGATGCAGCTGGAAGGCGGTCTGCAGCGCCAGCGTCGTGGTGCCGACGCCGCCGGCGGCCGGCATGAAGGTATAGATCTGCGACTCGGTGTTTTCCTCGCGCCCCGGCCCTTGCAGCGCGCGCACGACCGACCGCACCAGATCGGCGGTGGTGATCGGCTTGACCAGGAAATCGGCGACCTGGAGCTGCACCAGGATACGCACCGCGGCTGCGTTGAATTCCTGGGTGACGACGACCACCGGAACGCGGCCTTCAAGCCGGCGCATGATGCGCTGCAGCGACTCGATCTCTTCCAGCTTTGCCGCATCCATGTCGACGATGAGCGCGCCGAAATCGGCTTCCTGGACCTCGCCGCGCAGTTCGGTAATGTTCTTCTCAACGGTAGAAAGCTGGATCACCTCCGAAGCCGCGAACGCGGTGCGCGTATCCTGCACAAAGGTCCGGTCGCTGGACACCAGCAGGATTTTCTTGGTCTTTATGCCGCTTGCCATTTTGTCAGCCTGTCAGGTCATTCCCGGTCAAATCACCGGGCAAATCAATCGGTTGTCGCTGTCGGTTGCACTGCCTTGGCGGCAGCAGCCTGGTCGGCGGCGTTGACCGCCGCCTCACTGCGCTGCGCCGGCACCAGCAGCCTGGTGTTCTGGACGCCGTATTTCCAGGGATCGACCATCTGCATGGCCGTATTGGCGGCCTGTGCGTTGCCGGCCGCCATCGTCGGTCCCTCGGAGCGGATATAGTCGTCGCTGGTGCAGCCGCTGGCGAGGCCGGCGAGCAGCAGGGCGATGCATGGTTCCACGCGCATGGCTTCAATCCTTCGGCAGGTCGAGGAAATGCCCGACGGTGGTGACCGCGGCCGGCTGTGCCGTACTGCCGCTGGCCATTGCCACTGCACGATTGGCGTCGGACGATTTCACTTCCTCGGTGTTGTTTAGGAAATAGTCGACATTGCTGGCCGGCTGCGTGCCGTCGGTCGGCTCGAGCAGCTTCTTCGACGGATCGACCGGCTTGACCAGATAGGGGGTGACGATGATCACCAGATCGGTCTCGCGCCGCTGATATGATTTGGAGGAGAACAGCGAGCCGAGCACCGGCAGCTTGCCGAGGCCGGGAAGACGCGACGTGGTGATGTCGTTCTGTGACTGCAGCAGGCCGGCGATCATGAAGCTCTGGCCGTTCTTCAGGTCGACCGATGTCCTGGCGCGGCGCACGATAAAGCCCGGCACCGAGATATTGCCGATATTGTAGGAGGCCGAAGCATCGATCGAGGACACTTCCGGCGCGATGTCAAGGCTGACCAGCCCGTCCTTGAGAACCGTCGGCGTGAAGTCGAGGCTGACGCCGTATTTCTTGTAGCTGACGGAAATCTTGCCATTGTCCTCGGAGACCGGGATCGGGAACTCGCCGCCGGCGAGGAAGCTTGCCGTCTGGCCCGAGCGGGCGATCAGGTTCGGCTCTGCCAGCCGCCGGGCAAGGCCACGTTCCTCCAGCGCCTTGATGGCGACGTCGATCGACAGGCCGTTGGACAGCAGCCGGCCGATGATCTCGCCATTGCCGGCTCCCGGCACCGAGCCCGGCTCGATGGTGACGTCGCGCCCGCCAATGCCGTAAGCAAAATTGGCGCTGTATTTGGCGCCGAGATCCTGTCCGGCCTGGCGATTGATCTCGACGAAGCGGACGTTGAGCTGAACCTGCTGCGAGGACGAGATGTTGACCGAATTGATCACTTCCTCATTGCCGGAGAAGCGGCTGGCGATCTTGCTTGCCTTCTCGGCGGCGACCGCGTCATCGGCCTCGCCCGACAGCACGACGCGGCCATTGGCCGAGCCGACCTTGATCTTGGCGTCCGGCACGCTGGCGCGAATGGTGCTGGCCAGCTGGTCGGTGTCCAGCGTCACCTCGATGTCTACGGTGCCGACCAGCTGCTTGTTCTCGTCGAACAGCGCGATGCCGGTGGTGCCGAGATTGTTGCCCAGCACATAGAAGGATTTGTCGGTCAGCGGATTGACGTTGGCGATCTCCGGATCGCCGATGACGATCTGGTAGAAGGCGGCATTGGTCATGACCGTCTTCGGCTTGCCCTTGGCCACCTTGATCGACGCATTCGTTGTCGACGAGACATGGACTATATCGTTGTCGGCCTTGGCTGGCGCGCTGAGGCCGAGCATTACGGCCGCGGCAAGGCAAGCCCCCACCGCAAGCGCCCGCATTGGGCGCAGCCCTTTCGTCGTCTGAAATGCATGAAGTCCCGACATCTGTCCCGTCCTTCGCCCGGTTCCCACCGGCAGTTATTGCTGGTCCCGCGCAGGAACCTGGTATTCTTCGACCTGCGTGCCGCGCGTCACGATGATCGTCTTGAATTTCGGCTTCTCAGGCTCCTTGGTCGCGGCAGTGAACAGCGCGCCGGCAGCGGCCTGGACGCCGGAGGCGACCGATCCGCCGAAGGACGAGATGGTGGTGACGCCGTCCTTGGCGGCACCACCGTCGGCGGCCGAGCGGAGCGACAGCGACAAGGTGCCGACGGTGCGGGCAAGCGCCACTTTCTGCGCGCCTTCGGTCGTCACCTCGATGGTCACGGAATTGGCGATCTGCGGTGTGGTCTGGCGCTCGTCGGCGCCCTGCCCCACGGTCAGCACCTTGGCGTCGGAGACGACGATCTCGGAGGTAACGGTCGATCCGGCAGCGCCCTGCGCGTTCTTGGCCACTTCCTGGATTTCGCCCGCATCGCGTGTCAGCACCACGTCGACCCGGTCGCCCGGCATGACGAAGCCGCCGACACCGGCGATCTCGTCGGTGCGGATTGTCACCGCCCGCATGCCGGGCGTCATCATGTTGGACAGCGTCGCGCGGCCGTTCGGCCCCGACAATTTGCTGATCAGCACCGGCTCGTTGATCTCGATCGGCGACAATACCACGCGGCTGCCTTCGGCGAGCAATGCATTGACTGTGGTGAACGCGCCCTGCGGCACCGAATCCTCGGACCATGGGATTTCGCTGAGCTGCGCCCGGTCAAGCTCCATGCCGTAACGCAGCGGCGCGTTGGCCACCACGATGGTCTTGAAGACAACCTTGGGGACGGCGGGCGCCGGGATCGACGCCGTTTTCTCTTCGGCATCGGCCTTGGCCTGGCTTTTCACCCAGAAATCCGCGGCAAAGATTGAAATCGCGCCGAAGACGGCAGCGATGCCAATCATCGTTATGGCCTTGCCCCTCACAACCAACCCCTGACTCTCGTGGTCTTTTGTTTTGTTGGGGCGACGCTAGGCCGCTTTGTTAAAGATTCAGGAATCCCAGCGGCTCCGCACGGACCTATTTCCGCCGGCTTGGTTATCGAAAGGTTTTAGGATAAGAAGGGGTTAAATCCCCGAACGTAACAGGAACTTCCGTCGCTTGGCGCCGAAAAGCGTGGCAGTATCGACGGGTGATTCGCGGCACCGGATTCTATGGCAGGCATGGACGACAACAACGATCTTTTCGGCAATCTGGAAAAGCAGCCCCAACCGGCTCGGACACCTTCGCGCCCGGCCGACCCGCTTGTGCAGGCCACGAAGCGTCCTGCCGCGACCAAGGACGGCAGCGAGGGCTATAGCGCCGCCGACATCGAGGTGCTGGAGGGGCTGGAGCCGGTGCGGCGCCGTCCCGGCATGTATATTGGCGGCACCGACGACAAGGCGATGCACCATCTGTTTGCCGAGGTCATCGATAATTCGATGGACGAGGCGGTCGCCGGCCATGCCACCTTCATCGATGTCGAGCTGTCGGCCGACGGGTTTCTGACCGTCACCGACAATGGCCGCGGCATTCCGGTCGATCCGCATCCGAAATTCAAGAAACCGGCGCTCGAAGTCATCATGACGACGCTGCATTCGGGCGGCAAGTTCGATAGCAAGGTCTATGAGACCTCCGGCGGTCTGCACGGTGTCGGCGTCTCGGTCGTCAATGCGCTGTCGGACCATCTCGAAGTCGAGGTCGCGCGCGGTCGCCAGCTTTACCGCCAAAGGTTCTCGCGCGGCGTTCCGGTGAGCGGGCTGGAGCAGCTCGGCGAAGTGCACAACCGGCGCGGCACCAAAATCCGCTTCCATCCCGACGAGCAGATTTTCGGCAAGGGCGCCGCCTTCGAGCCGGCGCGGCTCTATCGCATGACCCGCTCGAAAGCCTATCTGTTCGGCGGCGTCGAGATCCGCTGGAGCTGCGACCCATCGCTGATCAAGGAAAAGGACCAGACGCCGGCCAAGGCGGAGTTCCATTTCCCCGGCGGCTTGAAGGACTATCTCAAGGCATCGCTCGGCGATGATTTCCAGGTGACCCGCGAAATCTTCGCCGGCAAGAGCGAGAAGCAGGGCGGCCACGGTTCGCTGGAATGGGCGGTGACCTGGTTCGGCGGTGACGGCTTCGTCAACTCCTACTGCAACACCATCCCGACCGGCGAAGGCGGCACGCATGAGGCCGGCTTTCGCAATGTGCTGACGCGCGGGCTTCGGGCCTATGCCGACCTGGTCGGCAACAAGCGCGCCTCGATCGTCACCTCCGAAGACGTGATGATCTCGGCGGCAGGCATGCTGTCGGTGTTTATTCGCGAGCCGGAATTCGTCGGCCAGACCAAGGACAGGCTGGCAACGATCGAAGCCATTCGCATTGTCGAGACCGCCATCCGCGATCCCTTCGACCACTGGCTGGCCGACAATCCGCAGGAAGCCTCCAAGCTGCTGGAATGGGTGATTGCGCGCGCCGACGAGCGGGTGCGCCGGCGCCAGGAAAAGGAAGTGTCGCGCAAGAGCGCGGTGCGCAAGCTGCGCCTTCCCGGCAAGCTCGCGGACTGCACGCAGAATGCCGCCGCGGGCGCCGAACTGTTCATCGTCGAAGGCGACTCGGCCGGCGGCTCGGCCAAGCAGGCGCGCGACCGCGCCAGCCAGGCGGTGCTGCCGCTGCGCGGAAAAATCCTCAACGTCGCCAGCGCCGGCAACGACAAGCTAGCCGCCAACCAGCAGATTTCGGACCTGATTCAGGCGCTCGGCTGCGGCACGCGCTCGAAATACCGCGACGAGGATTTGCGCTACGACCGCGTGATCATCATGACCGACGCCGACGTCGACGGCGCTCACATAGCCTCGCTGCTGATCACCTTCTTCTACCAGGAAATGCCGAACCTGGTGAATGGCGGCCATCTCTATCTGGCGGTGCCGCCGCTCTATTCGATCCGGCAAGGCGGCAAGGTTGCCTATGCCAGGGACGATGCGCACAAGGACGAGCTGTTGCGCACCGAATTCACCGGCCGCGCCAAGGTCGAGATCGGCCGCTTCAAGGGCCTGGGCGAGATGATGGCCGCGCAGCTCAAGGAAACCACCATGGACCCGAGGAAGCGCACGCTGCTCAGGGTCGATGTCATCGACGCCGTGGCCGCGACCAAGGATGCTGTCGACGCGCTGATGGGCACCAAGCCGGAAGCCCGCTTCCGCTTCATCCAGGAACGCGCCGAATTCGCCGCGACGGAAGTGCTGGATATCTGAGCGCCGGCCAACTCTTCGTTTTGACGCAGTTCCGGGCGGAAAACCGTTTCACACTTTTCCTGGAACTGCTCTAGCCTGCGCTTCCGATACGGAGACCAGCTTGTGATCTGGGCGCGGCTGAAGAGCTACTTCGAAACCAGTTTGGCGGGCCTGACGCAGCCGACGCGCTCGGATTGGATTTTCGCCCTGCGCACGGTTTCGGCGGGTCTGATCGCGCTTCTCGCTGCTTACGCGCTAAAACTCGACCACCCGCAATGGGCGATGATGACGGTCTTCATCGTCGCCCAGCCGGTCGCCGGCATGGTGCTGGCGAAAGGTTTTTACCGGCTGCTCGGCACGCTGGCCGGTGGACTTGCGACGATCGGCATCACCTCGGTTTTCGGCACCAATCCCTGGCTGCTGGTCACGGCGCTGTCCGTCTGGATTGGGCTGTGCACGCTGGTTTCGTCGCTGCTGCGCAATCCGGAAGCCTATGGCGCCGCACTTGCCGGCTATACCGCGATGATCATTGGGCTGCCGGCTTTCGGCCAGCCGCATGTGATCGTCGATCTCGCTGTCGCGCGCTGCGCCGAGATCGTGCTCGGCATCGTCTGCGCCGGCCTGACCAGCCGGCTGATCCTGCCCAAGCTGGCCGCTGACGCCATCATCTCCAGGCTGAAGCGCAGCATCCTCGACCTTGCAACCTATGCGGGCGGCGCTTTTTCCGGCGGCGACCCGGCGAGACTGGCCGGCCTGCACGGCAAGCTGATCACGGACGCCCAGATGCTGGCCGAGATGCGCACCTATGCCCGGCTCGAAGCCCCGAGCTTCGCCACCCGCGCCCATCCGGTCCGCCTCACCATCGGTCAGCTTCTGTCGGCGCTGTCGGCGGCACGCGCGCTGCATTCTCACGCCGCGCCGAAAAACGCAGCGCTCATTCCGGTGCGCTCGGAACTGCAGTCGCTGGTCAGCGAACTGGCAGCCACGCACGAGGCGCTGGAGGACACGTCGCCCTGGGTGACGCGGCTCGACGCGATTGCCGGCAAGGCCCGGCAAATGCCCGACGCCTCGACCGATCAGGACGACAGGGTCGGCACCATCACGCGCCTCACCATCGCCGCCGATTTCGCCGAAGCCTTCAAGCAGGTGCTGCGCGGCCTCGACGCCCTGCGCGCACCGGTGACGCGCCCGAGCCGGAGCAACAGGCAGCTGCCTGCGCTGGTGGTGCATCGCGATTATCCCGGGGCTTCGCGCAATGCCATACGCGCCGCCCTTGCCACGCTGGCGGTCGCCGCCTTCTGGCTGACGACGAAATGGTCCGACACGGCCGGCACCGTTATCCTCGTTGCGGTCGTCTCCAGTCTTTTCGCCGCGCGGCCTGACCCGGTGCGGGTGTCCTGGGGCTTCTTCAAGGGTACGCTGCTGGCTTTGCCCTTTGCCTTCCTTGTTGGCCAGGTCGCGCTGCCTGCTTTGCCCGGCTTCGGCTGGTTCACGCTGTTTGTCGTGCCGATCCTGGTACCGACGGCGCTGGGCATGGCCAATCCGCGCACCGTCGGCGTGGCGACGGCCTTTGCAATCAATTTCCTCGCCTTCCTCAGCCCGCATCAGGCGATGACCTATGCCCCAGGCCCGTTCTTCGCCGGCTCGGCGTCGGTGCTGGTCGGCATCCTGCTGGCTATCTGCGTCTTCATCGTGGTGCTGCCGGTGGATCCATGGCGCGCGGCCAACCGCATCGTGCGCGCCATGCGCGAGGATCTGGCGCGGCTGTGCCTGCATGAGCGGGTGCCGCGGCGTTCGGCCTTCGAGAGTCTGGCCTATGACCGCATCAACCAGCTGATGCCGCTCTTGCAAAATGCCGGCAGGAAAGGCGATGCGATCCTGGGCGGCGGGGTCGCCGCCGTTACCGTCGGCCTCGAAATCCTGCGCCTGCGCGCCGCGCAGCAGAGGCCGTCCACTCCTACCGACACCGCGCTCTCGATCGCCAATTTCCTGCGCGGCCTCGCGCGTGAACTGCTCTTTCGCGCAACCGGCGATCCACAGACAGCAACTGTCACTGTGGCCCGGCAATATGCAGCCAGCCTTTCAGAGCGCAGCGGCGGTGCGGATATGCTGCAGATCGCAGCCTCGCTGCGCATCATCGCCGCCGCGATCGAGGATTTCCCGGATTTCTTCGCCAAGGACCGAGTTTAGGGCGTCAGGCCGCGGCTATCGCCAGCGCATGCCCGCGCGCGTTTTCCCGCAGCGCGTCGAGGTGGATCGACTTGACCAGGCCGGCGAGATCGCCCTCGGTGGCCGGACCGCCGAGCTCCTTCAGCATCAGCCAGCTGACCTCCTGCACGCCGGCGAGGCGCTTGCCGTTGGCGACTTCGCGCCAGATTTTGAGCGCGCGCAGGATGATGCCATGGGTGGAAGCGGCAAGGCCGGCGCCGCGGAACAGCGCCTGCAACGCGACGTCCTGGCCGCCTGCGAGCAAGGCCCGCACCCGCTGCTCCGACTGCTGGCTGAGCGCAACCAGGGCCGAGCCGAAAAAGTCGACCTTGCCGTGGGCAATGGCACGGATGATGAAACTTGCGGTCAGGTCGCCGCGCAGGCGCAGATGTTCGATAAGTGCCGCATGTTCCTCCGCGCGCGTGCCTTCGACCAGCCGCACCGAAGCCTTGACGCAAGCATCGCGCGTGACGCGCTCGGCTCTGGCCGCCCCCATCAGCGCCATCACCAGCGGCGAAGCCTTCAGCGTTTCGCCGAGCTTGACCAGTAGCATGTGCCGGCAGTCGGCCGGCAGCCGCACATCCGTGACCATTGCCTCGCGCAAATGAGCGATATGGCCATGCCGCTCGGCGATGCGGCGGAAGGAGAGCGAGGCTATGTCGGCGCCGTCATTGGCGAGCAGCGCCGCACACGCTTCCGGTTCGCCGATCTCGGCGATCGCCGCGGCAACCGCCATCGAAACGACCGGCCGGTCGGCGATCAGTTTTTGCGTCGCCTTGTGCCCGGCCGCGACGCGGTCGATCAGGTCGGCGTCCGTCAGCAGCGGGGAGCGCGCCAGCACCAGGGCTGCCACTTCCGGCTGATCGGAGGCAAGCGCGCTGATGATCTGCAGCGGCGCGTGATGGCTCATCGACAGCGCTTCGGCCATAGCCAGCCGCACCTTCGACGAGGCGTCGTCGAGCAGCAGCGTCAGCGCCGCTTCGGCCGCGCAACGGTCTTCGAAAGGCAGGTCGGAATTGACGTAGGCGCGGGCCAGCGCGCTCGCCGCCGCGGCGCGCTCCGAAACTCTCGCGGTGTAGATCCATTTGAGAAAATGCGAGACAACCATACTGCCTGCTACGCCCCTTGCCGGAAAGCTTCCGGCCCCAGGAATGACCCTAGGCAGAAATGGTTTACGAACGGTTCACCATGTTTATTAACTGGCTTGCGGGTGGCATGGGCAGCGCCTATCAACCGTCAGGCAGCGGAGGAGAAAAATGATGCCCGGGCTTTATCTCGAAGAGTTCGTCGTCGGACATGTCTTTCGGCACACGCTGCGCAAGACCGTCACCGAAAGCGATAACATGCTGTTCTCGGTGATGACGCTGAACCCACAGCCGCTGCACATCGACTTCGACTTCGCCGCCAAGAGCGAATGGGGCAGACCGCTGGTCAATTCGCTGTTCACGCTCGGCCTGATGATCGGCATTTCCGTCAATGACATCACCGTCGGCACCACAATTGCCAATCTCGGCATGAAGGAGACGGTGTTTCCGCACCCGGTCTTCCACGGCGACACTATCCGTGTCGAAACGACGGTGCTCTCAGTCAGGGACTCGAAATCGAAGCCGGACCGCGGCATCGTCGAGTTCGAGCATCACGCCTACAATCAGAACGATGTGCTCGTTGCCAAATGCACGCGCCAGGCGATGATGATGAAAAAGGCGGCCTGATGCGCTCGCTGCTGTTTGTGCCCGGGGATTCCAAAAAGAAACTGGAGAAGGGTTTTGGCGCCGGCGCCGACGTGGTCATCGTCGACCTTGAGGATTCCGTGGCGCCACAAAACAAGCCGTCGGCACGCGACATCGCAGCACGCTTTATTGCCGGCAACAGGCAGCAGACAAGCTCCGCCATCTATATCAGAGTCAACGACCTATCGACCGGGTTGACCGACGATGATCTGGCCGCCCTGGTTCCGGTCAAACCCGACGGCATCATGCTGCCGAAGTCGAACAGCGGCCAGGATGTCCAGCAGCTATCCGTAAAGCTCCGCGTACATGAGGCCGAAAACGGATTGCCGGATGGCGCGATCAAGATCCTGCCGATCATTACCGAGACCGCTGCTGGGTTGCTGGCCGCCGCGACCTATGCCGGGGCAAGCGCCAGGCTTGCCGGCCTCACCTGGGGTGCCGAAGATCTGTCGGCGGCGATCGGCGCGCAGGCTGCGCGCGACGACAACGGCCGCTACACCGATGTCTTCCGCCTTGCCCGCACCATGACCATCCTTGCCGCCGGCGCAGCTGAAGTCGCGGCGATCGACACGGTTTTCCCCGCCTTTCGCGACATGGCCGCCTTCGAAGCCGAATGCACGGAGGCCGAGCGTGACGGCTTTACCGGCAAGATGGCGATCCATCCGGCGCAAGTGCCGGTCATCAACGCCGCCTTCACGCCATCGGCGGAGGCAGTGCAACGCTCGCAGGCCATCGTCGCGGCCTTCGAGGCGGCCGGAAATCCCGGCGTGGTCGGCATTGACGGCAAGATGTATGACCGGCCGCATCTCAGGCTCGCCGAACGGCTTCTGGCTCGCGCCAAGGCAGTCGGGGTTTAGTCCCGCGCCAGCACGATGACCCGGTCCTCAGGCAGGTAGGCCAGCGCTTGCGACTTCAACGGGTTGACGGTGACGCCGCCCAGAGCCCGCTCATCACTCTGCGCAGCGCGAACGCGCCTATGTCCGATGGCGATCTCGCCGCGCAGCCGCGCCGATTCCGCGATCGTCCAGAACGTCACCGGCTGATCGATGGCGACATAGTGGCCGACCGGACGCATGTAGATTTCGGAGCCCTCCTCGTCGAGCAGGTCATCGAAGATCGCGGCGAGATGCTGGTTCTCCGATGCCTGCGCCAGCATCAGGCTGACCAGCCGGTTGCTGACGACGAAGTCATCGGCCTTGGTCACCGCCGCCAACTCGCGGTTGCGCACGTCGATCATTTCGCTGACAATCGAGATATGCGTGCCGGCATCGTCTGCGATTTTGCGCAGATGCAACAGCGTCACCAGCGTGCGCGTATCGGCGGGCTGCGCTGCCATGGTCTCGCTGTAGCCGAGGACGAGCACGTGGTCGTAGGAAGGCACGTCCAGGCTTGCCAGTGCTGTGCTGCTCGACGTGTCGGTGATCCGGCAGGAAACCGACAGATTGTCGCCGACGACCGGCAGCCCGGCAACTTCCTGCTCGAGGCCTGGCGTATCGGCGGCGATGGTCAGGATCGAACCAGGCGCGACATAGCGCGACAGTTCATAGGTTATGATCGGACCGCGCCGGTTCCAGCCAAGGATCAGCGTGCGCTCCGGCTTCGCCTCGATGGGCTGATGGCGAAGAATCGCCGCGGCATCGATCTTGGCTCCGGCGCTTCCCAGCTTGATGGCGGCATCGTCCTCGGCAATGATGATGGCGCGCATGTCCTTGCCGATTACCAGCTCCGACGGCGGGTTGAGATTGACGCGCCCCTGCTGGTCGCAGAGCCCGATCAGCGTGCAATGCTCATACGCCATCACTGCCTCGCCGAAGGTCTTGCCGGTGAGATCAGGCTGCTCGGTCGTGTAGATTTCGCAGCCGTCGAAATCGAGCAGCTCCGAATAAACGCCGCTGAGACCCGACTGCCGGCTCGAATGCACGACGATGCGCGAGATCAGCTGGTCGGCCAGGACAAGCTGTACCTCGGCCCCGCCGACGACGCGGGCGACCTCGGCGTTCTTTCCGTCGCGGATCTCGGCGGCGATGTTATAGGGCGCGGTGCGCCGGTTCGGGTCGTTGGCCAGCGCCAGCACCGTCTTGATGACCTGCGAATCCGGATCGTCGCCGTCCGGCGACAGCACGATGATGGAGCGCGAGGTCTGCGGGTTGACGATGGCCAGATCGTAGAGGTCGGTCGGGTCGCCGCTGCGGCAGATGATGCGTGTGTTGCCCAACCTGCCGACCTTGGCGGCGATCTCGTCCTCCATCGTGACCTTGTCTATGTTGGCCATGACGACAATGCGCGGATGGCGGCGGCTGGCATTGGCAATGACGAGTTCGGAGATGACGTCGAAGACCGACGGCGACCAGTTGAGGATGATGGTGTGGTCGCTCTCCAGCACCCGCGAACGACCCTTGCGCAATTCATCGAGCTTGCTGTCGACGCCGGCGCTGAGCACGCCGATGAGGGCCGACACAACGAAGATGCCGGCAAGCGTGACAAACAGCATGACGAGACGAAAGGCCCAGCCGGTGTCGCCGCCCATCGTGCCGGAATCGAGCGTGCGCATCAGCGATTCCCAGAACGCTTCGAAGAAGTTCAGCGGTTCGCCGCCCTCCGGCGCGATGCGGGTCACCGCAAGGAAGGCCGCGGCGGCGATGATGATCAGCAGGGAAAGGACGGCGAGCCAGCCGATCAGCGCGATCGGCCCGGCCGCCATGCTCTTGTCAAACCCATAGCGCAGCCGGGTTCGCAGCGAGTCTCGTTTCTTCATGTCGCCGGCGACCCCCGCGCGCGGCCTCAAGGGCGTCGAGTTGGTCGTGTCCGACGATCACGCCGGCCTGGTGGCAGCGATCGGCGAGGTGATCCCCGAAGCCGCCTGGCAACGCTGCTACGTGCACTTCCTCAGGAACGCGCTCGATC